>NZ_JAMXRZ010000180.1 GCF_024124375.1 Klenkia sp. PcliD-1-E
GCCGGTGAGCAGGCCGGTGGTGCGGTTGAGCCAGCCGGCGAAGAAGAACGTGACCATCGCGGCGACGCCGACCGTCGGCAGGTAGGCCGGGTTGGTGACGGCCACGGCCGGCACGCCCATCAGCGCGCCGCGGATGCGGCCGCCGCCGCGCCCCCGCGCCCGAGCCCGCGACCGTCGAGCAGCCCCTCGCCGGGGAGGCCGCGCCCTCCACCGCGGCCATCCCGGGCCTGCGCACCGGCCGCACCCCGGTCGGCGGCCGGTCCGGCTCGGAGCCGGTGCCCACCACCGGGCCGATCCCCAAGGTGGTTCTGCCGAAGGAGGAGCCGGCCGACGCGGAGCCGCTGACCACGTCGCAGGCCGCCGTCGCCTGGGTGCGGTTCGCCGGTGAGCTGCTCGTGGCGCTCGCCGTCGGCGTCGGTCTGTACTACCTGTTCTCCGTGCTGTGGGAGCTGCAGCCCTACGCGGCCGTGGTGGCGGCGCCGCTGGCCATGACCGGCCTGGTCGGCGGGGTGTCGGCCTGGCGGCAGCGGCAGGGGCAGGGCCCGGTCGGGCTGCGGCTGCTGGTCGTGCTGCTGTTCGCCGGCACGCTGCTGTGCGTCGTGCCCGCGGCGGGCCTGCTCTCCGGCTCCTGACCCCGGGGCCGCTAGCGTTCCCGGGCGTGAGCAGCGCACCCACCCCGCAGCGGTCCGGACTCGCCGTCGTCGGCGGCGGCAAGATCGGCGAGGCCCTGGTCTCCGGGCTGGTCCGCCGGCCCGGGGCGGCCGAGGGCATCGTCGTGGTCGAGCGCAGCCCCGAGCGCGCCGCCGAGCTGGTCTCCCGGCACGGCGTCCGGTCCCTCGACCTGGCCGGCGCGGCGGCGGCGTGCCGGGTGCTGCTGATCGCGGTCAAGCCGCAGGACGTCGACGCGCTGCTGGCCGACCTGGCCCCGCACGTGGACACCGGTCACCTGGTCGTGTCGGTCGCCGCCGGGGTGCCCACGGCGCGGGTGGAGGCCGCACTGCCCGCCGGTGTCCCCGTCGTGCGGGTCATGCCCAACACCCCGGCGCTGGTGGACGAGGGCATGAGCGTGCTGTCGGCGGGTGCGCACGCGGGTGCGGCGGACCTGGACGAGGCCGAGGCGCTGCTGTCGGCGGTGGGCCAGGTGCGCCGGGTGCCGGAGCGGCAGCAGGACGCCGTCACCGCGCTGTCCGGCAGCGGGCCGGCCTACTTCTTCTACCTGGTCGAGGCCATGGTCGACGCCGGCATCCTGCTGGGACTGCCGCGTGCGCTGGCCGCCGACCTCATCGTGCAGACCGCGCTGGGCGCGGCCACCATGCTGCGCGACTCCGGCGAGCACCCGGTGCAGCTGCGCGAGGCGGTCACCAGCCCCGGCGGCACGACCATCGCCGCCATCCGCGAACTGGAGCGGCACGGTGTGCGGGCGGCGCTGATCGCCGCCATCGAGGCCGCGCGCGACCGCTCGGTCGAGCTCGGTCGCTGACCCGAACAACATTTTTGTAGTTCGCTCACGTTGCGTGATTGCACAACGCCTGGGCGTTTGGTTGTGCACCCTTGACGTCGACACGGGGCCATGTCGACGTGTCGACATGTCATCGACGCGCCGTGAACAAGCAACCACTGTCAGTCGTGTCGACAAGTGACCAGGACGGACCGGTCCGCCTGTTCGTTTCACCCATCGCTTCTGTCCCAGCAGGCCCCTAACGTTTCTCCCAGCACGCACGTGACCCGACCGACGGTGGGGAAGCCGACGGCCTCGATGCGTGCCCAGCGGAGGAGAACGACCCATGACCATGCCCCAGCGCGCCTACCAGGTCCGCCCCGCCCAGCCCGGCCCCCGGCCCGTCGGCCGCCCGGTCCAGGCCACTGCCGTCGCCCGTCCGGTCCCCGCGGCCCACCCGGCCGCCGCCCCGGTGAACCGCCCGGTGGTGGCGCAGCCGCAGCGCTCCGCGGTCACCTTCCTGACCGTGGCCGAGGTCGCCGCGATGATGCGGGTGTCCAAGATGACCGTGTACCGCCTCGTCCACGGCGGCGACCTGTCCGCCGTCCGCGTCGGCCGGTCCTTCCGGGTCCCCGAGCGCGCCGTCCAGGACTACCTGCGCGACGCCTACACCGACATCGCCTGAGGAAGGACCTCCTCGCCCCCCACGACGCACTCCGTGCGCCGCGGGACCCTGCGAGCAGGCCGTTCCAGCACGGCGCCTGCGCTGAGGGGTCGCCGCCGTCGGGTCCCGGCGGCGGCTCCCCCAGGGGCGGGAGCGCGACCGGCTGCCCCGGCGGCCGCACGGTAGTCTCGACCGTCGAGCGTCCGGACCCCGCGGGGCCGGTGCGCACCACGCTGCACACGACGTCGGGAGATCGACCATGGGTTCTGTCATCAAGAAGCGCCGCAAGCGGATGGCGAAGAAGAAGCACCGCAAGCTGCTGAAGAAGACGCGCGTCCAGCGCCGCAACAAGAAGTGAGCTGACGCTCGTGCCGCCCGCGGTCGTGCTCGTCACCGGCGTGAGCCGGTGGCTGGGCGGCGCGCTGGCGGCCGAGCTCGCCGCGGACCCCTCCATCGAGCGGGTCCTGGGGGTCGACACGGTCCCCCCGCGCCCCGAGGTGCAGCGCCGGCTCGGCAGGACCGAGTTCGTCCGCGCCGACATCCGCAACCCGCTGATCGGCAAGGTCATCGCCGCGGCCGGGGTGGACACCGTCGTGCACATGAACATCAGCTCCGCGCCGGGTGGCAGCGGCGGGCGCACCTCGATGAAGGAACTGAACGTCATCGGGACGATGCAGCTGCTGGCCGCGTGCCAGCGGGTGCCCAGCGTGCGCCGGCTGGTCCTGAAGTCCACCAGCGCCGTGTACGGCGCCAGCCCGCGCGACCCCGCGGTGTTCACCGAGTCCATGCAGGCCCGGCAGGTGCCCGGCGGAGGCTTCGCCAAGGACAGCCTGGACATCGAGGGCTACGTGCGGTCCTTCTCGCGCCGCCGGCCCGAGGTCGACGTCTGCGTGCTGCGGTTCACCAACTTCATCGGCCCGCGGATCGACTCCCTGCTCACCGGCTTCCTGCGGCTGCCGGTGGTCCCCACCGCGCTGGGCTACGACGCCCGGGTGCAGCTGCTGCACGAGGACGACGCGCTCGAGGTCCTGGTGCGGGCCACCACCGGTGGGTTCGTCGGCACCGTGAACGTGGGCGCCGAGGGCACGGTCCTGCTGTCGCAGGCCATCCGCCGGCTGGGCCGGGTCGCCCTGCCGCTGCCCACCCAGGCGATCGGCCCGCTGGGCCGGCTCACCCGGCAGGCGCGGATCACCGACTACTCGCCCGAGCAGCTGCGCTTCCTGAACTTCGGCCGGGTGGTCGACACGCGCGTGCTGCGCGAGGAGTTCGGCTGCACCCCGCGCTACACCACCGCCGAGGCGCTGGCCGACTACGGTCGCACCGTGGTGCCCGTCCTCGACCCCGCGCTGGTCGCAGCCGTGGTGGACGGCGCCGAGGACGTCCTGGGCCGCACCGCGGCGGCGGTCGGCTCGCTCGGCGCGGTCACCGGTGGCCGGGGGACCCCGCCGCCCGGTGGTGGGCTGCGGGCGGTGCGCGATGCCTGAGGCGCGGGTCATCCGGCTGCACCCCGAGGGCCCCGAGGAGGCCGACGGCGCCGCGGCGGCCGAGCCGGGGTGGGAGGACCAGCTCGCCGGCGGGCTGGAGTTCCTGCGGCGGCGGCTGACCGGGGAGTACGAGACCGACGAGTTCGGCTTCGACCCCGACCTGGCCGACCACCTGCTGCTGCCGGTGTTGCGCCCCCTGTTCCAGAAGTGGTTCCGGGTCGAGACCCAGGGCATGGAGCACGTCCCCGACACCGGTGGCGCGCTGGTGGTGGCCAACCACTCCGGCACGATCCCGCTGGACGCGCTCATGACCACGGTGGCGCTGCACGACGACCACCCGGCGCAGCGGCGCTTCCGGCTGCTCGGGGCCGACCTGGTCTTCCAGTTCCCGTTCATCGGTGCCATGTCGCGCAAGTTCGGCGCGACCCTGGCCTGCAACGAGGACGCCGAGCGGCTGCTCACCGACGGCGAGCTGGTGGGGGTGTTCCCCGAGGGCTTCAAGGGCATCGGCAAGTCCTTCAGCGAGCGCTACACCCTGCAGCGGTTCGGCCGGGGCGGGTTCGTCACCGCCGCGCTGCGCACCGGGGCGCCGATCGTGCCCTGCGCCGTCGTCGGGGCCGAGGAGATCTACCCGATGATCGGCAACGCGCGGACCGCGGCGCGGATCCTCGGCCTGCCCTACCTGCCGATCACCCCGACGTTCCCGCTGCTCGGCCCGCTGGGGCTGGTGCCGCTGCCGTCCAAGTGGTTCATCGCGTTCGGCGAGCCGATCGAGACGGCCTCCTACGGCCCCGGCGCCGCCGACGACCCGATGCTGGTGTTCAACCTGACCGACCAGGTCCGGGAGACCATCCAGCAGACGCTCTACCAGCTGCTGCTGCAGCGCCGCTCGGTCTTCAGCTAGAAGGGCCAGCGGTTGCGGCGGCGCAGGGCGAGCAGGCCGGTGACCGCGCCGCCGCCCACGGCCGCCGCGCCCAGCGTGGGGACGCCGATGCGGGCGGCCTTGCGCCCGGTGCGGAAGTCCTTGACCACCCAGCCGCGGGACCGGGCCACGGCCTTGAGCTCGGTGTCGGGGTTGACCGCCACCGCGGTGCCCACCAGCGAGAGCATCGGCAGGTCGTTGGAGGAGTCGCTGTAGGCCGTGCAGCGGGTGAGGTCCAGCCCCTCGCGGTCGGCCAGGGCGCGCACCGCCTGCGCCTTGGCCTCGTGGTGCATCAGCTCGCCCACCAGCCGGCCGGTGTACCGGCCGTCCACCACCTCGGACACCGTGCCCAGGGCGCCGGTGAGGCCCAGCCGGTGGGCGATGATCTCGGCCAGCTCGATCGGGGTTGCGGTGACCAGCCAGACCCGCTGCCCGGCGTCGAGGTGGCGCTGGGCGAGCACCCGGGTGCCGGCCCAGATGCGGTCGGCCATCAGCTCGTCGTAGATCTCCTCGCCGGCCTCGACGATCTCGCTGACCGGCCGGCCGGCGATGAAGGCCAGCGCGTTGTCGCGCACGGTGTGCATGTCGACGGCGGACTCCGAGCCCGCGATGCGGAACTTGGCCTGCTGCCAGACGAAGGAGGCGACGTCGCGGCCGGTGAAGTACTTGCGGGCGGCCAGGCCCCGGGCGAACCAGAACAGCGAGGCGCCCATCATCACGGTGCCGTCGCAGTCGAAGAACGCCGCGGCCGTGGGGTCGGGCTGCACCGGGGTCGGGCCGTCGACCTCGGCGGCGGCCGCCGAGGCCGTCCCGGCGACGAGCGCGCGGGTCTCCTCGTCCTCGATGGTCTCCGGGGTGCGGGCGCGGCGACCGCGGAACGGCACACGGACCACGTCCCGCCCCTCCCGTCCCGGCTGCCCCTCAGCCCCCACCGACCCTAACGGCCGGACCCGCGGTGCGGTCGCTGTGCCGTCGGCCACGGTCGCCCGGGCCCGTGCCCGGACCTGGTCCTCAGCCGCCGACGCAGACGAGCCCGCCCAGGCAGACCGTCGTCGAGGGCAGCGGGACGGGCACCTGCACCAGCGGCGGGGTCGTGGTGGCGCCCGTCGTCGGCGCCGGCGCGATCACCGACGGCACCGCCGGCGGCGGCGTGCTGGTGGCGGCGGCGCCGGTCGGCTGCGGCCCCGCACCCCCGCCCGGGG
>NZ_JAMXRZ010000181.1 GCF_024124375.1 Klenkia sp. PcliD-1-E
AGACCCGGACGCAGCCCTTGCCGGCGCGCTTGGCGGCCCGCAGCGCGGTGTCGGCCTCGCGGAAGGCGAGCTGGCCGCTGCCGGGGTGCAGCTCGGCGACCCCGACGCTGGCACCGAGGGCGAAGGTGCGGTCGCCGGTGCGGTGCGGCAGCGCCATCGCGTCGACCACGCGCTGGGCGGCCTCGACGGCCTCGGTGAGCGTGCCGTCGACGACGACGGCGAACTCGTCGCCGCCCAGCCGGCAGACGACGTCCTGGTCGCGGACGACGGTGCGCAGCCGGCGGCCGACCTCGACCAGCAGCTGGTCCCCGGCCTCGTGGCCGGCCACGTCGTTGACCGCCTTGAACCCGTCGAGGTCGAGCACCAGCAGGCAGCGCTCGCCGGCGGGGGCGGCCAGCTCCCGGAAGAGCAGGGCGCGGTTGGGCAGCCGGGTGAGGTGGTCGGTGTAGGCCATCCGCTCGAGCTCGCGCTCCCGGCGCAGCCGGACGGTGGCGTCGCGCAGGTGCAGCACCCGGCGGCCCTGGCCCGCGCGCTGGTGCTGGGTGACCTCCAGCTCCAGGGGCAGGCCGTCCTCGCCGGGGACCTGCAGGTGCAGGGTGGCGTCGCCGGCGACGAGGGCGGCCCGGTCGGCGGGCAGCACCAGGTCCAGCAGCTCGCGGCCGGCGGGGTCGGCGTGCTCGGGCAGCCCGAGCAGCGCGCGTGCGGCGGGGGAGGCGAAGCGCAGCCGCAGGTCGTCGTCGACGATGACCACGCCGTCGGTGCTGCCCTCGACCAGGGCACGCACGTCCTCCTCGTGGCGCACCAGGTCGGCGACCAGGTCGGTGCTGGTGCGGATGCGCAGTGTGCTGCGGACCAGCAGCAGGGCGACGACGGCGGCCAGCGCGGCGGTGGACCACGGGGTGAGGTCCTGGTCGCGCAGCAGCGCCACGACCAGCGCGACGGGCACCCCGCCGAGGGCCAGCAGGGTGATGGCCAGGCCGGTGGCGTTGACCCGCGGGCTGCGGGCGGCGACGTCGTCGGGGGAGGCCGGACGGCGGGGCGCGGTGGCGATCGCGGCCACGCCGGCCTCCAGGGCGACCAGGCAGGCGACGTCCCCGATGCCCTGCCACAGCAGGCCGGGGCGGTCCAGGCCGACGGCGAGCATGGCGGCGGCCAGGGCGACCATCAGGTTCATGACCACCATCGCGGTGGCCGGGCGCTGCAGCTCGCGGGTGGTCACGGTCAGCACCGCGCCGGCCAGGCCGACGGCGAGCACCGCGTACCCGGCGTAGGCCAGCGCGACCGGGGGAGGTGTGCGGAGCTGGTCGGGGGCCGACAGCGCCAGCACGTCGACCACGAAGGCCAGTGCCAGCACCACCGAGGCGCCGTCGACCACCAGGGCCAGGCTGCGCGAGCGGCGCACCTCGCCGGCCAGCCGGATGCAGACCAGCGGCGGGACGACGAGGACCGGCAGCAGCAGGACGTCGCCGAGGCCGGCCACGCCGAACGCGCCGGCCAGCCCGCTGCCGGTGACGAGCGCGGCGACGGAGAACAGGGCCCCCGAGCCGGCGAGCAGTCGCCACGACGTGCCCCGCCGTCCGGTCGTGCCCCGGCCGAGCCGGGCCGCGCGGACGGCGCTGACGGCGGTGAGCAGGCCGAGCACGGTGTTGTCGGCCTGGAACCCCACGCTGGTCACCGGGGTGACCGCCAGCGCGGCGAGGAGGGCGACGGTGCCCAGCAGGACGGCCAGCCCGCTGCGACGCAGCTGCCCGCTCACCGGTCGGCCCCCTGCAGGGCAGTGGGCACGGCGTGGACGGTACCGGCCAGGTCGGGCAGCTCGGTGGGCCGGGCGAGCAGGAAGCCCTGCACGAAGCGGTGGCCCATGTCGCGCAGCAGCTGCAGCTCGCGGGGGGTCTCCACGCCCTCGACGACGACGTCCAGGCCCAGGCTCGTGCCCAGGTGCAGCACCGAGCGGCACAGCGCCTGGTGGCGGGGGTCGGTCTCCAGCGAGGCGAGGAAGGCGCGGTCCATCTTGAGCACGTCGACGGGCAGCCCGACGAGGTAGGCCAGGGAGGACCAGCCGGTGCCGAAGTCGTCGACGGCGATCCGCACGCCCATCCGGCGCAGCGCGGCCAGCTCGTCGGTCACGTGCGCCTCGTCCAGCAGCACCGACTCGGTGAGCTCCAGCACCAGCCGCTCGGGGGCGAGGCCGCTGGCCGCCAGGGCGTCGGTGACGTCGGCGAGCAGCTCGCCGCTGCGCACGTGCCGGGCGGCGACGTTGACCGCCACGCACAGGTCGTCGTCCAGGTCCGCGATCGCCGCGGCGGCGGTGCGCATGACCCAGCGGCCGAGCTCGGTGACCAGCGCCGACTCCTCGGCCAGCGGCACGAACTCCGCGGGGGAGACCGCGCCCCAGGTGGGGTGCTGCCAGCGCAGCAGCGCCTCGACGGAGGTGACCCGCTGCAGGGCGAGGTCGGTGACCGGTTGGTAGACCAGCCGCAGCTCGCCGCGGTCGAGGGCGCCGGCCAGGTCGGTGCGCAGCGCCTCCCGGCGGTTCTGCGCGATGAGCAGGGCGACGGAGTGCCGGCGGACCCGGCCGGGGCCGGCGACGCGGGCGCTGTCCAGGGCCAGGGAGGCCCGGCGCAGCACCGCGACCGGCTCGCGGTCGCTGCCCTCCAGGGAGGTCAGGCCGGCGTGCGCGGTGAGCCGCAGGCCGAGCACGGGGGCGTCGGCGGGGACCGCGGCCACCAACCGCTCGGCCAGGGTCTCGGCGTCGCTGATGGTGCCGTCGACGAGGACGGCGAACTCCCGCGGGCCCGAGCGCAGCAGCCGGTCACCGCCGCGCAGCACGCGGGACAGCCGGCCCGCCAGCTCGCGGACGACGTCGGCCTGCGGGGTGTCGGGCAGCCCGCCGATGCCGATCTTGACCAGGCCGACCTCGGCGCCGCCGCGGGCGAGCTCGGCCAGCCGGGCGACCAGCGCGCTGCGGTCGGGCAGCCCGGTCTCGGGGTCGCTGCCGCCCAGGGGCTGGGCGTCGGCGACGGCGGGGCGCGGCGCGGCCTCGCGGGTGAGGTCGCGGCAGTGCAGCACGATGGCGCCGACGTCCGGGTCGTCGCGCAGGTCGCGGACCCGGGCCTGCAGCAGCAGCCAGCGGCCGTCGTCGTGCCGGACCCGGGCGGTGGTGGTGCGGCCCTCGCGGCTGTCGCCGACCTGCGGTGCGAGCAGGGCGGCGGTGAGCGCGGGCCGGTCGTCGGGGTGCACGGCGGTGCGGACGTCGCGGCCGACCAGCCGCTCACCCGCGCGGCCGACGATGTCGCCGAGCCCGGGGGAGGCCCAGGTGATGGTGAGGTCGCCGTCGAGGATGACGACGGGGTCGACGGCGGACCGCACGACGGCCCGGAAGTAGGCCTCGCTGTGCTGCAGGGAGCGGGTGAGGTGGCGGCCGTCGTGCCAGGCCACGGCCTGGTGGATCGCGAGCAGCACCAGGCCGACCCCGCCGAGCACGGTCTGGGCCGTGCTGAGGGTGCCGGTGACCAGCACGCCGCTGAGCAGCAGGGAACCGCCGGCGAGCACGGTCAGGTGCGGCAGGACGGCGGCGAGGAAGGACAGCGGCTCGTCGCTGACCACCGGCTCGGTGACGTCCTGGTCCAGGAGGGCCGCACTGACCAGCAGGGCGAGGCCGACGACGGTGACGACCGCGGTGGCCACCAGCGGTGCGGTCGCGGCGTGCTCCTCGTCGGAGAAGGCCATCAGCACGAGGGCGGCGGCGACGGCGAGCTGCCCGGCGAAGGCGAGGACGGCGACCCGGCGCAGGGGCCCGGACGTGCTGGCCACGACGAGCAGACCCATCGCCGTGAGGAGCGCGAGGGTGGCACCGAGGGCGACCACCGTGGCGTCGAAGAGGCTGCCCAGGCCCAGGGTGCGGCCGCTGACCAGCTCGAAGGTCGCGAGCCCGCACAGCAGGCCGGCGTCCAGGAACAGCAGCAGCGAGGTGACGAGCTGGCCGCGCAGCCGGCCCCAGCTGCCGCGCGGGATGAGCCGCAGCAGCGGCGGGACGGTGAGCAGCATGCCGGGCAGCGCGCCGACGGTCATCGGCACGGACGACCCGGGCGTGTGCAGGGCCAGCGCCGCGCCTGCGCCGGCCACGACCAGGGCGCCGGCGTACCAGCCCCACACGCCGGGGTGGCTGCTGTCCCGTGCGGCCACGCGGGCGAGGACGGCGGCGCCGAGGAAGGCGAGCACCGAGAACAGCGCGACGCCGAGGTCGGACAGCGGGGCGGGCTGGGTGGCGGAGACGACGATGCCTGCGGACAGCACGGCCGCCCCGGTGGCCACCCGACGAGGGGTCGCGGCCAGCGGCGGACCGCTGGGCAACGCCGGAGGGCCAGGGTTCACGACCTGGTCCTCGGCCCCCGCGGCGGTCGGCCTGAGGGGCTGCCGCCCGTCGTCACCCCTCGGGGTTGACCGGTCACCGGCGTTTCGTCGCGTTGCAGTCGTGGAATGCGCTGTTCACCTGTACGTTCCCGGCACCAGCCCTGCAGCAGCCCGCGAGGTCCCGATGATGTGGCTCTGGCTCTCCTTCCTGTGGTTGGCACTCGCCTGCATGCTCGGCCTCTGGCTCGGCCGGGTCCTGCGCACGGCGGAGGACAACGAGGACGTCCGGCTGGACGTCGACCGCGCGCTGGAGCGGGAGCTCGCCGGCCTCTGACCGGCCCGCCCTGCCCCGCCCCCCGCAGTGATCAGGGGACCTGATCCCCGTACGTCCGTCCACACCGACGTCGGTGTGGGTGGCCGCACAGTGATCAGGTCACCTGATCACCGTCCGGGCCGCGGGAGTCAGGGGGCGCCGGCCTCGGCGACGACGGGGTCGGGCGCGGCCTCGGCGGGCGGCGGGGCGACGACGGCGGCCTCGGTCGGCGGCGTGGTGGCCTGGTCGGTGCTGGTCGGCGCGGCGGTGGGGGTCGCGGAGGAGGCCTGCGGGGCCCGGCTCACGACTGCGCCGGCGGTGGTGGCCGCGGCGCCGGACGTCGGGAGCACGGCGCCACCGGCCCCGGTGATCGGCGCCTGACGGCCCGGGACGACGGCGGCCGCCGGGTCGGCGGGGTCCACGACGTCGAGGGTCTGGACGTCGGCGGCCTGCTCGGCGCCGTCGGCCGTGGCGGGACGGCCGTCGACCGATTGCCGGGAGGAGCCCGTGGTGCCCGTGCCGGCCCGGTCCCCCACCGGGTCCGCTGCTCGGTCGCCGGCCTGGTCCTCGGCGGTGGACGCGTCGGCGGGGGCGGTCGCGTCGGAGGTGTCGGCGGTGCTCTGCACGGTGGTCTGGCCGGCGCTGACCGCCTGGTGCACGAGGACGGCGGCGGGGACGGCGAGGAAGCTGGCGATCCAGATGGCCAAGGCGATCGGCACCCAGCGGATGGTCCGGCCCGGGGCCCGGCGGCTGCCGGTGGCGGGGCCGCGCGAACCGCCACCGGTGGCGGGGCCACGCGACCGGCTGCCCGTGCCCGGGCCGCGCAACCCGGTG
>NZ_JAMXRZ010000182.1 GCF_024124375.1 Klenkia sp. PcliD-1-E
TCCGGCGCGGGGACGGCCCGCCCGGGCGGGCCTGGCAGGCCGCCGCAGGGCTGCTCGGGACCGGCCTGGTGGTCGGCACCGCCGCGGTCGGCCACCCGGTCGCCGGGTCGCTGCCCGGGCTGGCCGTCGTCGTCACCACCGTGCACGTGGCCGCGATGACCGTCTGGTTCGGCGGGCTGGTCCTGCTGCTGGCCGTCGTGCTCCGTCCCGGGGTGCCGGCCGGCGAGCTGGCGACCGCGCTGCCCCGCTACAGCCGGCTGGCCGCCGGGTCGGTGGCGGCCCTGGTGGTCAGCGGTGTCGTGCAGTCCGTCCGCGAGGTCGGGTCGCCGGCCGCGCTGGTCTCCACCACCTACGGCTGGCTGCTGGTCGCCAAGCTGGCCCTGGTCCTGGTGCTGCTGGCCGTCGCCGGGGTGAGCCGTGTCTGGGTGCAGCAGCGCCTGGGCGCGCCGCGCCCCAGCGGGCGCCGGGTGGTCGCGCACGCCTTCAGCGCCGAGGAGGAGGCCGCCGCGGCGCAGCGCACGCAGACCGCGGTGGCCGACGTCGCTCCCTTCCGCCGGTCGGTGCTGCTCGAGGTGGCGGTCGCCGCCGTCGTCCTGGCGCTGTCCGCGGTCCTGGTCGGCACCCCGCCGGCGAAGGCGGCGCTGGCCCAGCCGGTCGACGTCACGCTGCCGCTGCAGTCGGCCACCGGCACCGACGGCAGCGTGCAGCTGTCGCTGGACCCCGCCCGCCCGGGCGCCAACGTGCTGCACGTCTACCTCTTCGACGACCAGGGCCGGCTGGCCCAGCCGCAGGCGCTGACGGTCACCCTCACCGAGCCGCAGCAGCAGATCGGCCCGCTCGAGGTCGACCTGCAGCCGGCCGGGCCCGGCCACTCCACCGGCGACGCCGCCATCCCCACCGCAGGCACCTGGACGGTCACCGTCTCGGTGCGGCTCGACGAGTTCACCGCGCTCACCGCGCAGACCACGTTCCCCGTCCGCTGACGCGGACGACCCCCCACCGAAGGAGAACCATGTCCCGCACCCTCCGCCGCGCCGCCGTCCTGGCCGCGGCCACGGCCGTCGCCCTCGTCGCCGGCACCGGCGTCGCGTCGGCGCACGTCCGGGTGTCGTCGGCCGACGCCGCCCCCGGCGGCTACGGCGTGATGACCTTCCGGGTGCCCAACGAGAGCGACACCGCCAGCACCGTGTCGCTGCGCATCCAGCTGCCCACCGACACCCCGCTGACCTTCGTGCAGGCCGAGCCGGTGCCGGGCTGGACGATCACCCAGACCACCACCCAGCTGGACCCGCCGGTCGAGGCCGACGGCGACACCATCACCGAGGCGGTCAGCGTCGTGCAGTTCACCGCGGCCGACGGCGGGGGCATCGCCCCCGGGCAGTTCCAGGAGTTCAGCCTGCTGGGCGGCCCCTTCCCCGACGCGGACAGCCTGACCCTGCCGACCGTGCAGACCTACAGCGACGGCACCGAGGCCGCCTGGATCGAGCCGACCGTCGAGGGCCAGGACGAGCCGCAGAGCCCGGCTCCGGTGCTCAGCCTGACCGGCGGGTCGGGCGGGGCCGCCGCCGACGCGCACGGCTCCGGTGGCACCGACACGGCCACCGACACCGCGTCGGCGAGCACGCCGGCCGCGGACGGCGGCGACGGGCTGGCGGTGACCGCGCTGGTCCTGGGCGGGCTGGGGCTGCTCGCCGGGCTGGGCGGGCTGTTCCTGGGCCTGTCCGCGCGCCGTCGTACCGTGGGCCGGTGAGCACCCGACGACGGGCCCCGGGGGCCCTGGCGCCCGCGCTCCTGGCGGCCGGGCTCCTGCTGGCCGGCTGCGGCGGCACCGCCGAGGCCGACGCCGGCCACGACCACTCCGCCGGCGAGGCGCCGGCCACGGTGTCGGGCCCGAGCAACCCCTACGACGGGCTCTACCTGCAGCAGCCCTACCAGAAGCCCGCGTTCACCCTGACCGACCAGGCGGGTGCGCCCTACGACTTCCAGGCGGCCACGGCCGACGGGCCGACGCTGCTGTTCTTCGGCTACACGAACTGCCCCGACATCTGCCCCACGACGATGGCCGACGTCGCCGTCGCGCTGCAGACCGTCGACCCGGCGGTGGCCGAGAAGACGCACGTGGTGTTCGTGACCACCGACCCCACCCGCGACACCCCCGAGGTGCTGGGGGAGTACCTGGCCCGCTTCGGCACCGGTGTCGCACCTGCCATCGTCGGCCTCACCGGTGACCAGTCGCAGATCGACGCCGCGCAGCTGGCCGCCGGGGTACCGCTGGCCGAGGACATGGGCCAGCAGCACTCCTCGCTGCTGCTGCTGTACGGGACCGACGGCGAGGCCGACGTGGCCTTCGACGCCGGGAACACCTCGCGCGACATCGCCCACGACCTGGCCGTCGTCGCCGCGGAGTGAGCGTGCCGCCGGCCCGGCTGGCTGCCCGGCTCCTCGCCGTCCTGCTCGGGGTGGTGGGGGTCCTGGCGCTGGCCGGGCCGGCGTCGGCGCACGTCGGCGACGGCCGGGCCGGCAGCGACTTCGACGGCCGCGTGCTGTCGGTGACCCCGGCCCTGCCCGGGGTCACCGTGCGGGTGCTGCAGTTCGGCGACGAGCTCGAGGTGGTCAACCCGACCGGCACCGAGCTCGCCGTCCCCGGCTACTCCGGGGAGCCCTACCTGCGCATCGGGCCGGACGGCGTCTGGCGCAACCGGCTGAGCCCGGCGACGACGATCAACCTCGACCGGTACGCCCGCACCCCGCTGCCGGTCGGCGCCAGCGCGACCGCGGCGCCCGCGTGGGAGCAGGTCTCCACCGAGCCCGCCTACACCTGGCACGACCACCGCACGCACTGGATGAGCGAGGGCCAGCTGCCGCCGGTGGTGGCCGCCGACCCGTCCCGGGAGCACCAGGTCTTCGCCTGGACGGTGCCGATGAGCTACGGGGGCGCCGCCGTCGCGGTCGAGGGGGAGCTGACCTGGTCGCCCCCGCCGCCGGGCTGGCTGGTCTGGCCGCTGTACGCCGTGCTGCTGGTCGCGGTGGTGGCGGCCGGGCTGCGCGCGCCGGGCCCGCTGGCCGGTGCCCTGGGTCTCGGGGCGGCGGCGTCGCTGTGGCACGCGCTGGCCACCCCGGTCCCGGCGGTCACCCAGAGCTCGCACACCGGGGCGGTGCTCTCGGCGCTGCTGCCGGCCCTGCTGGTCACCGGGGTGGCCGTGCTGGGCATCCGGGCCGGCCGGCGCGGGCGGGCCGGGCTCACCGGGGTGCTGGCCGTGGTCGCAGGCTGGCTGCTGCTCGTGCAGGGCCTGCCCGACGTCGACGTGCTGTGGACGGCGAACGTGCTGGCCACCGGGCCGGCGCTGCTGGCCCGGGTCGCGGTCGCGGTGCTGCTGGCCGGTGGGCTGGGTCTGGTGGTCGGGGGTGCGCTGGCCGCCCGCCGCGCCCGTGCGGTCGTGGGCGAGCCGCTGCCCGCCTGACGAGCGCCCGGTCGGCCGGTCGTGGCAGGCTCGCGGGCGTGCAGGACGTCGTGGAGGTGCTGGCCGCAGCCGGTCCGCACCGCGGGGGCTCGCCGAACCTCGCGCTGTCCGTGCTGCTCGCGCTCCTGTCGGCGTGCGCCTTCGCCGTCTCGACCGTCGTGCAGCACCGCGCGGCCACCGTCGCCGGGCAGGACCTGCCGCAGGGTGCGGTGCTGCGGCTGGTCGGCAAGCTGGTGCGCAACAAGGCCTGGATCGGCGGGCAGGCCGCGGCGCTGACCGGGTTCTGCCTGCACGCCGCGGCGCTGAAGTTCGGCCCGGTCGTCGTGGTGCAACCCCTGCTGTCCGGTGGGCTGGTCATCTCCCTGGCCCTCGGTGCCCTCGTCGACCGCCGCCACCCCGAGCGGCTGCTGCCGGAGAAGGGCCAGTGGATCGCCGCCGGGGTGGTCGCGGTGACCCTGGGCCTGTTCGTGGTCTCCGCCCGGCCCGACCACGGCGGTGCCTTCGCCCGCCCCGGCCCGCTGCTGGTCTGCGTCGGCGCCGCGGCGGCGGTCATGCTGCTGGGCGCGCTCTGGGCGCTGCGCCCGGGTGCCGCGCACAAGGCCCTCGTGCTGGGGCTGGGCGCCGGGTTCGGCTTCGGCATCACCGGGCTGCTGCTCAAGGACGTCGTCGCGCACCCGCCGGGCGAACTGCTCACCAGCTGGACCACCTACCTGCTGCTGGCCTCGGGTGCTGCCTCCATCACCTTCGCGCAGTGGGCCTACCAGTCCGGCCAGCTCATCGAGTGCCTCCCGGTCATGGCGATCCTCGAGCCGCTGGTGGCCGTCGGCCTGGCCGCGCCGGTCTACGGCGAGCGGCTCGCGCCCGGTGTCCTCGCCACCACCGGGCAGGTGGTCGGCGTCCTCGGCCTGGTGGCCGGGGTGGCCGTGCTCGCCCGCCGCACGGCGGCCCGGGAGACCACGTCGGTGCCGCTGGCGGTGCCGGCCCCGGCACCTGCGCCCCCGCCCGCCTGAGCCCGAATCACACCGATGTCATTTTCCTGACGGCGTGTCGCGCTCGACTCGCCGGACAGGGGGTCACAGGCGGGTCACGGCTGGTTACGTTGCGGGCGACGGGCTTGCTGGCGACGAGGGGGACGCGGGATGGCGGAGCAGGGCGCTGCGGACCGGGTGGTCGTGCGCAGTGGACGCACGACACGGGGACGCCGTCCGGCCGCCCTGCTCGTGGCGCTGGCCCTGGGCGGTGTCCTGGCCGGGGTGCTCGGCTTGCCGGGCACCGCCCCCGCCGGCGCCACGGAGGGCGTGGCGGTCGCCGAGGACGTCGCGGTCGCCGAGGCGCTGGCCGCGTCCGAGGACTCCGGCTTCGAGGCCGACACCATGCCGCAGATGGCGATCACCGAGGCGCAGGCCCAGCAGCGGCTGGCCGAGGTGGCCGCCTCCCGCGCCCAGCGCGACGCCGAGGCCGCCGCGGCCGCGGAGGCCGCCCGCCCGAAGGCGGTGCTGCCCGTCGACGGCGCCCGGATGACCACCTGCTTCTGCATGCGCTGGGGCCAGATGCACTACGGCATCGACCTGGCCGCCCCGATGCTCACCCCGGAGTACGCGGCCGAGGACGGCGTCGTCGTCCGGGCCGGAGCGGCCGGCGGCTACGGCCAGGCCGTCTACATCCTGGGTGTGAGCGGCGACGTGACCGTCTACGGCCACATGGAGGAGATCGAGGTCTCCGCCGGCGACGTCGTCGAGGCCGGGCAGACCATCGCGCTGCTGGGCAGCCGCGGCCAGTCCACCGGCCCGCACCTGCACTTCGAGGTGCACTCCGGGGGGATCAACGGCCGGCCGGTCGACCCGGTCGAGTGGCTGGCCGAGCGCGGCGTCGAGGTCTGAGGCCGGCCCGCGTTGATCAGGGGACTCGGTGTCAACCGGTCGTTGCATCACCCCAGCTGAGGGGTGGGGCTCGTGGCGACTCGGGCGAACATGCGGGTGTTCTGGTCGGGGATCGCTGAGGGGCTGACCGTTGCGTCAGCCTCTCAGCGGG
>NZ_JAMXRZ010000183.1 GCF_024124375.1 Klenkia sp. PcliD-1-E
GACGGCGCGCTGGACCGGGCGGGCGGGGGGACGCGGCGGCACCGGACCAGTGTCCCGGGCCGCCGCCGGTCCGGCGTGCGCGGCCCCGCGCGCCGGCGTCACGCCTGCGGCTGGGTGAGGTCGTAGAGGGTGACGCCGTCGACCGTGGTCGAGGTGAACGTGGCCTCCACCCAGGCGGTGATCTCCGACGAGGTCGACGACCCGCTCCCGCCCGTGCCGCCGCCCCCGCCTCCGGCGATGAACCAGTGGATCTCGCCGTCGGCGACGTACTGCTGGAACTGCGCCAGCGTCGGCGACGGGTCGCTGCCGTTGAACCCGCCGATCGCCATGACCGGCTCCTCGGTGGCCAGCTGGTAGCCGGCCGCGCTCTGCGACCCCACCGCGGCGGCGACCCAGGTGTAGGACGAGGCGTCCTCCGACAGCGCGGCGACCACCTCCGTGCCGGGGTCGGCGGCGTCGAGCAGCCCGCTCATGCCGCCTGCACCCGTGCCGCCGCGCGTGCCGTCACCCATCGCTGCGCCGGTGCCGCCCTGGCCGGTCGGGGCCGTGCCCGTCGGTGCCTGGCCGGTCGGGGTCTGGCCGGTCGGGGCCTGGCCGCCGGGACCGCCCTGTCCCCCGCCCTGGCCCCCGCCGGGGCCACCCTGGCCGGCACCGCCGGGGAACCCGCCGCCGCCGGGGCCGGAATGACCGCTCACCGTCGGGCCCGCGGTGACGATCGAGCCGGTGTGCGCCGTCCCGGCCGTCTGCGCGGCGTAGGCCGCCGGACCACCGAGGGACGCCAGCACCCCCAGCGTCACGACCCCGGCCACGACCGCTCGGCCGGCGCGGTGCACGACCAGCAACCCGGCCGCTGCCAGCAGGGCGGCGACCAGCACCACCGGCGCCAGCCACGGCAAGAAATCCGCCGACCGGCCCAGCAGCACCCAGGCCCACACCCCGGTCCCGGCGACGGTGGCCGCGAGCACGGCCCGGGCCCACAGGGACCCCCGCCGCGACCACACCAGCGACCCGCCGATCCCGACGGTCGCAGCGACGGCCGGCGCGAGGGCGACGGTGTAGTAGGCGTGGAAGATCCCGGCCATGAAGGAGAAGGTCAGCCCGGTGACCAGCAGCCAGCCCACCCACACCAGCAGCGCCGACCGGCGGACGTCGGTGCGGCGGGCCCGGCCGACCACCACGAGCCCCGCGACGGCGAGGACCAACGCAGCGGGCAGCAGCCAGGCGATCTGACCACCCTGCTCGGCCTCGAACAGCCGGCCCAGCCCGGTCGAGCCCCAGCCGCCGCCCCCTCCCCCGCCGACCGAGCCGGTCTCGTCGCCGGTGAGCCGGCCCAGGCCGTTGTAGCCCCAGATCAGCTCCCACACCGAGTTGGTCTGCGACCCGCCGATGTAGGGCCGGTACTCCGACGGCACCAGCTCGACGACGGCGACCCACCACCCACCGGCGACGACCATCGCCAGCCCGGCGAGCAGCAGGTCGACCAACCGCTTGCGGAACGTCGTCGGGGCGCAGACCAGCCAGACCAGCGCGAAGCCGGGGACGACGAGGAAGGCCTGCAGCGTCTTGGTCAGGAACGCGAACCCGAGCAGCACGCCGACCCCCACCAGGGTCGCCCGCCGGGCGGACTGCAGCGCCCGGGTCAGCAGGTAGGCGGCCAGGGTGAGCAGCAGGACCAGCAGCGCGTCGGGGTTGTCGAACCGGAACATCAGCACGGCGACCGGCGTCAGCGCCATCACCAGACCGGCCAGCAGGCCCGCGCCGGCGCCCGCGACCCGGCGCACCGCCAGGTAGACGACCCCGACCGTGGCCACGCCCATCAGCGCCTGCGGCACCAGCAGCGACCAGGAGTCCAGCCCGAACAGCCGGACCGAGATCTCCATGACCCACAGCGACGCCGGGGGCTTGTCGACGGTGATGGAGTTCGCCGCGTCGGAGGACCCGTAGAAGAACGCCTCCCAGCTCTGCGAGCCGGCCTGCACCGCGGCGGCGTAGAAGGCGTTGGCCCAGCCGGAGGCGGCCAGGTCCCACAGGTACAGCACGCCGGTGGCGGCCAGCAGGCCCAGCAGCGACGGCCGCACCCAGCGGGGGTCGCCGTCCGGGCCGCGCAGCAGGTGGGACCGCCTCGACGAGGTGGTCTCAAGGGTGGGCGCGACGGACGGCGGCGCCTCGGCGGTGGTCATCGGGTGGACTCCAGTTCGGGGTGGACGGCGGGGACGGGGGTGGCGGCGGCCGGGGTGCGGAACACCCAGTGCCGCAGGAGCAGGAAGCGCAGGACGGTGGCGGCCGCGTTGGCCGCGACCAGGACGGCGACCTCGACCGCGGTGCCGGGGTCGGTGGTGGTCGCGTGCAGCACGCCGAGGGCACCGCTGGTCAGTGCGAGGCCGAGGGCGAACACGAGCAGGCCCTGCCCCTGCGCCACCACCGCCCCGGCCCGGCCCGTGCGGCCGAAGGTGAACCGCCGGTTCGCCGCGGTGTTCGCGACCGCGGTGACCAGCAGCGCCACCACGTTCGCGGCCTGCGCCTCCACCCCGGTGCGCAGCAGCGCGAACAGCGCGAGGTAGGCGAGGGTGGAGACCGCGCCGATGGCGGCGAAGCGGACGAGTTGGCCGACCAGTCCGGTGGGGACGCCGTCCAGCGGCGGTTCGACGAGGGGCCCGCGGCCGATCTGGGCGCGCAGGTTGGCCACCGGGAGGCGGCCGGTGGTGAAGGCGCGCCACATGCGGACGATGCCGGCGAGGTCGGCGCCGGCGGTGGAGACGATGTGCACGCGGCTGTCGGGGTCGTCGACCCAGTCCACGGGGACCTCGGCGATGCGCAGTCCGGCGCGCTCGGCCAGGACGAGCAGTTCGGTGTCGAAGAACCAGCCGGTGTCCTCCACCAGGGGCAGCAGGCGGGCGGCGACGTCGGCGCTGATGGCCTTGAAGCCGCACTGGGCGTCGGAGACGTGGGTGGCCAGGGTGCCGCGCAGCAGGAGGTTGTAGCTGCGGGAGATGAACTCCCGCTTGGCGCCGCGCACGACGCGGGAGGAGCCGGCCAGGCGGGTGCCGATGGCCAGGTCGGAGTGGCCGCTGATCAGCGGTGCGACCAGCGGGAGGAGGGCGTTGAGGTCGGTGGACAGGTCGACGTCCATGTAGACCAGGACGGCGGCGTCGCTGGCGGCCCAGGCGCGGTTGAGCGCCCGGCCGCGGCCGGGTCGGGTCTCCACGCGGACGACGACGCCGGGCAGCTCGGCCGCCAGTGCCTGGGCGATGGCCACGGTGTCGTCGGTGCTGGCGTTCTCGGCGATGGTGATGCGGTAGCTGAAGGGCAGGGTGCGCAGGTGGGCGTCCAGGCGGCGCACGCACTGCTCGAGGTCGGCCTCCTCGTCGTGCACAGGGACGACGACGTCGAGGACCGGGCGGGTCGGGTCGGCGGGGAGGGTCACGAGGACACCGTCGGGCCGGCGACTGTCGCCTCAGCAGGCCGACGCTGTGCGGCGGCTGAGCACAGGCCACCCGCAGCGGACGCACAGCGGGACGTCGAGCAGCCGCGGGCCTCCGCGGCCCGGGTCAGGCGGCTGCGGGGCGGAGCGCGGCCCGGGTGGGGTCGGACAGGCCGATCGGGTGCGGGGTCCTGCCGTGCTGGGCGAGGTCGGCCAGGACCTCCCCCATCACCGGGACGAACGTGGAGCCGTGGCCGCTGAACCCGCAGCCGATCGACACCTGCTCGTGCTCGGGGTGGACGCCGACGACGACGTGCTCGTCGGGGGTGATCGTGGACAGGCACGTCCTGGCCTGCACGACCGGCCGGCCCAGGTGCGGGAACAGCTGCCGGGCGCGGGCCCGGACGGCGTCGTTCTCCTCCTCGCGGACCACCCGGTCCACGGCGTCGGGGTCGGTGGGCGTGCCCACGCGGAGAAACCCCAGCTCGAAGCCACCCGCCGGCCCGTCGGTCATCGGGAAGCCGTCGATCTGCTCGTTGCCGTGGGTCTATTCGATGCAGACCGGGTGCCGCTCCCGGTCCCACCCCGGAAGCGGGACGGCGACCGTGTCGGGGCTGAACTCCTCCCGCGAGCGGATCTCCCCGCCGCACCTTCCCACCCCACCCGCGTGCGCACCCCGGCACCGTCGGCGGTGGGCACCGGGGATGTGGCGTGCACCACCACGAGGCGTGCCGGACGGGCTAGCCTCGGGTGCCGCCGTCCCGAGGAGGGCCCGCCCGTGACCGCCGTCCTGAGCACCCCGCCACGCCCCCCGGCCCCCGCGTCGGCCAGCGGCCCGTTCAGCAAGTACCTGGTGCCGGAGGTCGTCTTCGGCTGGGGTGCGCTGTCCGAGGCCGGCCACGCCGCCCGCCGGCTGGGCGCCCGCCGGCCGTTCGTGGTCACCGACGAGGGGGTGGCCGCCGCCGGCTGGTGGCACGAGCTGGCCGGCCACCTGACCGCGGCCGGGCTGACCGGCACGGTCTGGCAGGACATGACGCCGAACCCCAAGGACCACGAGGTGGCGGCCGGGGCCCGGGCCTACGCCGAGAGCGGCTGCGACGTCGTCGTCGGCCTCGGCGGCGGGTCGGTCATCGACGCGGCCAAGGCCATCGCCGTGGTGGCCAGCAACGGCGGCGCGATCCTGGACTACGAGGGCGTGGACCGGGTCGGCGTCGCGCTGCCGCCCACGGTCATGTGCCCCACCACGGCCGGCACCGGCGCCGACGTCTCCCAGTTCGCCGTCATCACCGACACCGGACGGCGGGTCAAGGCCACCCTCATCGGTCGCGCCCTGGTCCCCGACATCTCGGTCACCGACCCGCGGCTGCTGACCACCATGCCCGACGAGCTGGCCGCCGCGACCGGCCTGGACGCCCTGACCCACGCGGTCGAGGCCTACGTGTCCCGGGCGCACGGCCCGCTGTCGGACGCCCACGCCCTGCACGCGGTGCAGCTGATCGCGGCCAACCTGCGGCGCACGCTGACCTACCCGGACGACGAGGCCGCCCGCACCGCGATGGCCCAGGCCAGCCTGGAGGCCGGGCTGGCCTTCACCAACGCCATCCTCGGCGCCACGCACGCGATGAGCCACCAGGTCGGCGGGCTGCTGGACCTGCCGCACGGCGTGCTCAACGGGGTGCTGCTCCCGCACGTCATGCGGTTCAACGCCCAGCACTCCGCCGAGCGCTTCGTGCCCGTGGCCGCGGCCCTCGGCGTCGACACCGCCCGGCTGTCGGCCGCGGCGGCCGCCGACGCCGCCGCGGACGCGGTGGCCGC
>NZ_JAMXRZ010000184.1 GCF_024124375.1 Klenkia sp. PcliD-1-E
CGGTCCACCCGCGGGCGCCCGCCCCGGCGGCGGCGCGGGCGGATCACCGCAGCCCCCCGCGGACCGCCGTGCCCACGCGTCCGCCCACGCGCCCATGGTGCCGCACCCCCCGCTCACCACCGCGCACCTCACCCGGCCGGGACCGACGTGGGGCACCATGGAGGGCGTGTCCGACGCCCTCCCCGCCTCGCCCGGCCCCGTGCCCTCCCCGTCCGACGTGCTGACCGCCGCCGTGGAGACCGCCCGGGCCGCCGCCGTCGAGGTGGCCGGCGCCGCCGAGGAGGTCGGCGAGCACCTGGGCACCGCCCGCGAGGCCGTGCCCCACCAGGAGGTCCTCGGCGAGGTCCTCACCCACACCTTCGCCGCCGCCCTGCCCGGCTACACCGGCTGGCACTGGGCCGTCACCCTCGCCCACGTGCCCGGAGACGAGCACGTCACCGTCGACGAGGTCGTGCTGCTGCCCGGCGACACCGCCCTGCTCGCCCCCGCCTGGGTGCCCTGGCACGAGCGGGTCCGCCCCGGCGACCTCTCCGTCGGCGACGTCCTGCCCGTCACCGAGGACGACCCCCGCCTGGTGCCGGCCTACCTCGCCGACGACGACGCCGCCGCCGACCCCGCCGGCATGGTCGTCGCCCAGGAGATCGGCATCGGCCGGGAGCGCGTGCTCTCCGTCGAGGGCCGGCGCGGGGCGCTGGCCCGCTGGCGCGGCGGGGAGTTCGGCCCTTCGTCGGCCATGGCCCGGCACGCCCCCGGGACCTGCGGCGACTGCGCCTTCCTCATGCCGCTGGCCGGGTCGGTCCGCCTCGAGCTCGGCGTCTGCGCCAACGAGTACGCCCCCGCCGACGGCCACGTCGTCACCACCGACCACGGCTGCGGCGCGCACAGCGAGGCCAACCTGGTCACCGTCGACACCACCGAGATCCAGCTGACGCCGCTGTACAACACCGACACGTACGACTCCATCTGATGTCGCGCTGCGCGCTCCCACCGCGGCCAACCCGGCTGGGCGCGCTGCGCTGAGCCCCTCCGCGGGGTCTCGGGTGACCCTGCGGGCCACCGTCGGCCCCGCCCGCTCGCTGCGCTCGGGGTGACAGCCGTGGGGGCGTCCGCTCCTCGGGGAGGGGGCCTCGTTCCTCGGAGCCGTCCGCCTCGTCGCGGACGGGGCTGCGCCTCGCCCGCGACGTCGGGGTTCGTGGGGTTCTGGCGGGCGTTCGGACCCCTCGGACCCTGTTCTCGACCCTTGTCCCGGGGTTCCTGCCCTCTCCGGGGCTCGTCAGGGGGCGGGAACCCCGGGACGGGGGTTCAGCCCTGCTTCTGCCAGCGCATGATGGCCAGGCCCACCGCGGCGAGCACCAGGCCGCAGACGCAGGTCCAGGTCCAGACCCGGTCGACGCGGTCGCCCAGCAGGAGGACGACGACCAGGGCGAGCGCCCACAGCACCATGCCGACCAGCACCACCCGGCGGGTCTCCACCCGCAGCGGGGGAGGCGAGGGTCGGGTCGGGGCCGGCACGCGCCGACTGTAACCAGCGCGCGACCCCACAACCGGTCGTGCATGGCACCCTGTCGCCGTGCCGGACGACACCGAGACCACCGACGCCCAGCCCAGCAGCGCCAGGCGCCGCAGCGCCGGGCCGCAGATGAAGCCCCGCAACGGGCTCGACCGCTACTTCTCCATCACCGCCCGGCGGTCCACCGTCGGGCGCGAGGTGCGCGGCGGGGTGGTCACGTTCTTCACGATGGCCTACATCGTGGTGCTCAACCCGATCATCCTGTCCGGCGCCGACGTCGACGGGAACACCCTCGACTTCCGGTCCGTCGCCGCCGTCACCGCGCTGGTGGCCGGGCTGCTCACCGTGCTCATGGGCGTCGTCGGGCGGTACCCCTTCGCCCTCGCCGCGGGGCTGGGCATCAACGCCGTCGTCGCCGCGTACGCCGCCACCCAGATGTCCTGGCCGGAGATCATGGGCCTGGTCGTGCTCGAGGGCCTGCTCATCACCGTCCTGGTGCTCACCGGCTTCCGCCGGGCCGTCTTCGAGGCCATCCCCGACCAGCTCAAGACCGCCATCGCCGTCGGCATCGGCTTCTTCATCGCCCTCATCGGCCTGGTCGACTCCGGTTTCGTGCGCCGCGCGCAGAACGGCACCGTGCCCATCACCTTCGGCATCGACGGCAGCCTGGCCAGCTGGCCGCAGCTGGTCTTCGTCGTCGGGCTGCTGCTGACCTCCGTGCTCGTCGTCCGCAAGGTGCGGGGCGCGCTGCTCATCGGCCTGGTCGTCACCACCGTCGTCGCGGTCGTCGTCGAGGCGGTCGCCAAGGTCGGTCCGACCTTCCTCGCCGACGGCTCGGTCAACCCCAAGGGCTGGGCGCTGCAGGTGCCCACGCTGCCCGACCAGGTCGTGGGCCTGCCCGACTTCTCCCAGATCGGCCAGTTCTCCCTGTTCGGCGGGTTCTCCCGGATCGGCGTCGTCGCCGCCCTGCTGATCGTCTTCGCCCTGATGCTGGCCGACTTCTTCGACACCGTGGGCTCGGTCACCGCCGTCGGCGCCGAGGCCGACCTGCTCGACGAGCACAACAACCTGCCCCGCTCCCAGCCCGTGCTCGTCGTCGACTCGCTGGCCGCGGCGGCCGGCGGTGCGGCCAGCGTCTCGTCCAACACCACCTACGTGGAGTCCACCGCCGGCGTCGCCGACGGCGCCCGCACCGGCCTGGCCAGCGTCGTCACCGGCGTGCTGTTCCTGGTCGCGACGCTGTTCTCCCCGCTGGTGGACGTGGTCCCCTCCGAGGCGGCCTCGCCGATCCTGGTCATCGTCGGCGCGCTGCTCATCGCCCAGGTCAAGAACCTGCACTGGGACGACCTGACCCTGGCCATCCCGGCGTTCCTCACCATCGCGCTGATGCCCTTCACCTACTCGATCACCAACGGCATCGGCGCCGGCGTCATCAGCTACGTCGTGCTCATGGCCGCCACCGGCCGGGCGCGCCGCGTGCACGCGCTGATGTGGGTCGTCGGCGTCCTGTTCGTGGTCTACTTCGCGATCGAGCCCGTGCAGCAGCTGCTCTGAGCTGCCCGGCCGGGCTGGTACATTCAGCACGGCTAACCATCTCGGGGGGACCACGTGGCGCGGACGACGCTGGACACCGCCGCCCTCGCGCACGACCTGCGGCTGGCGGTCATGCGGTTCTCGCGCCGGCTGCGCAACCAGCGCGTCGACACGTCGGTGACGCTGACCCACCTGGCCGCGCTGTCCACGCTCAAGCGCCACGGCGCGATGAGCCCCGGCGAGCTCGCGAGCCACGAACGGGTGCAGCCGCCGTCCATGACGCGGGTCGTGGTGGCGCTCGAGGGCAAGGGCCTGGTCACCCGCACCCCGCACCCCACCGATCGGCGCCAGGTGATCATCGAGCTCACCCCGGCGGCCGAGGACCTGCTGACCGAGGAGGCGCGCGCCCGCGAGGCGTGGCTGTCCGGGAAGCTGCACGCCCTTCCGCCCGAGGACCGGGCGACCCTGCGGGAGGCTGCCCGCATCATGGACGAGCTCGCCGGAGGGTGAGCCAGGAGGCGACCGCACACGCCTGAGCGCACGAGCACCAGCGACACCCACGCCCCACGACGCGCGGGCATGTTCCGCGCCCTCGCGGTGCACAACTTCCGGATCTACGTCAGCGCCAACCTGGTCTCGCTGACCGGCACCTGGATGCAGCGGATCGGCCAGGACTGGCTGGTGCTCCAGCTCTCCGGCGGCTCCGGCACGGCGCTCGGCGTGGTCACCGCGCTGCAGTTCGCCCCGACGCTGCTGCTCAGCTTCTACGGCGGGCTGCTGGCCGACCGGTACGACAAACGCCGGATGCTGATGGTCACCCAGGCCGTGCTCGGCCTGCTCGCCCTCGCCCTCGCCCTGCTCGTCGCGACCGGGGCCATCGCGCTGTGGCACGTGTTCGCCCTGGCCCTGCTCCTGGGGGCGGTCAGCTCGCTGGACACCCCCGCGCGGCAGTCGTTCGTGTCGGAGATGGTCGGCCCGGCCTTCCTCGGCAACGCGGTCAGCCTGAACTCCACCGTCTTCAACGGCGCCCGGCTGGTCGGCCCGGCCGTCGCCGGCGGGCTCATCGCGGTCTCGGGCGGCAACACGGCCCCGGCGTTCTTCGTCAACGCCGCCAGCTTCGCCGCGACCATCGCCGCACTGGCCCTCATGCGGGACGACGAGCTGCACCGCAGCGCCCCCGTCGCGCGCGCCCGCGGCCAGCTGCGGGCCGCGCTGACCTACACCCGGGACCACCCGGACCTGCAGCTGGCGATGCTGCTGGCCTTCGTCGTCGGCACCTTCGGGTTCAACTCCCAGATCACCGTCGCGCTGATGGCCACCGAGGTCTTCGGGCTGGGTGCCGGCTCCTTCGGTCTGTTGTCCACCGCCTTCGCGGTCGGCTCGTTGACCGGCGCGCTGGTCTCCACCCGCCGCGACTCCCGCCCGCTGCAGCGCTTCCTCATCGTCGCCGCCGGGGCGTTCGGGGCGATCACCGTGGTCAGCGGCCTGATGCCGACCGTGTGGGCCTACGGCCTGCTCCTGGTGCCCTGCGGCGCCGCGGGCCTGGTGTTCAGCGTGGCCTGCAACAGCTTCGTGCAGCTGGGCGTCGAGCCGCAGATGCGCGGCCGCATCCTGGCGCTGTACTTCATGTGCTTCATGGGCGGCACCCCGATCGGTGCGCCGCTGGTCGGCTGGGTGTCGAACGACCTCGGGGCCCGGTGGGGCCTGGTCGCCAGCGGGCTGGTCGTCGTCGTGGCCGCCGTCGCCGTCGGCGCCCGGCTCGCCCGCGGACGGCACGTCCGGCTGGAGGCGCACGTCGCCCCGCCGAGCGTCCGGCTGCACGTCGACCCCGTCGCCGTCCCCGCCGCCCCGGCGGCGGCCGGGGTGGTCGAGGAGGCCGCGGCCGAGGCGCCGGGGACGGCGGTCGGCCCCCGCCGCTGACGCCCCGATTGTGGGCGCGGTCACCGGTGTCCTACCGTGCGCTCATGCCGCCGGAGCCCACCGTCCCCTGGCCGCTCCAGCTGGCACTGGTGCTGGCCATGGTCATCGGGATGGTCTGGCTGATGGACCTGTCGCTGCGGCTGTTCACCGGCCAGGTGCGGCTCCCGCGGCGGCGTCGCGCCGACCGGCGGCGGGCCGTCCGGCTGGCTGCTCCCCGGCGGGCGGCCCGGCGGTCCGTGGC
>NZ_JAMXRZ010000185.1 GCF_024124375.1 Klenkia sp. PcliD-1-E
GCTGGAGCACGCCCTGGCCGGCCACGTCTCCGCCGAGCCCGGGCACGCCCTCGCCCTGCGGCACCTGGGCCTGCGCCCGCTGCTCGGCCTGGACCTGCGCCTGGGCGAGGGCACCGGCGCGCTGCTGGCCTCCCCGCTGGTCGCCGCGGCCGCCCGCGCGCTGGCCGACGTCGCCACCTTCGACTCCGCCGGCGTCACCGAGAAGGCCTGATGCCCGCCACCCCCGTCGACCCCGCCACCGGGTCGGTCTACCCGGTCGGCCTACGGCTGACCGGCAAGCGCGTCGTCGTCGTCGGCGGCGGCCAGGTCGCGCACCGCCGGGTCGCCGGGCTGCTGGACGCCCGCGCCGTCGTGACCGTGGTCAGCCCGCAGCTCACCCCCGCACTGGAGGCGCTCGTCGAGCCCGGTTCGGTCACCTGGGCGCAGCGGCCCTACGCCGACGGCGACCTCGCCGACGCCTGGTACGCCGTCGCCGCCACCGACGACGCCGCGGTGAACGCCGCGGTGGCCGCGGAGGCCGAGGCCCGGCGGATCTTCTGCGCCCGCGCCGACGACCGCTCCCGCTCCAGCGTGTGGACCCCGGCGGTGGGCCGGCAGGGCGACGTCGTGGTCGGCGTGCACGGCGGAGGCGACCCGCAGCGCGCCGTCGGCATCCGCGACGCCGTCCTCGCCGGGCTCACCGACGGCACGGTGCCCGACACCGTGTCGCGGCCCACCGACGGCCGGGGCAGCGTGGTGCTGGTCGGCGGCGGCCCCGGTGACCCCGGGCTGATGACCGTGCGCGGCCGGCAGGCGCTGGCCACCGCCGACGTCGTGCTCGCCGACCACCTGGCCCCGCAGTCGCTGCTGGCTTCGCTCCCACCGCACGTCGAGGTGGTCGACGCCGCGAAGCTGCCCCGCGGCCGGTCGATGGCCCAGGAGCAGATCAACGCACTGCTGGTCGAGCACGCGCTGGCCGGCAGGCGGGTGGTGCGGCTGAAGGGCGGCGACCCGTTCGTCTTCGGCCGCGGCTACGAGGAGCTCGAGGCCTGCGCCGCCGCCGGGGTGCCGGTCGAGGTGGTCCCCGGCGTGACCAGCGCGATCGGCGTCCCCGGGCTGGCCGGCGTCCCGGTCACCCACCGCGGCCTGACCCACGAGTTCGTCGTCGTCTCCGGGCACGTGCCACCGGGCCACCCGGCGTCCCTGGTCGACTGGGCGGCGCTGGGCCGGCTGCGCGGCACGCTCGTGGTGCTCATGGGCGTGGAGACCGCCCCCGCCATCGCTGCCGCGCTCGTCGAGCACGGCCGGGCGGCCGACACCCCGGTGGCCGTCGTCGTGGACGGCGCGGGCCCGGCGCAGCGCCTGTACCGCACCACGCTGGCGGGGCTCGGCGCGACCATCGCCGACGAGGGCGTCCGCCCGCCCGCCGTGTGGGTGGTCGGCGACGTGGTGGGCCTGGGCGCGTAGGACCACCACGTCGCCGGGGGTCAGACGGCGGTGCGGCCGCCGTCCACCGGGATGACCGCCCCGTGCACGAACGCCGCGTCGTCGCCGGCCAGGTAGGTCACGGCCGGGGCGATCTCCTCCGGCAGACCGGGCCGACCGTGCGGCGTGGTGGCGGCCAGCTGGTCCAGGGCCTCGCCCATCCCCGCCGTCCCCTCCGTGCGCGTGGGCCCAGGGCTGACCGCGTTGACCCGCACCCCCGACGGTCCGAACTCCGCCGCCCAGGCCTTGGTCAGCAGCGCGACCGCCGCCTTGCTCGAGCCGTACAGGGACATGCCCGCCTGCCCGAACGCCGAGACCATCGTGGTCACGTTGATGATCGAGCCCGACCCCCGCGCAGCCATGGCGGGCGCCAGCTCGGCCACCAGGAACCAGGGCACCTTCACGTTGACGGCGTAGACGGCGTCGAAGTCGGCCTCGGTGGTCCCCGCGGTGGGGCCGAAGGGGAACACGCCCGCGTTGTTGACCAGCACGTCGACGTGGCCGCCGCCCAGCTCCACCGCCTGCCGGGCCAGGTCGCGGGCGGACGCCGCGTCGACCAGGTCGACCGCGACGAAGTCGGCCTTCCCGCCCGCGGCACGGACGGCGTCGACGGCCTGCTCGCCCCGCACGCGGTCCCGCCCGGTCAGCACCACGTGGGCTCCGTGCGCGGCGAGGTCGAGGGCGACGGCGCGGCCGATGCCGCTGGTGGCGCCGGTGACGAGTGCGGTCCGGCCGGTGAGGTCGGTGGTCATGGTGGGTTCCTCCCTGCTGGATGCCCGACGGTCGTCGGTACCTGCTCGGAACCCCGGGTGCGGGAGCGCCATTGCGCCCTGGTCCACGGTCCTGCCGATGACCCCCATCAGCCGGGCCGGGACCCCGCCGGCCGGCACCGACGACACTGGGCACGTGGAGATCCGTGAGCTGCGGGCGTTCGTCGCGGTCGTCGAGGAGGGCGCGCTGTCCGCGGCCGCCCGCCGCCTCCACCTCAGCCAGTCGGCCCTCTCGCAGACGATGCAGTCCCTCGAGCGCCAGCTCGGCGTCGACCTGCTGGTGCGCACGCACACCGGGGTGCGCACCACCGAGGCCGGGGACCTGCTGCTGCCCGAGGCGCGGTCGCTGCTGGCCCAGCACGACGCCGCCGTCCGCGCCGTGACCGGCTCCGCCCGCGCCGCCCGGCTCGCCGGCACGCTGCGCGTGGGCGTCCCGCTGGAGCTGCCGCCGGAGCTCCTGCCGACGGCCGTCGCCGAGGTGGCCGCCGCCTTTCCCGACACCCGGGTCGAGGTGCGCCACCAGCCCAGCGCCGCCCAGCTGCGGGCCCTCGCGGCCGGCGAGCTGGACGTCGCGCTGGTCCGGGAACGCCCGGCCGACCCGGCGCTGGCGACCGTGCTCGCCGCCGAGGAGCCGATGGGCGTCCTGGTCTCGGCCGCCCGCGGCGAGCAGCTCGTCGATGCCGGGTGCGTGCGCCTGGAGCAGATGGACGCCCTGGACTGGATCGGCTTCCCCCGCTCGGACAGCCCGCACTGGTTCGACCAGGTCGTCGCCACCATGCGCGCGCACGGCATCCGGGCCGCGGACCGGGAACGCGGCGACGACCTGCCGGTGACCTCCGAGGTCAAGCTGGCCGCCGTCCGCGCCGGCCGGGCCTTCGCGCTGGCCGCCCCGGGCTGGGGGCAGCCGCTCCCCGACGGCGTCGGCTGGTACCCGCTCGCCGACCGGCCCGTCGTCCGGCGCACCTGGGCGGTGTGGTCGGCCGACGCCCGGCAACGCGACCTCGGCGTCCTGGTCGCAGCCCTCGACCGCCGCGGCCGCTAGGGCACCCTCAGACGACGGAGGCGAAGACCACCACGTTCTCCTCGCTGGCCCCGGCCGAGGAGTCGTACTCCCCGCCGCAGGTCACCAGGGCGACGTCGGCGCCCTCGGGGTGGCCGTTGAGCGCGTCGGACAGGTCCGAGGACGCCTTGTCCAGCCCGGTCAGCGGCGCCTCGACGACCTGCAGCTGCAGCTGGGTCCCGTCGGCCGCGGTGAGGACCACGGGGTCGCCGACCTGCAGCTCGTCGAGCCGGTCGAACACCCCGGGCGCGTCCCCGGGCACGTCGTGGCCGAGCACGACGGCCATCCGACCCGACCCCGGCTCCGGGCCGTCGGACCACCACGACGTCGAGGCCATGTCCTCGGGGACGCCGTAGCCGGCGACCTGCTGGCCGGTGAACGGGTTGGTGTACTCGACCGTCCCGCGCTGCTCGACCGGCGCCTGCACGCCGATGGTCGGCACGCTCAGCGCGGCCGGGACGAGCGGCACCTCGGCCGCCGACGTGGCCGGCACCGCCGGGGCGGTGTCCCGGCCGGAGCCGTACCACCAGCCCCCGGCGAGCAGGGTGAGCAGGACCAGCAGGACGACCGGGCCGGACGACGACCCGGCGTCGCGGTCAGCCGGCGACGCCACGGCGGGCCCGCAGCCACAGCGCGCCGCTCCCGCTCGCGGCGAGCAGGGCACCCAGCCCGATCAGCCCGGCCGGGGAGGAGTCGTCGGAGGGCGCCCCGCCCGTCGGCGCGTAGCCGGGGTAGGCCACGGCCTGGGTGGGCGCGGCGCTGGTGACCACGGCGGGCGCGCTGTCCACCGGCGCCGTGGACGGCGGCGGGGTGGTGGTCGTCGGCGCCGCGGGGGCCGGGGTCGGGACGAGCGCGGCCAGGCACTGCGCGAAGTCCAGCACCACCTTCACGGTCTCGGTGACGCCGTCGACGACGACCTGGACGGCCATGGTGAGGGACTCCTGGCCGTTCTCGAACAGGTCGCCCAGCTGGGCGGGGTCGAGGTCGAGCAGGTCCAGCAGCTGCTGCTGGCTGATCGGGATGGTCGTGGTCGCCTCGCCGCCCTCGACGGGCGTCGTCGTGCTGCCGCCACCGAGCAGGCCGATCAGCGCCTCGGTCAGGCCGGTCGCCAGGCCCGTGACCGACACCTGGATGCCGTTCACCAGGCCCTGGAAGCAGGACGCGCCGCCGGAGATGATCTCCGTCGGGTCCGGCGTGGACCCGCCGCCGCTGCCGGCGCCGGGCAGGCTGCCCAGGCCGGGGATGCCGCCGGAGGGGATGCCCGGCACCACCGACGTGGGCGCGCCACCGCCGGCGTCACCGGTCAGTCCGCCGAGGACGTCGGTCAGCGGGTTGTCGGTCAGGCCGGGCACCTCGGCGGAGGCGACGGCCGGGGTGCCGAGGACGGCGACGGCCGCGATGGCGCCCGTGGCGAGCAGCCGCCGGCCGGTGCGGCGGGACAGGTGGAGCTGGGGCACGGCGGCGACCTCCGTTGGTCGTGCTGGCGGGAGCGGGTGACCGGTCAACGACACCCGTGACGGGAGGTTACGGGTAGAAGTGACGGACCGTTCCCGACGACCCCGGCCGCTATGGTCGACGGGGTACGCCGTCACCGGGCGTGCTCGAGGCGGAGGTGCCCCGTGGAGTTCGTGCTCACCCTCGTCGTGGCGCTGGCGGTCCTCGCCGGACTGGTCACCACGGCGCTCGTGCTGGCCACCCGCCGGGCGGTGCGCGCCGTGCGGGGCAGCCGGGCCGTGCGGCACGGCCGGGAACTGACCCAGCTCGCCGGCACCGCGGTCGCCGTCGTCCGCAGCCCGGCCCGGGCCGACCGCGGCAC
>NZ_JAMXRZ010000186.1 GCF_024124375.1 Klenkia sp. PcliD-1-E
CACGACCGGTGGGCGCACGATCTGAGCCTAGGAATCAGGAGCGTTCCAGTCCAAGAGAGTGCTGACCCACCGGCCGCTACCGGCACCGAACCTTCCAGACAACGGGAGGCCCGGTAAGCCCCATTAGTCCAGTTGCTGGGCCTGGTACTCGTAGGCCTGCTGCACCAGAGCGATGAAGGCGGCCTGGTCGACGGTGCCGCCGACCGAGGTGCTGATCATCGACAGCAACCGGTCACCGTCGGCGACGACGGCGTACAGCGCGGGGACGGCGATCTGCGACCCGTCGGGCCCGGTCACCGTGGTCGTGTAGGCCAGCCCGGCCGAGCCGTCACCGAGCGGTGGCACCGGCAGCGCGGCCAGGTCGATGGTGGCCGTGCCGATCTGCGGCGAGGTGACGGTGGCCTGCGGGCAGGCGGCGGCCGCGGCGGCGAGCTGGGCGACGGGGTCTCCCGGGGTCCCGGTGGTCAGCAGCTGCGCGGTCACCGTGGTGCCCGTCGTGGCGGTCTGCGCAGCCACCCCGGTCAGGTCGGTCACCGAGGGCTGGCTGGCCGCCACGGCCTGCGCGCAGGCCTCCGGGGTGATCGTGGCGCCCTCGAGGTCGGCGCCCACGGCGGCGCCGGCCTCCAGGTCGCCCTGGCTGACCGGGGCCACCACGGCGCCCGGACCGAAGGCGTCCTGCGGCAGCAACCCGGCGGTCAGGTCCTCCCCGGCGTCGGGCGACCCCGAGGACGACGGCGCCGACGAGCTGGAGGACCCGCCCGAGGACCCGGTCGTCGGCGAGGGCGACGCCGTCCCCTCGACCGTGGAGCTGCAGCCGGCGACGGCGAGCGCGGCGGCGAGGACCAGCAGGGGGCGGCGGGGCGTCAACACCGGCCCATCCGACCACGGGGGCCGCGGTCTGCCTCAGCCCAGGGTGTCGGCGGCGTGCTGCGCGGCGTCGGCGAGCAGCGCGTCGAAGGCAGCGGCGTCGGGCGCGGTGCCGAGGCCCCCGGTGGCCAGGCCGAGCACCCGGTCGCCGTCGGAGACCACGCCGAGCAGCGCCGACCCGGTCGTGCCCGGGCCCTGGTCGCGGGTGACCGACACGGTCACCGGGACGACGGCTGCGGCGTCGCCCAGGTCGGGGGTGGTGACGGTGCCGAAGGTGACCACGGCCTGGCCCATCGGGGTGGCGACCGTGGCGGTGGGGCAGGCGGCGACCGCGTCGGTGAGGGTGCCGACCACGGTGGCGGCCGGACCGCCGGTGGTCAGCACCTCGGCGGTGCCGGTGAAGCCGGTGCGGGTGTACTGACCGGCCACGTCGTCGACGGCGGACGGGTCGCCGAGCGCGGCCCGGGCCGCGGTCAGCGCGTCGACGCACGCCTGCGGGGTGACCGTGACGGCCCCGGGGTCGACGTCGTGACCGCGGGCGCGGCCGAGCAGGCCGGCGAACTCGTCGCCGGTCACCTGGGTGACGGTGCCGCCGGGGGCGAACCGGTCGGCGGGAAGCAGCCCGTCGGCCAGCGCGGGGGCGTCCTCGGTGGCAGCCGCGGGAGCCACCTGCGGGGCCGGCCGGGCCGTGTCGGAGGTGGCGGCCCCGCACCCGGCGAGGAGCAGCGAGGCGGAGGACGCGGCGGCGAGCAGGAGCGGGGTGCGGCGCATCACCCCACGGTAGGCGCTCGCACGGGCCCGTCACACCCGCTGGCTACAGTCCGCGCCATGGGACGGTCGCTGCGCATCGCACTGCTGTCCTACCGGTCCAAGCCGCACAGCGGGGGGCAGGGCGTCTACGTGCGGGCACTGTCGCGGGAGCTGCGCGAGCTGGGCCACCGCGTCGAGGTGCTGTCCGGGCAGCCCTACCCCGAGCTCGACGACGGCGTCCCGCTCACCCGGGTGCCCAGCCTGGACCTCTACCGCGAGCCCGACCCGTTCCGGCGACCCCACCTGGGGGAGTTCCGGGACTGGGTCGACGTCCTGGAGTACGGGCAGATGTGCACCGCGGCCTTCCCCGAGCCGCTCACCTTCTCCCTGCGCGCCGCCCGGCTGCTCCGGGCCCGGCGCGAGGAGTTCGACGTCGTGCACGACAACCAGTCCCTGGGCTGGGGCCTGCTGCGCACCGGCCTGCCCACCGTGGCCACCGTCCACCACCCGGTCGCCGTCGACCGCGACCTCGAGCTCGCGCACGCCTCGTTCCGCCGGTCGCTGACCCTGCGCCGCTGGTACGCCTTCACCGGAATGCAGGCCCGCGTCGCCCGCCGGCTGCCGGCGATCACCACGGTGTCGGAGAGCTCCCGGCGCGACATCGGGCGGCTGATGGGCGTGCCCGCAGAGCGCATCGAGGTCGTCCCGGTCGGCATCGACCCCGCCGTGTTCACCCCGGCCGACGGGGTGCGCGACGCCGACCACGTGGTGGTCACCACCTCCGCCGACGTGCCGCTCAAGGGACTGGTCCCGCTGCTGGAGGCCGTCGCGAAGCTGCGCACCGAGCGCGAGGTCCGGCTCACCGTCGTCGGCACCGCGCGGCCGGGCGGCCCCGCCGCCGCCGCGGTCGAGCGGCTGTCGCTGGCCGGGGCGGTCCGGTTCACCGGCCCGCTCCCCCAGGCCGAGCTGGTCGAGCTGCTGCAGCGGGCTACCGTCGCCGTCGTCCCCTCCCTCTACGAGGGGTTCTCGCTGCCCGCGGTCGAGGCGATGGCGTGCGCGACCCCCCTGGTGACCACGGACGCCGGCGCGCTGCCCGAGGTGGTCGGCTCGCACGCCGCCTTCCAGGTGCCGGCCGGGGACGTCGACCGGCTGGCCGGCGCGTTGGCGCTGGTGCTCGACCACCGCGGCCTGCAGGAGCAGCTCGGGCGCGCCGGGCGGGCCCGGGTGCTGGAGCACTTCACCTGGCGCTCGACCGCCGAGCGCACCGCCGCCTGGTACGAGGGGGTGCTCGGCTCGTGCTGACCGTCGACTACGACCGGCTCGACGTCCGCGCCGGGCAGACCGTGCTGGACCTGGGGTGCGGGGAGGGCCGGCACGCCTTCGAGGCCTACCGCCGCGGCGCCGCCGTGGTCGCGCTCGACCGGGGCGGCGACGAGGTGGCCACCACGCAGGAGTGGCTGGGTGCGATCGCCGCGGCCGGCGAGGCACCGGTCGGGGCCTCGGCCACCGCCGTCCGCGGGGACCTGCTGCACCTGCCGGTGCCCGACGCGTCGGTGGACCGGGTGATCGCGTCGGAGGTGCTCGAGCACGTCCCCGACGACCTGACCGCGTTCACCGAGATCGCCCGGGTGCTCAAGCCCGGCGGGCGGGTGGCGGTGACCGTGCCGCGGTACGGGCCGGAGCGGGTGTGCTGGGCGCTGTCGGACGCCTACCACGCCAACGAGGGCGGGCACATCCGCATCTACCGGGAGGCCGAGGTCCGGTCCCGGCTGGCCCAGGTCGGGCTGCTGCCCGGGTCCAGCCACCACGCGCACGCGCTGCACGCGCCGTACTGGTGGCTCAAGTGCGCGGTCGGCGTCGACCGCTCCCCCGCCCCCGTGCGGGCCTACCACCGGGTGCTGGTGTGGGACCTGACCGAGCGGCCGTGGGTGACCCGGACGGCGGAGAAGCTGCTCGACCCGGTGATCGGCAAGAGTCTGGTCGTCTACGCCACCAAGCCCTGGTGACGCTGCTGCCCGAGGTGCCCGGCGTGCTGTCCGGGGACCAGGTCGCCGCCACGGTCGCGGCGGTCGCCGCCGAGCAGGCCGCCGACGGGATGCTGCCGTGGTGGCGCGGCGGGCAGCTGGACGCCTGGGACTGCGTCGAGGCGGCGATGGCGCTGACCGTCGGCGGGCTGGTCCAGGAGGCCGCCGCCGCGCTGGACTGGCTGTGCGCCCGGCAGCTGCCCTCCGGTGGCTTCCCGTCGCAGTGGCGGGAGGGCGCCGTCACCGCGCCCGGAGTCGAGGCGAACCACGCCGGCTACCTCGCCGTCGGGGCGCTGCACCACGCCCTGGTCACCGGCGGCGCCGGCGCGCGCTGGTGGGGTCCGGTGTCCCGGGCACTGGACCTGGTGTGCCGCATGCAGCTGCCCTCGGGTGCGGTCGGCTGGGCGCTGCGCCCCGACGGGACGCCGGACGACGTCGCGCTGGTGACCGGCTCGTCGTCGCTGCTGCAGGCGCTGCGCTGCGGCCTGGTCCTGGCCGGTCGGGTCGGCGAGGAGCGGCCGCACTGGGCCGCGGCCGCCGACCGGCTGCAGGGGGCCCTGGTGGACGACCCGGGCGCCTTCGACGACCGGTCCCGGTTCTCGATGGACTGGTACTACCCGGTGCTCGGCGGCGCCCTGACCGGCGCCGCCGCCGAGGACCGGCTGGCGGCGTCCTGGGACGCGTTCGTCGTCCCCGGGCTGGGCGTGCGCTGCGTGGCCGACCGGCCGTGGGTGACCGGCGCGGAGACCTGCGAGCTGGCGATGGCGCTGGTCGCGTCCGGGCAGACGGACGCCGCGACCGAGCAGCTGGCCGCGGTGCAGCACCTGCGACACGCCGACGGCGGCTACTGGACCGGTTACGTGTTCGCCGACGACGCCGTCTGGCCGGTGGAGCGCACCACCTGGACGGCGGCCGCGGTGGTGCTGGCCGCCGACGCGCTGTCCGGGGCCACCCCGGGTGCGGCGCTGTTCACCGACCCCGCCTTCTCGGCGGTCGGACCGCGATGAGGAGGGCCCTGGACTGGCTGCTGGCCGACCGCACCCGGGCCGACCGTCGCTGGACCGTGGCCCAGTGGCCGAACGTGGCGGCCTGGGTGTTCCTCGCGCTGACCCTGGTGCGCCAGGTGGTGGACGAGGGGCCGTGGGGCACCGCGGTGTTCGTCGGCACCCGGGTGGCGCTGGTGTGGTGGGCCGGGGACGAGCTGCTGCGCGGGGTGAACCCGTTCCGCCGGTTGCTCGGTGCGGGAGTGCTGGTGTCCACCGCGGTCGGGTTGCTGGTCAGCTGACCTCACTGGTTGACCCTGGTGGCGCGGGAGGTTGGTTGACAGCCTGTCGTGGCACCCCGGTGCCGTCGGTGCATCGCCATGCTGACCGAGCTCTTCGAGGGCCTGCCTGAGAAGTGCGAGCCCGACG
>NZ_JAMXRZ010000187.1 GCF_024124375.1 Klenkia sp. PcliD-1-E
CGCGGCCCGCCGGGCCCCCGCCGCGACGCCCGGCCGGCGCACCCCCGCCCCCCGCGGTGGCACCGGGGCCCCGACCCCGGGTGACGGCCTGGTGGTCGGGACCGTGCCGCCCACCGCCCGGCTCGCCGGCGGGCTGCTCGCCCTGGCCGGTCTCGTGGGCGCGGTCGCCGTCTTCCCCACCTACCTGGACGTCGACGGGCAGCGGCTCTCGCTGGCGACCGGGCCGCTGGACGTGCTGGTCGCGCTGCTGACCCCGCTGGTGGCGTTCGCGGTCGGCGCGCTGACCGCGAGCGGGCGCGTGCCCCGCTTCGGGCTGGCCTACGCCGGGGCCGCCGGCGCGCTCTCGGTCGGCCGGCTGCTGATCGAGCTGTACCAAGGCCTGGCCTCGACCACCCGGCCCGGTGTCGAGGTGCTGGCCGGCGACCTGGTGGTGACCTCGTCGGTGTCGGCCGGGACCGGCTGGCTGCTGGGCGTCGTGGCCCTCGCCCTGACCGTGCTGGCCGGGGCGGCCGCCGTCCCCGCCTTCGGCCGCACGGTCATGGAGGACGCCGGCCGGCTCGACCCGCTGCGCCCGGTCCTGGCCGGCGCCGGCGTCCTGCTGGGGGCGGTCACCGTGCTGTGCCTGGCCCTGCCCGCCGCCGACGTCGCCGACCAGCTGGTCACCGACCCGGCCACCGGCCTGGTCACCGTCGTCACCACCGAGGGGCCGCGCGCGCTGCTGGAGCGGCCCGGCGTGGCGCTGCTGGGCGGGTTGTTGCTGGCCGCGGCACTGCTGCTGGTTGCGGTCGTGTCGGCGTCCCTGCGCCCCCGGCTGGCCGCCGTCGGCGGGCTGCTGGCGGTGGGCGTCGCCGTCCTGCAGGCCGGCCTGTCCGGGCTGCGCGACGCGCTGCACTCCCCGGACCTGGACTGGACGGTGCCCGGGGTGGGCCTGCTCCTGGCGGGCCTGGCCAGCACGGGCCTCGCGGTGCTGGCGTGGCGCTGGCAGCCGGGCGAGCGCGCGGCCGGCGCGGGGGCCGACCCCGCCGAGGACGAGGACGCACCGCTGCGCCGGTGACCGGCGGGCGTGCCGACGCTGTGATGCGCCCCATAGCGGGCCACGAGGGTTCGGCGCAGCGGTTGCGGGGGCGTTACGGTCCCTGTTCGTGGATCTCTTCGAGTACCAGGCCCGTGACATGTTCGCAGCGCACGGCGTGCCCGTGCTCCCCGGCGGCGTCGCCGAGACCCCTGAGCAGGCCGAGGCCATCGCCCGCGACATCGCGGGCCAGGTCGTCGTCAAGGCCCAGGTCAAGGTCGGTGGCCGGGGCAAGGCCGGGGGCGTCAAGCTCGCCGACTCCCCCGAGGAGGCCAAGGCCCGCGCCACCGACATCCTCGGCCTCGACATCAAGGGCCACGTGACCCGCAAGGTCATGGTGGCCAAGGCCAGCGACATCGCCGAGGAGTACTACTTCTCCTACCTGCTCGACCGCTCCAACCGCACCTTCCTGGCCATGGCCAGCGTCGAGGGCGGCATGGAGATCGAGGAGATCGCGGTCAGCAAGCCCGAGGCGCTGGCCCGCATCCCCGTCGACGCCACCGTCGGCGTCGACCGGGCCAAGGCCGAGGAGATCGTCGACGCGGCGAAGTTCCCCGCGGAGGTGCGCGACCAGGTCGTCGAGATCGCCATCAAGCTCTGGGAGGTCTTCTCCGCGGAGGACGCCACCCTGGTCGAGGTCAACCCGCTGGCCAAGGCCCCCGACGGCACCGTGCTGGCGCTGGACGGCAAGGTCACCCTGGACGAGAACGCGGCGTTCCGGCAGGGCGCCCACGACGCCCTCGAGGACGTCGCCGCCGCCGACCCGCTGGAGGCCGCGGCCAAGGCCAAGGACCTCAACTACGTCAAGCTCGACGGCGAGGTCGGCATCATCGGCAACGGCGCGGGCCTGGTCATGAGCACCCTGGACGTCGTGGCCTACGCCGGCGAGGAGTTCGGCGGCGTCCGCCCGGCCAACTTCCTCGACATCGGCGGCGGCGCCTCCGCGCAGGTCATGGCCGACGGCCTGGGCATCATCCTGTCCGACCCGGCCGTGAAGAGCGTCTTCGTCAACGTCTTCGGCGGCATCACGGCCTGCGACGCGGTCGCCAACGGCATCGTGTCCGCGCTGTCGATGCTCGGCGACGAGGCCACCAAGCCCCTCGTCGTCCGGCTGGACGGGAACAACGTGGACGAGGGCCGCCGCATCCTCGCCGAGGCCGACCACCCGCTGGTGACCGTGGTCGACACCATGGACGGCGCCGCCCGCCGGGCCGCCGAGCTCGCCGCCGCCTGACCCCGACCTGCTGACCCCGAAGGGCACCCGAACATGAGCATCTTCCTCACCGAGAACAGCAAGGTCATCGTCCAGGGCATCACTGGCTCCGAGGGCCGCAAGCACACCCAGCGCATGCTGGCGTCGGGCACCGCGGTCGTCGGCGGCGTCAACCCCTCCAAGGCCGGCCAGACCGTGGACTTCGACGGCACCAGCGTGCCGGTGTTCGGCTCCGTCGCCGAGGCGATGAAGGAGACCGGCGCCGACGTCACCGTCGTCTTCGTGCCCCCGAAGTTCGCCAAGGGCGCGGTCGTGGAGGCCGTCGACGCCGGCATCGGGCTGTGCGTCGTCATCACCGAGGGCATCCCGGTCAAGGACTCCACCGAGTTCTGGGCCTACGCCCAGGGCAAGAGCACCCGGATCATCGGTCCCAACTGCCCGGGCCTGATCAGCCCCGGGCGCTCCAACGCCGGCATCATCCCGGCGAACATCACCCAGGCCGGGAAGATCGGGCTGGTGTCCAAGTCCGGCACGCTGACCTACCAGATGATGTACGAGCTGCGGGACATCGGTTTCTCCACCGCCATCGGCATCGGCGGCGACCCGGTGATCGGGACCACGCACATCGACGCGCTGCAGGCCTTCCAGGACGACCCGGAGACCGAGGCCATCGTGATGATCGGCGAGATCGGCGGCGACGCCGAGGAGCGGGCCGCCGAGTTCATCAAGGCCCACGTCACCAAGCCCGTCGTGGGCTACGTGGCCGGGTTCACCGCGCCCGAGGGCAAGACCATGGGCCACGCCGGTGCGATCGTGTCCGGCTCGGCCGGCACCGCCCAGGCGAAGAAGGAGGCCCTCGAGGCCGCCGGCGTCAAGGTCGGCAAGACCCCGTCGGAGACCGCCCGGCTCATGCGGGAGATCGTGGGCGCCTGACCCCCGGCACCGCCCGACGGCGGGGTACCCCTCCTCGGGGGTGCCCCGCCGTCATGCGGTTGCGGGGCGTGTCGGGCGTGGGGACGATGCGTCGCGGACCTGACATCCTGATCACGTCCACGCCGAACCACGCAGGGGAGAAGTCGAGCGATGACGAGCAGCGGACCCGACCAGACCGGGGGTCCCGGACAGGGTCAGCCCGGCTACGGTCAGCAGCCCGGCTACGGCCAGTCCCAGGGGGGCTACGGGCAGCAGCCCCCGTACGGCCAGCAGGGCCAGCCGTCCTACGGGCAGCAGCCCCCGTACGGCCAGCAGCCGCCCTACGGTCAGCAGCCGTCCTACGGCCAGCAGGGCCAGCCGCCGCACGGTCAGCAGCCCGCCTACGGGCAGGGCGCGCCGTACGGCCAGCAGCTCGGCCCGGGCCAGCCCTACGGCCAGCCCGGCTACGGCCCCGGTGGCCCCGGTGGCCCCGGTGGCCAGGGCGGCGGCGGGTTGGACCTCAAGAAGCTCAAGCTGGGCGACTACGTCGTCGCCGGCTCCGCGGTGGCCTACCTGCTGTTCTCGCTGCTGCCGTGGTTCAGCGGCGACTTCGGGTTCGGCTACAGCTACAGCGTCAACGGCTTCGAGTCGGGTCTGATCATCTTCTCGTTCATCCTGCTGCTGGCGGCGGCCGTCTGGGCCCTGCTGCCGGCGGTCACCGACATCAAGCTCGGGTTCCCGCGCAGCTTCGTCACCGTCGGGCTGACCGCGCTGGCGTTCCTGCTGACGCTCATCGAGTGGATCCAGACCTTCTCCGCCGGGTTCAGCGTCTTCGCGCTCCTCACCTTCCTCGTGTCGGCGGCCGCGCTGGCCTTCGCGGTGCTCGGCCTGCTGCCCGAGCTGAAGAACAAGCCCGCGCTGCCCGGAGGCGTGGCCAACGCCGCATCCTGGGCCAACCAGCCCGCGCCCCAGTTCGGCCAGGGCGGTCCGGGCCACGGCGGCCACGGGGCCCCGGGTCAGGGTGGCCCGGGCCAGGGTGGTCAGGGTCAGGGTGGTCAGGGCTACGGCTCGCCGCAGGGCCCGTCGGGCTACGGCTCGCAGCCCGGCTACGGCGCGTCGTCGGGCAACCCCGGCCAGGGACCGTCCCAGGGCCCGGCCGGCGGGTGGGGTGCGCCCCAGCAGTCCGGCGGCTACGGCCAGCAGCCCGGCCAGCAGTCCGACCAGCCGGGCGGTTCGTCGTCCGGCGGCTACGGCCAGCCCTCGGGCTACGGCCAGGGGAGTGCCGGCCAGGGTGGGGCGCCCAGCTCCCACCAGGGGACCCCGGGCCAGGGCGGCTGGGGCCAGTCCACGGGCCCGTCGTCCGGCCCGTCCTACGGGTCGCCGTCGACCGGCTCCTCGGCCTCCTCCGCAGGTGGCTGGAGCTCGACCCCGGCCGGTCCGCCGCCGGCACCGCCGACCTACGCGGCCCCCACCACGCCGCCGCCGCCCCCGGCGGCGGAGACCGACCGCGACCGGGACGCCGACGGCGACAAGCCCGCCGGGTCCTGAGCCCCGCACCCCGTGCACCACGAGACCCGCCCCGGCAGCCGCCGGGGCGGGTCTCGGCGTTGCCCGGCGGGTTCGGCGCGGACCACCGCGCCCGGCTTGGGAGAGTGGTGGTGTGCGCCAGCTCCTGACCCGGTCCCCGCTCCGCGGAGCGGCCGGCCGGCTGCCCGCCCCGGCCCTCGCCGCCGCGGCGACGGCCGCGGTCACCGTCGTCGGGCTGGGCGTGCTGACCCTCGCGCTGGTCGTCGTCGGCGCGCTGGACCCC
>NZ_JAMXRZ010000188.1 GCF_024124375.1 Klenkia sp. PcliD-1-E
CGCAGCGCCGGCGCCGGGGTGCGGGCGTCGGCCTCGGCGTCCAGCCGCGCCAGCGCCGGACGCCGGTCGACCTCGGGCCCCACCGCTGCTCGGCAGCTCGCCGCCGCGAGGCCCGCCGCGGTGGCACCCGCGGTGGTCAGCCGGCGGCGCAGGAACACCTCGAGGCTGCGCGGGTCGTGCACCACGCCGGCTGCGATCGCCTGCTCCACGCCCCCGGAGTGGGTGTGGCCGCCCGCGGGCAGGCGGGAGTCGGCGAGGGTGAGCAGCGCGGCGGTCATCGTCAGAACAGGAAGTAGCGCTGGGCCATGGGCAGCTCGGCGACCGGCTCGGGTTCCCACACCTCGCCGTCGACGGACACCGTGAACGTGTGCGGGTCGACCCGGATGTCGGGCAGCGCGGTGTTCTCGGGCATGTCGGCCTTGCCGAGCCGGCTGGTGTCGGACACCGCGGCCAGCCGCCGGTCGACGGCGAGCCGGTCGGCCAGCCCGGCGTCGATCGCGGCCTGGGCGACGAAGTGCAGCGAGGTCAGCGCCGGCACCTTGCCGTAGGCGCCGTACATCGGCCGCGGGTACACCGGCTGCGGGGTCGGGATGGAGGCGTTGGCGTCGCCCATCTGGCCCCAGGCGATCATGCCGCCCTTGAGCACGACGTGCGGCCGCACCCCGAAGGTCTTCGGGTCCCACAGCACGAGGTCGGCGAGCTTGCCGGGCTCGACCGAGCCGACCTCGCCGTCGATGCCGTGCGCGACGGCGGGGCAGATCGTGTACTTGGCGACGTAGCGCCGGGCCCGGGCGTTGTCGGCTGCCTCGTCGCCGGCCAGTGACCCCCGGCGCCGTTTCATCACGTGCGCGGTCTGCCAGGTGCGCATGACGACCTCGCCGACCCGGCCCATCGCCTGCGCGTCCGAGCCGATCATCGAGATGGCGCCGATGTCGTGCAGCAGGTCCTCGGCGGCGATGGTGGTGGGCCGGATCCGGCTCTCGGCGAACGCGAGGTCCTCGGGGACGGAGCTGTCGAGGTGATGGCAGACCATGAGCATGTCGAGGTGCTCGTCGAGGGTGTTCACGGTGTGCGGCCGGGTCGGGTTGGTGCTGCTGGGCAGCACGTTCGGGTGGCCGGCGACGGTGATGATGTCGGGCGCGTGGCCGCCCCCCGCACCCTCGGTGTGGTAGGCGTGGATGCTCCGGCCGGCGATGGCGGCGAGGGTGTCCTCCACGAACCCGGCCTCGTTGAGCGTGTCCGAGTGCAACGCGACCGGCACGCCGTGCCGGCCGGCCACGGTGAGCGCGGCGTCGATCGCGGCGGGGGTGGAGCCCCAGTCCTCGTGCAGCTTGAACCCGCTGGCGCCGGCACGCAGCTGCTCCTCCAGCGAGGCGTGCGAGACGGTGTTGCCCTTGCCCAGCAGGGCGACGTTGACCGGCCACACGTCCATCGACTCGAGCATCCGGGCCAGGTACCAGTCGCCCGGGGTGATGGTGGTGGCCTTCGAGCCCTCGGCGGGGCCGGTGCCGCCGCCGATGAGCGTGGTGACCCCGGAACCCAGCGCGGTGGGCACGATCTGCGGGCAGATGAAGTGCACGTGGCAGTCGATGCCGCCGGCGGTGAGGACCTTGCCGTTGCCCGCCAGCACTTCGGTGGCGGGGCCTATCACGAGGTCGGGGTGGACGCCGTCCATGGTGTCGGGGTTGCCGGCCTTGCCGAGGGCGACGATGCGCCCGTCGCGGATGCCGACGTCGGCCTTGACCACTCCCCAGTGGTCGAGCACGACCGCACCGGTGATGACCAGGTCGGGGGCGCCCTCGGCCCGGGTGGCGCGGCCCTGGCCCATCGACTCCCGGATGACCTTGCCGCCGCCGAACACCGCCTCCTCCCCGGCAGCGCCAGGACCACCGGAGCGGTCCTCGGTGACCTCGATGAGCAGATCGGTGTCGGCCAGCCGGATGCGGTCGCCGGTGGTGGGGCCGTAGAGCTGCGCGTACCGCTCCCGGGACAGCCGGACCATCAGCCCAGGCCCCCTTCCGCGGTCAGACCGGGCACGACGCGGGCACCGGCGAGGGGCACGAGGACGACGGTCTGCTCGATGCCGGGCTCGAACCGGACGGCGGTGCCGGCGGCGATGTCGAGCCGGTGCCCGTGCGCGGCCGCGCGGTCGAACTCCAGCGCCCGGTTGGCCTGGGCGAAGTGAAAGTGCGAGCCGACCTGCACGGGCCGGTCACCCGCGTTGACGACGGTGATCTCGGTGCGGGGGGCACCGGGGAGCGTCTCGATGAACCCGTCGGCCGGGATGACCTCGCCCGGGACGACCCCGCTCACGGGATGGGGTGGTGAACGGTCACCAGCTTGGTCCCGTCCGGGAAGGTCGCCTCCACCTGCACCTCCTCCAGCATCTCGGGCACGCCGTCCATGACGTCGTCGCGGGTGAGCACCGTGCGCCCGCTCTGCATGAGCTCGGTGACCAGGGCGCCGTCCCGGGCGCCCTCCAGCACGTGGTCGCTGACGAGCGCGGTGGCCTCCGGCAGGTTGAGCCTCAGCCCCCGGGCCCGCCGTCTGCGGGCCAGCTCGGCGGCGTAGCTGAGCAGCAGCCGTTCCTGCTCGTGCGGGGTCAGGTGCACCGCTGTCCGCCCTCCGTCGTCGGTGCCCAGGACGCTAGCCCGGGGGTGTGACAGGCGTGTTGCCCGCCTTCCTTGCGGCAACGACCTCACTGCCTCTATGGTTCGCTACATGAGTAATGAACCAGCGAGGTCGGCACCTCGCCCGGTCCGCGCCCGGTCGGCGTGAACGAGGACGGCGGCCCGATCTTCCGCCAGATCGCGGCCCAGGTGGAGAACGCGATCGTCGACGGCTCGCTCCCCGAGGAGAGCCAGGCCCCCTCGACCAACGAGCTGGCCGCCTTCCACCGCATCAACCCCGCGACGGCAGCCAAGGGCCTCAACCGGCTCGTCGACGCCGGGGTCCTCCACAAGAGACGAGGAGTCGGGATGTTCGTGTCCCCCGGCGCGCGCGACCGCCTGCTGGCCCGCCGCCGCACCGAGTTCGCCCACCAGTACGTCGTCCCGCTGCTGACCGAGGCCGCCAAGCTCGGCATCTCCGGCCCCGAGCTGGCCGCCATGATCGAGGAACGGAAGGACCAGGCATGAGCGCCGCCGCCACCCTGGAGGACGTCACGATGCGCTTCCGCGGCCAGACCGCTGTCGACGGCATCACGGCCACCGTGCAGGAGGGCTGCATCACCGGGCTGCTGGGCCGCAACGGAGCCGGCAAGACCACGCTCATGCAGCTGCTGACCGGGCACCGCGTGCCGACCTCCGGCCGGGTCCGGGTCTTCGGCGCCGACCCCTACGAGGACGACGCGGCACTGAGCCGCATCTGCTTCGTGAAGGAGAGCCAGCGTTACCCGGACCACTTCCGGGTCTGCGACGTGCTCAGCAGCGCCGCGATGCTGTTCCCGGGATGGGACCACGACGTCGCGCAGGACCTGGTCACCGAGTTCGACCTGCCCCGACGACGTCCGGTCAAGAAGCTCTCCCGGGGGATGACCTCGATGATCGGCATCGTGGTGGGTCTGGCCTCGAGGGCGCCGCTCACCTTCTTCGACGAGCCGTACCTGGGTCTGGACGCCGTCGCCCGCCAGCAGTTCTACGACCGCCTCCTCGCCGACTACGCCGAGCGGCCCCGCACCGTCGTGCTCAGCACGCACCTCATCGAGGAGATCGGCGACCTGCTGGAGCACGTCCTGCTCATCGACCGCGGCCGGGTGCTCCTCGACGAGGACGCCGAGGCGGTCCGGGGGCGGGCGCTGACCGTGTCCGGGTCGACGGCCGCCGTGGCCGGTTTCACCGCCGGCCGGCACGTGCTGCACTCCGACGAGGTCGGCACCTTCACCCGAGCCGTCGTGGAGGTCACCGGACCGACCGACCACTCGGCCGCCACCGCCGCCGGGTTGGTGCCCGAACCGACGTCGCTGCAGCAGCTCGTCGTCGCCATGAGCCGGGCCACCGGCACCCTCCAGGAGGCATCCCGATGAACCGCACCCTGGTCGCCGCTCGCCTGCACGCCGTGCACGCCGTCATCGCCCTGGGCATCCCGTGGGTGGTGGTCGGCTCGAGCTTCGCGATCAACCTGGTCGTCTGGGCGGCCCTGCCGACCGACGCGCGCAACGACAGCGGGACCGGCGGGATCATCTCCCTCTACGTCGCCGTCGCCATCGTGTTCATGCAGGCGGTCACCCAGCTGTTCCCGATGGCACTGGGGCTCAGCCTGAGCCGTCGGACGTTCTACCTGGGCACGCTGCTCGCGGCCGCGGCGCAGTCCCTCGCCTACGGACTGCTGCTCACGATCCTGACCCTGGTCGAGAACGGCACTGCAGGCTGGGGTCTGGGACTCTCGTTCTGGGCGCCCGGTCCGGTGGACGTCGACAACCCGGCGCTGCAGATCTTGGTGTTCGCCGTCCCGATGTTCCTGGCTGCGTCCCTCGGCGTGGGCCTGGGGGTCGTGCTCAAGCGCTGGGGACAACTCGGCATGTGGACCCTCGCCGTCCTCCTGCTGCTCGCGGGCGGAGCAGCCGTCACCGTCATCACCTGGCGCAGTGCGTGGCCGGCCGTCGGGTCGTTCTTCGTCGACACCCCGGTCGTGGCCCTCCTGCTCATCGGACCCGCGGTGGTCGCCCTCGTCGTCGCGGGCGCGAGCTTCCTGGGCCTCCGTCGCGCCGTTCCTTGAGCACACGCCCTCCGTCCCTGTGCCGGTCCGTCCCCACGGGCCGGCCTACGGCGTTCCCGGCCGGCGCCCACCCACGGACCGCTCGACCCCGGAGCCGTTCACGCGAATGCCGCTTCGGTGCATGGGCCGGAAATGCGCCTAGGGGGCTACAGCGTGTGCTGTAGCCCCCTAGGTGAATGGTGTCCGGCGGTGTCCTACTCTCCCACCCGGTCCCCCGGGCAGTACCATCGGCGCTGAGAGGCTTAGCT
>NZ_JAMXRZ010000189.1 GCF_024124375.1 Klenkia sp. PcliD-1-E
CGGCGGGGTCGCGGCGCGCGGCGTCGCGCTGGGCGGCCAGCCGCATGTGCCTGCCGGTGGCCTGGGCCCGCTGGGCGGGGGAGAGCTCGCGGGCGCCGCTGCGGGACAGGGCGGTGAACCCCGCCGCCAGGTAGGTGATCGAGGCCAGGTCCCCGGCCGCGGCGAGCACGGCGTCGGCGTCGCCCCGGCGGCCCTGCGCCACCAGCGCCAGGTACTCCTCGGCCCTGCGGCGGCCCTGCTCGGCGGTGCTCACGGCGTCCTCCCGGTGCGGACAGCAGAACGGCCCCGTCCTGGAGGACGGGGCCGGCTGGGTGGTGGGTGCGCCATCAGGGACTTGAACCCCGAACCCGCTGATTAAGAGTCAGCTGCTCTGCCAATTGAGCTAATGGCGCGGTGCCGCTGCGCTCCAGCGACCCGAGGAACGGTACACGGCCCCGCCGGGCAGACGCGACCCGGGGTGGCGTGGCCTGCGTGACAGCCATTTGTCAGCGACCGGGGGCACACTGGCTGGCTGACCGCCGTCCAGTCGAGGGGATGTCGTACGTGGCTCTGCTGATGAACCGTCGTTCCGCGCTCGCCGTGGGCGCCGCCGGGGTGCTGGTGGTGCTCGCCGGGTGCGGCCCCGACGCGCTCGGGGGAGGGGGGAGCGCCGCGGGCACGACCGCGGCCGCCGACCCGGCCGTGGTGAGCCTGTCGGTCGCCGACGGTGCCACCGACGTCTCCCCGGCCACGCCGCTGCAGGCGACGGTCACCGGCGGCTCGATCACCGACGTCACGGTCACCGACGCCTCCGGGGCGCCGGTCGAGGGCACGCTGAGCGAGGTCCCGCCCGCCACGGCGCCCGCCGCCTCGTCGTCGGCGTCGGAGTCGGAGTCGGCCCCGGCCTCGTCGTCGTCCCCGTCTGCGGACTCGTCGTCTGCCGGGTCGTCGTCCTCGTCGCCGGCCACCCCGTCCTCCGGCGCCACGGCCGGGACGACCAGCCTGTGGACCCCGTCCGCGCCGCTGGCCTACGGCACCGCCTACACCGTCACGGCCACCGCGCAGAACGCCGACGGCGCGTCCAGCGACGCGAGCGGGACCTTCACCACCGTGTCCCCGGCGTCGGTGACCACGCCCTCGATCGGTCCGCTCGACGGCACCACGGTCGGGGTGGGCATGCCGATCCGGGTGTTCTTCGACCAACCGGTCACCAACAAGGCCGAGGTCGAGCGCCACCTGCAGGTCACCAGCTCCACGCCCACCGACGGCCGCTGGAGCTGGATGAGCGACACCGAGGTGCACTTCCGGCCCTCCACCTACTGGCCGGCGAACACCCAGGTGACGCTGGACGCGGACCTCTACGGCGTCGACCTCGGCGACGGCGTCTGGGGCGAGAAGGACCGCACCGTGTCCTTCACGATCGGTGACAAGCACGTGTCGGTCGCCGACGCCGCGACGCACACCCTCACCGTCTACTCCGCCGACCAGGTCGTGCAGACCTACCCGATGAGCGCGGGCAGCAACGCCAACCCCACCCGCAACGGCGCGCACGTGGTGCTCGAGAAGTTCGCCGACATCACCATGGACTCCTCGACCTTCGGCCTGGCCGTCGACGCCCCGGGTGGCTACCGCACGGACGTGAAGTACGCGACCCGCATCTCCAACAACGGCGAGTTCGTGCACGCGGCCCCGTGGTCGGTCGGCCAGCAGGGCTCCTCGAACGTGTCGCACGGCTGCATCAACCTCTCCACCGACCGGGCGCAGTGGTTCTACGACTTCTCCCAGCCCGGCGACGTCGTCGAGGTCGTGAACTCGGTCGGCCCGACGCTGTCGCGCGTCGACGGCGACATCTACGACTGGGCCATCCCGTGGGACCAGTGGGTGGCCGGCAGCGCGCTGGGCTGAGGCCGTGGACGCGAGAGGCCCCGATCCGGTGCGGATCGGGGCCTCTCGCGTGCTGTGGGGTGAGTGACGGGACTCGAACCCGCGACATCCAGGATCACAACCTGGCGCTCTACCAGCTGAGCTACACCCACCGTCGGCCCGCGGGGCGGGCCGTCGAGAAGAGTACCGGAGCCATCAGCCCTCCTGTGGAGGGGCCAGCAACGGCGCGTACGCGTCGGTGGCGGCGGCCGCGGCGGCCTGGGCCTGGTCGGTCGTGGGGCCGGGGGCGGGCACGAACACCGCGCCGCGGTAGTAGGCCAGCTCCCGGATGGACTCCAGGATGTCGGCCAGCGCCCGGTGGGCCAGGCCCTTGGGCGGCTGGTTGAAGTACACCCGCGGGAACCAGCGGCGGGCGAGCTCCTTGACCGAGGAGACGTCGACCATCCGGTAGTGCAGGTGGTCGTCCAGGGCCGGCATGTCGCGGGCCAGGAATCCGCGGTCGGTGCCGATCGAGTTGCCGCACAGCGGGGCGGTCCGGCGCTCGGGCACGAACCGCTTCACGTAGTCCAGCACCAGCTGCTCGGCCTCGGCCAGGGTCGTGGTGGAGGCCCGGACGGCCTCGGTCAGCCCGGACTTGGCGTGCATCGCGACCACCACGTCGGCCATCCCGGCGAGGGCCTCGTCGTCGGCGTGGATGATCACGTCCAGCCCCTCGTCGAGCACGTTCAGCTCGGAGTCGGTGACCACGACGGCGATCTCGATGAGCTTGTCGCTGCTGAGGTCCAGCCCGGTCATCTCGCAGTCGATCCAGACCAGGTTGTGCGCTCCGTTGCCTGCCACGGGAGGCGACAGTACGCACCCGCCGCCGGCACAGCGGGCCCCTTACGGCAGAAGTCCTGGACGCGCCACTCGAAGGGGTCCACCGCGGGCCCGGGGATCGCTACGCTGCGGGCTCGCCTGCCGCAGGAGCCGCGCCCATGACCCTGGACACCCGCACGGTCGACGCCCCCCGCCCCGGGCCCGCCTCGGTGCGCGCCGCCGTCCGCCACCCGGTGGCGGCGCTGCGTTGGCTGTGGGGCTGTGCGATGACCCCGGGCCGCCCCGGCCGGGCGACGACGGAGACCGAGCTGCGCTGGCTGTACGGCGGCTGGCTGCTGGCCTTCGGGCTGAAGATGCTCGGGTCCTCGTGGGACGTCTCGTGGCACTTCCGGTGGCTGCGCGACGACCTGGCGCCCCCGCACCTGCTCAACTCCGCGGGCACGGTGCTGGTCGTGGCCCTCGTGGTCGTGCACAGCTACTCCGGCCGTGGGGTCGACCGGCGGGCGCTGCGCTGGATGCAGGTCGGCACGGCGACGTTCCTGCTGGCGGTGCCGGTCGACATCATCAACCACCGGGTCAACGGGCTGGACATCACCAGCTGGAGCCCCAGCCACATGCTGCTGTACCTGGGCACCGCGGTCATGCTCGCCGGCGCGCTGCGCGGGTGGTGGCTGCACGCGGCGCCGGGGCGCGTGCGCACCGCCGTCCACCTCGGGTTGTGGTTCTTCTTCCTGGAGAACGTGCTGTTCCCCAACCAGCACCAGGAGTACGGCGTCCTCTCGCTGGCCGACTACCGGGCCGGGCACACCACCGCCGAGCCCCAGCTGCTGGACTTCGCCGCCGCCCAGGGCTCCTCGCCCACCAGCTTCATGCTGCCGGTACCGCCGTGGGTGCACCCGGCCTGGCTGATCGGCGCCGGCCTGCTGACCCTGGTCGTCGCCCGCCGGGCCACCGGGTTCCGCTGGACGGCGACGCTGCTCACCGCCGCCTACCTGGGCTACCGCGCGGTCACGTGGGGCCTGCTGGTGCTCACCGGCTTCCCGCCCTCGGTGCCGCCGGTGATGCTGCTGGCCGGCGCGGTCCTGGTCGACCTCGCCGTGCGGTGGCGGGTACCGGGCTGGCTGGCCGGGGTCCCGGTCGCCGCCGCGGTGTTCCTGGCCGCCTTCGTGCAGGAGTTCGTCGCGGTCATCCCGCCGTGGCAGTGGCAGGTGGCGCCGGTCGTGTGCCTCGGCTTCGCGCTGCTGTGGGCCGCCGTCGACCGCACCGCGACGTCCCGGCGCTGGGCGCGCCGGCGGGCGCCCTCGGTCCCCGCCGTCCCCGTGGCCGCAGGCGGCGCGTCCGCACCGTGAGTCGCCGGACCACCGCGGCGATGTCGTAACGTCGGGCTGATGACCGAGGTGGGCGGGGTCCGGGCGCACGGCGGCGCAGCGCAGTGCTGATCCTGACGCCGTCCGGGCTCGACACCCCCGCCGAGCGCGCCTTCTTCGCCGAGCTGGCCAGCTGGGACACCGGCGGCTCGGTCCGCGGTGCCCTCGTGGCCTCCCTGGCGCTGTCCGACGGTCCGATGGACCGCCGGATCTGCGACGCCGTGGTGCTGGTGCCCGAGGGCGTGGCGGTCGTCCGGGTGGTCGGGGTGGTCCGCCAGTCCGGCGTCGTCACCGTCCTCCCCGAGGGGTCCTGGACCATCGGGCCCGGCGCCGGGCCCGGTGACGTGCTGCGCCTGGCCGGCGGCGGGTCGACCCCGCTGGACGGCCTGATGCGGGCCGGGATGGAGGCCGCGACCCGGCTGCGCAGGGCGGGCCTGGAGCCCGGGCGGATCGCCCGGCTGACCGTGCTGCACGGCGAGCTGACCGGTCTGGTGCCCGCCGACGGGGACCTCGGCGAGGGGGACCAGGTCGCGCTGCTGGAGTCGCGGTCGCTGCTGCTGGGCATCGCGCGCGCCGCCCGGTACGCCGGCACCGGCAACCCGCGGCTGTGGACCACCGCCGACGTCCGCGCGGCCCTCGAGGCGCTGGGCGTCGGGGGCCGGAGCCCCGCCGTGGAGGAGCTCAACGGCGAGGGCTTCCCCTACTCGCCCTACGTGCTGCGCCGCCGCGAGCTGATCGCGCCGGCCGGCTTTGCCGACCAGCCCACCGCCCGCCCGGCCGGACCGACCGCGACACCGCCCGCCACCCGGACCGACTGGCCCGCCACCGGCCCCGGCTCCTCCGGCGCCCCCGTCGGGTCCCCCGGCGGCCCCCTCGTGGACCCGGCCGCC
>NZ_JAMXRZ010000018.1 GCF_024124375.1 Klenkia sp. PcliD-1-E
GTGGGGTAAGGCCCCCGCCCAGACCAGCGGGTTGATAGGCCGGAAGTGGAAGCACAGCAATGTGTGGAGCTGACCGGTACTAATAGGCCGAGGACTTGACTTACCCAACACACGCCCAAGCACCATCAAGTCGTGTCTCGCGTCCACTGTGCGGTTCTGAAAGAACCGAACACCCCCCAACACCAATCCGGGACAATCCGGGGTGACCGTGTTGGGGTCCGGTCAACTTTCACAGCGTTACGGCGGTCATGGCGAGAGGGAAACGCCCGGTCTCATTCCGAACCCGGAAGCTAAGCCTCTCAGCGCCGATGGTACTGCCCGGGGGACCGGGTGGGAGAGTAGGACACCGCCGGACACCATTCCCAGAACGGGGTCACAGCAACCGCTGTGACCCCGTTCTGTGCGTTCGATGAGCATTCCGCCGGAATGGTCATCGGCGGCGGTCCGGCGGCGCGGTCGTCGCGCCGACGTTGTCGGCCAGCCACTGGTTCAACGGCACGAGCGCCCGCCACGTCGAGCGCACCCGGTCGACGACCTCGCGGCTGTCCATCCAGTCCTCCGGCGTCCACTGCCGACCGCCGTGGATGCTGCGATGCCGCAGCAGGTCGGCGCGCGGGTGGTCTGCGTCGTAGCCCCGCGGTGTTCGGGTGAGCCGGTGGCCGTCCAGGTCGATCCCCGCGGCGGTCAGGTCGTCGGCGACGGCCTGCAGCCGCGGCCCCTGGACGTCGTCGTCCACGGCTCGTCGGTAGCGCTCGACCTGGTCGGGCTGCAGGCGCCAGCTACCACCGGCCACCCGCAACCCGTCGGCGGAGATCTCGACGTACCAGGCCCCCACGCCCGCCCCCTCCGGGTGCAGCACGGCCCCCTGGTGCGTCTTGTACGGCGTCTTGTCCTTGGCGAACCGCACGTCACGGTAGGGCCGGAACAGCTTGGCCGGCCCGAACTCCGGCACGAGCTCGTCGACCAGCGCCTGCATCGGCGCGCGGACGTGCGTGTCGTAGGCGGCCTTGTGCTCGGTCCAGTACGACTTGCTGTTGTCCGCCTCGAGGCCCTCGTAGAAGACCAGGCCCTCGTCGGGGAAGCCGGTGAAGCTCATCCCAGCCCTTCGTCGTCGCCCAGCAGCACGTGCCACCGGTGCTCGTGGATGGTGGTGGTCCCCGCGTCCAGCATCCGGGACCAGCCGTCGGGTGCCCAGCCCGCGGACTCCAGGAAACGCGAGGTGACCGGGTCCTCCCGGGGCACCCACATCTGCAGCCGGCGCACCCCGGTCGGCGCCAGCAGGTCGACCGCCGCGGCCACCAGCCTGCTGCCGTGCCCGCGCCGGCCCCACCGCGGCTCCACCAGCAGGGCGGTCACCTCGGTCGACGGGCCGTCGGGCGAGGCGGGTTCCTCGGGGGTCACCTCCGCCGGCCCGTGCGCCATGAACCCCACCGCCGTCCCGCCGTCCAGCGCCACGAGCACGCCGTGCGCCGGGGTCGGCGGGCTGGTCAGCGACGCCTCCCACCCGGCGGTGACCGCTGCGTCGTCCCAGTCGTCGAGCACCGCGGCCGGCAGCACCGACCGGTAGGCCGTGCGCCAGGCGATGCCCTGGACCCGTGCGATGTCGGCGGCGTCGGCCGGGACGGCCGGCCGTACCGAGGACTCCGCCCGACCGGTCAGCTGCACCGTGGCTCCACCCGCAGCACCCTAGGCGGGTTGTCGGTGCTGCGGTGCAGGATCGCGGACGTGCACCGCCTGCCCCCGGTCGACCGCCTCGCGGCCCCGCTCGCCCGTCGCATCGCCCTGGCCGCCCAGGGCCTGGCCGACGGGCGGCCGGCCGCTGCCGCGGGGACGCGCCAGCTGCGCGGCCTCGTCGACCGGTTGGCGGTCGTCCAGATCGACTCTGTGAACGTGCTGTCCCGGTCGCACTACCTGCCCGCGTTCAGCCGGCTGGGCGGCTACCGACACGCCGACCTCGACCGGCTGCACCACCCGCGGCACGACGTGTTCGAGTACTGGGCGCACGAGGCGTCCTACCTGCCGGTCCGGCTGCACCCGTTCCTCCGGTGGCGGATGGCGGCGGCCGAGCAGCACGCCTGGGGTTCCATGCTGCGCGTGCAGCGGGAACGCCCCGAGTACGTCGCCGACCTCCTCGACCGGGTCCGCGACGGCGGGCCGCTCAAGGCCTCCGAACTCGGCGAGCAGCGGCCCAGCACGCCCGGGCAGATGTGGAACTGGCACCCGGGCAAGGCCGCCCTGGAGTACCTGTTCTACGTCGGTGCGCTCACCGCCCGGTCCCGCACCGCCGGGTTCGAGCGGGTCTACGACCTCACCGAGCGCGTGCTGCCCGCCGCGGTGCTCGCCACCCCGACCCCGCCCCGGCCCGACGCGGTGCGGGAGCTGGTGCGCACCGCCTCCCGGGCCCTGGGCGTGGCCACCGAGACCGACCTGCGCGACTACTTCCGGCTGCCCGTCGCCGACGCCCGCACCGCCGTCGCCGAACTGGCCGAGGCCGGTGAGCTGCTGCCCGTGGAGGTCGAGGGCTGGGACCGCCCCGCCTGGCTCGACCCCGCCGCCCGCCGGCCCCGGTGGGCCCGCGCCCGGGCGCTGCTGTCGCCGTTCGACTCGCTGGTCTGGGAGCGGCCGCGGGTGGAGCGGCTGTGGGGCTTCCGGTACCGGCTGGAGATCTACACGCCCGCGGCGCAGCGCGTGCACGGCTACTACGTGCTGCCGTTCCTGCTCGGCGACCGGCTCGTCGCCCGCGTCGACCTCAAGGCCGACCGGCAGGCCGGTGTCCTGCGGGTGCAGGCCGCGCACGGCGAGGCGCCGCAGCCCGACCCCGAGGTGGCCGAGGAGCTCGTTGCCGAGCTCGAGCTGCTCGCCGGGTGGCTCGGCCTGTCCGAGGTGCAGGTCGCCGACCGCGGTGACCTTGCGCCGCTGCTGAGCGCGGCGGTCGGCTGATCAGCCCGCCCGGCGCAGCCGCAGGTCGCCCGACACGGAGCGCATCCGCACGGTCAGCGCGGCGGTGCCGTCCCCGGCCTCCCCGTCGGCGTCCTCGGAGGAGAGCTGGGAGTCCAGCCGACCGCTGACCGTCTGCAGGTCCAGCCACAGCCGCAGGCCCGGGGCCACCGCGACGGTCGCGTCGCCGGAGACGGTGCGCAGCGCCACCTCGCCGTCGCCGACCCGGCCCACGGAGACGTCGCCGGAGGCGGTGGAGACCTCGACGTCCCCGTCCACCGTGCCGAGGACGACGTCGCCGGATGCGGTGGTCGCGGTGGTCGACCCCGCGACGGTGTCGACCCGGACGTCCCCGGACGCCGACCGGACCGCGGCGTCGCCGGACACCGTGCCCGCCTGCAGGTCACCGCTGGCGGTGCGGACGGCGAGCCCGGTGCACTCCTCCACGCGCAGATCGCCGCTGGCGGTGGTGGCGTCCAGGTCGCCCCAGGGACCGCGGACGGTCGTCGCGGCCGACGCCGTCGCGACGGTGAGCGGGCACCCGGCCGGCGCGGTGGCGGTGACGGCGAACCGCGGGCTGGACAGCAGTCGGGAGGGCGGGACGGCGACCACCAGGCGGCCCGGTGCCCCGTCGAGGTACTGCACGGTGACCTCGTCGAGCAGCTCCTCGGCGGCACTGTTGAGCGCCTCCAGGTCGACCGACAGCGTGCTGGCGCCGTCGACGGCGGTCACCAGCACCGAGCCGGCGGTGTTGCGCACCTCGACGGCGGGGGCGGGGCCGGTGACGGCGAAGGTCTCGCGGCGGACGGGCATGGCGTGCTCCTCGGGTCAGCTGCGGGCCCAGCCGGTCATCCGGCGGCCCGGCCCCGAGCGCGGGGCGGTGGGGGGTGGTGCCTGCAGGCCGGTGGCGACGGCGCGCACCAGCCAGGTGTTGAGCGAGACGCCGGCAGCAGCTGCCGCGGCGTCCGCGCGGGCCTTCAGCGACTCCGGCAGCCGCAGGCTGATCCGGGCCACGGCCTCGTCGTCGTCCGGGGGCGCCGTGGGCTCGGCGGGTGCCGCGGCGTGGGCCGCGGACCGGGTGACCACGACCTCGGGGTCGCGGCCGCGGACGACGACGTCGACGGCGGTGTCGTCCAGCTCCGCGGTGACCTCGGCAGCCATGGCGGCCAGGGCGTCGGTGACGGCGAGCCGCACGGCGGGCTCGAGGGTGTCGGCGAGCAGCCCGGCGGTGGCCTGCGTCTGCTCGGTGCCGGCGGCCGCCGTCGCCTGCAGGTGGGCGCGGAGGGCGTCGACGTACTGGCTGAGGTCCATGCGGTGGTCCTGCGGGTCAGCCCAGCCGGTGGCGGTCGGCGGGCCGGCGCCGCCAGGGGGAGAGCAGGCGGGCGACGTCGCGGTCGTGGGTGCGGGTGGGGCGCCGGTGGAGCTGGCTGCGCAGCTCCTCGACGTAGGGGTCCGATGTCATGACACCACTGTGGCATCACCGTGGCGTCATGGCAACACCACGGTGGTGCTCCGGCGACAGCCGTACGCTCGGTGACCGTGCCCGACATCGCGCCGCTGACGGTCCAGGTCGTCGCCCAGTCGCAGTTCACGCCGCCGTCCGACGTCCCGTGGAGCACCGACGCCGACGGCGGCCAGGCCCTGGCCGAGTTCGCCGGCCGCGCCTGCTACCAGTCCTGGGACAAGCCCAACCCGGCCACCGCCACCAACGCCGGTTACCTGCGGCACATCCTCGAGGTGGGCCACCTGTCGGTCCTCGAGCACGGCTCGGTGTCGATGTACCTCACCGGGGTCTCCCGCTCGCTCACCCACGAGCTGGTGCGGCACCGGCACTTCTCGTTCAGCCAGCTGTCCCAGCGCTACGTCCCCGAGGGCGACGCCGCCTTCGTCGAGCCCGACGTCGTCGCCGACGACCCCGAGCTGCACCGGCTGTTCACCGACGCGGTGGAGACCTCCCGGCTGGCATACGGCGCGCTGCTCGCCGGGCTGGAGGCGCGCTTGGCCGACGTCCCCCACGCCACGCTGCGCCGCAAGCAGGCCCGGCAGGCCGCCCGCGCGGTGCTGCCCAACGCCACCGAGACCCGCATCGTGGTCACCGGCAACTACCGTGCCTGGCGGCACTTCGTGGCGATGCGGGCCAGCGAGCACGCGGACGTCGAGATCCGCGACCTCGCCGTCCGCTGCCTGGAGGAGCTGCAGCGGGTTGCCGGCAACGTGTTCGGCGACTTCCGCATCAGCACCCTCGCCGACGGGTCGAGGGTCGCCGCCAGCCCGCTGGTGGGTGAGGGCTGATCCCGGTGGCGCGTCCCGGCGCTGGGTAGGTTGGCGGGCATGACCGCGCGCACCGCCGACCCCGCCCGCCCCTTCGGCCGGGTGCTCACCGCGATGGTCACCCCGTTCACCGCAGACGGGTCGGTCGACCTCGCGGGCGCCCAGGAGCTCGCCGCGCACCTGGTCGACCGCGGCCGGCACGACGGCCTGGTGGTCAACGGGACGACGGGGGAGTCCCCGACGGTGTCGGACACCGAGCAGGTCGAGCTGCTGCGCGCCGTGCTCGACGCGGTCGGCGACCGCGCCGTGGTGGTGGCAGGCGCCGGCACCAACGACACCGCCCACTCCATCGAGAAGGCGCAGGCGGCCGAGCGGGCCGGCGCCCACGGCCTGCTGGTCGTGACCCCGTACTACAACCGGCCCACCCAGCGCGGCCTGCTCGCCCACTTCGGCGCCGTCGCCGACGCCACCGAGCTGCCGGTGATGCTCTACGACATCCCGCCGCGGTCCCAGGTGCCCATCGCCGTCGACACCCTGGTCCGGCTGGCGGACAACCCGCGGATCGTCGCCGTCAAGGACGCCAAGGGGAATCTCAACGACGTCTCCTGGACCCTGGCCCGCACCGACCTCGCCTACTACAGCGGGGACGACGTGCTGAACCTGGCGCTGCTGGCGATCGGCGCCGTCGGGGTGGTCAGCGTCGTCGGCCACCTGGTCGGCCCGCAGCTGGCCGACCTCGTCGCCGCCGTCGAGGCCGGTGACCTGGTGCGGGCCCGGGCCGTCAACGACGCGCTGCTCCCGGTCTACGCCGGCGTCATGGGCGGCGGGCAGGGCGCGATGATGGTCAAGGCCGCGCTGCGCGGCCTGGGTCTGCCGGCCGGGCCGACCCGCCCGCCGCTGGTGGACGCCACCGAGGAGGAGGTCGCCGCGCTGCGCCGCGACCTGGCCGCGGCCGGCATCAGCTGGTGACCGGCGCCCTGGCCACCCAGCTGCCCGCGCCCCCGCCGCTCCCGGCGGGCGCGCTGCGGGTGGTGGCGCTGGGAGGGCTGGGCGAGATCGGCCGCAACATGGCCGTGCTGGAGTTCGACGGCCGGCTGCTGGTCATCGACTGCGGGGTGCTGTTCCCCGAAGCCGAGCAGCCCGGCGTCGACCTGATCCTGCCCGACTTCTCGGTCATCGAGGACCGGCTCGACGACGTCGAGGCCGTCGTCCTCACCCACGGGCACGAGGACCACATCGGCGCCGTGCCCTACCTGCTGCGGTTGCGTCCCGACATCCCGCTGGTCGGGTCCCGCTTCACCCTGGCGCTGGTCGCCGCCAAGCTGCGCGAGCACCGGATCACACCCGAGCTCGCCGAGGTGGCCGCCGGCGACACCCACCGGGCAGGCCCGTACGACCTCGAGTTCGTCTGCGTCAACCACTCCATCCCCGACGCCCTCGCCGTCGCCGTGCACACCCCGGCCGGCACCCTGGTGCACACCGGCGACTTCAAGATGGACCAGCTGCCCCTCGACGGGAAGCTCACCGACCTCGGCGCGTTCGCCCGGCTCGGCACGGCCGGCATCGACCTGCTGCTGGCCGACTCCACCAACGCCGAGGTGCCCGGCTTCGTCACCAGCGAGCGGTCCATCGGACCGGTGCTGGACGCCGTCTTCGCCGGCGCGCAGCAGCGGCTCATCGTGTCCAGCTTCGCCAGCCACGTGCACCGCATCCAGCAGGTGCTGGACTGCGCGGCCACGCACGGGCGGCGGGTGGCCCTGGTGGGCCGGTCGATGGTCCGCAACATGGGCGTCGCCCAGGAGCTGGGCCTGCTGCACGTCCCGCCCGGGCTGCTGGTGCCCCTCGACGAGGCGACGGCCATGCCGCCGGAGCAGGTCGTGCTGGTCAGCACCGGGTCGCAGGGCGAGCCGCTGAGCGCGCTGGGCCGGATGGCCGCCGGCACCCACGCCCACGTGACCATCACCCCCGGCGACACCGTCGTGCTGGCCAGCTCCCTGGTGCCGGGCAACGAGACGGCCGTCTACCGGGTCATCAACGGCCTGGCCCGGCTCGGCGCCACCGTGGTGCACAAGGAGACCGCCCGGGTGCACGTCTCCGGGCACGCCCCCGCCGGGGAGCTGCGGCTGCTGCTGCAGGTCACCCGGCCCCGGCACCTGATGCCGGTGCACGGTGAGTGGCGGCACCTGCGGGCCCACGCCGCCATCGCCGCCGAGGCAGGGCTGGCGACCGAGCAGGTGCTGCTGGCCGAGGACGGCGTCGTCGTCGACCTGGTCGACGGCCGCGCCACGGTGGTGGGCGCGGTGCCGATCGGCAACGTCTACGTCGACGGCCTGGCCGTCGGCGACGTGGGCGAGGAGTCGCTGCAGGCCCGGCGCATCCTCGGCGACGAGGGCTTCGTCGCCCTCACCGTCGTCGTCGAGCCGGCCACCGGCACCGTCGTGGCGCCCGTGCACCTGTCCTCGCGCGGGTTCTCCGACGACGCCGAGGCCTTCGCGCCCGCGGTCGCGCTGGTCGAGGAGGCGCTGCGCACCACCCTGGAGCAGGGGCCCGTCGACGCGCACCGGCTCGCGCAGGTGGTCCGTCGGACGGTGGGGAAGTGGGTCTCGGACACCTACCGCCGTCGCCCGATGATCATCCCCACCGTCCTGGAGGTCTGACCCGCCGGACACTGATCAGGGAACCTGGTCACCGTTCGGCCAGCCGCACCGACGTCGGTGTGGTCGGACGTACGACGACCAGGTCCCCTGATCACCGTCAGGCGGACCGGACCACCTCGATGGGCGTGATGCCCTCCTCGGCGGGGAGGTCGAAACCCAGGACCTGGGCGTAGAAGGACAGCTCGCCGTCCAGCGACGCCCGGATGTTCTCCGACCGGCGGAACCCGTGCTGCTCGCCGGGGAAGAGCAGGTAGGCGTGCGGCACGCCCTTGTCCCGCAGTGCGGCGACCATCATCTCGGCCTGCTCGGGCGGCACCACCCGGTCCTCGGCGCCCTGGAACACCGCCAGCGGGGTGTCGAGGGCGTCGACGTGGTGGATGGGGGAGCGCTGGGCGTACACCGCCTCGCCCGACGGCCACGGCGCGATCAGCCCGTCGAGGTAGCGGGACTCGAAGGAGTGGGTGTCCCGGGCCAGCGCCGCCAGGTCCGCGACGCCGTAGTGGCTGGCCCCGGCGGCGAACGCCCCGGGCCGGAAGGTCAGCGCGGCGAGGGTGGTGTAGCCGCCGGCCGAGCCGCCGCGGATCACCGCCCTCGCCGGGTCGACCCGCAGGTGCTCCGGCGCGGCGTCGGAGGACAGGTACCGCACGCACGCGACGACGTCGTCGAGGTCGGCGATGCCCCACCGGCCCTGCAGGGCGTCCCGGTAGGCGCGGCCGTAGCCGGTGGAGCCCCGGTAGTCGACGTCGGCGACGGCGAACCCGCGCGAGGTCCAGTACTGCACGCCCAGGGTGAGCACCGGGGACGCCGCCGCCGTGGGCCCGCCGTGCACGACGACCACCAGCGGCGGCCGCTCGCCCTCCGGCCCGCGGAACCCGGGGTTGGTGGGCGAGTACACCAGCGCGTGCGCCTCCGTGACGCCGTCCAGGTCGGTGCTGGGGAACACGACGTGCTCGGGCCGGGAGAAGAACGCCTCGTCGACGTCCCGGGGCGCCGGCCGCAGCACCTCGACCCCGCCGCCGTCGACGTCGACCCGGACCACCTCGGCCTTGGACGTCGGGCCGCCGGCGACGCACACCACGGCGGTGCCCTGGGCACGCAGCTGCGCGAAGGAGGCGTAGCTGGTGTCCAGCTCCCGCGGGCCGCCGGGCTCGAGGACGGCGAGCCGGTCACCGCCGTCCCGCCCGTAGGCCACGACCACCCGGCCGTCGGCGAGCTGGGCGAGCCGGCTCTGCCCGAACACCCACTGCGGGCCGGCCATGTCGGTCCCCGGGTCGCACAGCAGCTCGGGCTCCCCGCCGGGCCGCCAGCGGTACAGCGACCAGAACCCGGTGCGGTCGGCGAAGAAGAGCAGGGACCCGTCGGCTGCCCAGGTCGGCTGCACGACGGACTCGCCGTCACCGCCGGCGACCACCGTCTCCGCGCCGTCGGCGGCCCGGACCACCAGCTGGGCGGCGTCCCACGGCATGTCCGGGTGCTGCCACTGCAACCAGCTGAGCGCGCCGTCCGGGCCCAGGCTGGGGTCGGAGACGAAGTCCGGTCCGCCTACCAGCACCTCGGTGGTGCCGTCGGGGCCGACCACGACCACCTCGTGCACCACGTCGGCGGCCGCCCCCGACGCCGCGTGGGTCTCCCGCACGCACAGCACCTGGCCGGCCGGGGTCACCGACAGGTCGGCGAACCGCACGCCCGAGGGGATCGCGGGCTCGGCGGTCAGCGGTTCGGGGTCAGCTCCCGGGACGACCCGGTACAGCCGCTGGTCGGCGAAGTCGGTGAGGAACACGGTGCCGTCGACGACGGTCCACGCCCCGCCGCCGTACTCGTGCGCCCGGGTGCGGGCGTTCCAGGGCGCGGGGAGCAGGTCGGTGGTCGTGCCGTCGGGGGACCGGCGGACCAGCACGGTGCGGCCGCCCTCCGAAGCCCGCGACTCGGCCCACCAGACGTCCTCGCCGTCCACGGCGACCTCGCCCAGCCGGGCGGCGGTGGCCACCACCTGCGCGGAGGTGATCGGGGTAGGCCAGGATCCGAACGGCAGGGTCTGCATGCCCTGTGACGCTAGTCCGGGCGGCAGACACGCTCTCCCGCCTGCCACACGGGCACCACGCGCGCGATTACCGTCGACGACATGCCTGCGCGCTCGACCACGTCGACCCGCCGGTCGGCCTCCGGCGGCTCGTCGCGCAGCCGTCCGGCGACCACCGCTGCCCGGAAGAAGGCGCCCGCCAAGCGGGCACCGGCCAAGCGAGGGAGCACCACCGCCTCCCGCCGCCCGGCCCCGAAGCGCCGTTCCGTCGGCGCCGGCCTCTGGTCGGCGGCCAGTGGCACGTGGTCGCTGCTGGCGCGCGGCGCCGGCGGGCTGGCCCGCTCCGTCGCCCGGCCCGACGAGGCCGAGCCGCTGGCCCCCGAGCACCGCCGGGACGGCGTCGGCCTGGCGGTCCTGGGGCTGGCCATCGTGCTGGGCGTGACCGCCTACGTCGGCGACGTCGGCCCGGTCGGCTCGGGCATCGTGGACGCCTTCCGCTGGGCCTTCGGCGCCCTCACCTACCTGCTCCCGGTCGTCCTGCTGCTCGCCGCGCTCCGCCTGCTGCGGCACGGTCCCCGCCCCGAGGCCCGCGGCCGGCTGATCATCGGCTGGATCTGCATCGTGCTGCCGGTGCTGGGCATCGCCCACCTGGTCACCGGCTCGCCCACCGGCGAGGACCGGGGCGCCGGCGGTGGCCTGGTCGGCTGGGCGGTCGGCAACCCGGTGGGGGCCGGCGTCGGCACCGGCGTGGGCGTGGCGCTGTTCCTGCTCGTGGTGTTCTTCGGCGTCCTGGTCGTCACCGCGACCCCCGTGCACCAGGTGCCCGAGCGGTTGCGCGGCTTCGTGGACCGGATCACCGGCCGCGGCGAGGACGAGTACGACGACGACGAGTACCAGGACGAGGACGACGAGTTCCTCCCCGACCTGGGCGAGGACGCCGACCCGCCGAAGCCGCGGGCCACCCGCCGCGGCCGCGCGCAGGCCGCCATGGAGGCCCTGACCGCCGCCGGCGACTCCACCGACACCGGCGTCATCGACCCGGGCCCGGTCGAGGGTGCCGGGGACGCGGTCGCGCTGGAGCCCACCGCGGGCACCGCCCTGCGCCGTCCGCCCGTGGTGGAGGACCGCACCCGCCGGGTCGAGCCCGACCTGCCCCCGATCACCGAGCCCGAGCAGATGGTCATCGAGCCGGTCGAGGGCGACTACGTGCTGCCCTCGCTGAACTCCCTGCGCCCCGGCGACCCGCCCAAGGCGCGGTCGAAGTCCAACGACATCGCCATCGAGGCGATCACCGGCGTCCTCGAGCAGTTCAACATCGACGCCGCCGTCACCGGGTTCACCCGCGGCCCGACGGTGACCCGCTACGAGGTCGAGCTCGGCCCCGCGGTGAAGGTCGAGAAGATCACCGCGCTGACCCGCAACCTGGCCTACGCGGTCGCCAACGACAACATCCGCATCCTGGCGCCGATCCCCGGCAAGTCCGCGGTCGGCATCGAGGTGCCCAACCTCGACCGCGAGAAGGTCAGCCTCGGCGACGTGCTGCGCTCGGGTGCGGCCAAGCAGGACCCGCACCCGATGCTGGTGGGCCTCGGCAAGGACATCGAGGGCGGCTTCGTCTGCGCCAACCTGGCGAAGATGCCGCACCTGCTCGTCGCCGGCGCCACCGGCGCCGGCAAGTCCTCGTGCGTGAACTCGCTGCTGACCTCGCTGCTGCTGCGGGCCACCCCGGACCAGCTCCGGATGATCCTCATCGACCCCAAGATGGTCGAGCTGACGCCCTACGACGGCATCCCGCACCTGATCACGCCGATCATCACCGACCCCAAGAAGGCCGCCACCGCGCTGGCCTGGCTGGTCGAGGAGATGGAGCAGCGCTACCAGGACATGCGGGCCACCGGTGTGCGGCACGTCGACGACTTCAACCGCAAGGTCGAGCGCGGCGAGGTCACCGCACCCGCCGGCAGCGAGCGGGTCTACCGGCCCTACCCCTACATCCTGGCGATCGTCGACGAGCTGGCCGACCTCATGATGGTCGCCGCCCGCGACGTCGAGGAGTCCATCGTCCGGATCACCCAGAAGGCCCGCGCGGCCGGCATCCACCTGGTGCTGGCCACCCAGCGGCCCTCGGTCGACGTCGTCACCGGCCTGATCAAGGCCAACGTGCCCTCGCGGCTGGCGTTCTCCACCTCCAGCCTCACCGACAGCCGGGTCATCCTCGACCAGCCCGGCGCGGAGAAGCTGATCGGCATGGGCGACGCCCTGTTCCTGCCGATCGGCGCGGGCAAGCCGCTGCGCGTGCAGGGCGCGTTCGTCTCCGACGCCGAGATCGAGGCGGTCGTCGAGTTCACCAAGCGGCAGGCCGAGCCCGAGTACCGGGAAGAGGTCTTCACCGCCGCGGCCGGTGAGCAGAAGGAGATCGACGAGGACATCGGCGGCGACCTCGAGCTGCTGGTGCAGGCCGTCGAGCTCGTGGTGACCAGCCAGTTCGGGTCGACCTCGATGCTGCAGCGCAAGCTGCGCGTGGGCTTCGCCAAGGCCGGCCGGCTGATGGACCTCATGGAGAGCCGCGGCATCGTCGGCCCGTCCGAGGGGTCCAAGGCCCGCGACGTGCTGCTCAAGCCCGACGAGCTCGAGGGCGCGCTGTACCTGCTGCGCGGGGGCGAGGGCTGAACGTCGGCGCCTACCATGGCCGGGTGCCAGCTGTACCCGCCGTGACCCACCCCGCGCAGCCCCTCCCCGAGATCCCCGCCGGAGCCACCACCGTGGCGATGGTGACGTTGGGCTGCGCGCGCAACGAGGTCGACAGCGAGGAGCTGGCCGGCCGGCTGGCCGCCGACGGCTACCGGCTGGTGGCCGACGCCGCCGATGCCGACGCCGTGCTGGTGAACACCTGCGGGTTCATCGAGACCGCGAAGAAGGACTCCGTCGACGCGATCCTCGAGGCCGGGGACGGCGGGGCGAAGGTCGTCGCGGTGGGCTGCATGGCCGAGCGGTACGGCACCGAGCTGGCCGGGGCGCTGCCCGAGGCCACCGTGCTCGGCTTCGACGACTACGCCGCCATCGGCGACCGCCTGGACGACGTCCTCGCAGGCCGCCCGCTGGTGCCGCACACCCCGCGCGACCGGCGCACCCTGCTGCCGATCAGCCCCGCCGACCGCACCCGCGCCGCCGTCGCGCCGACGTCCCCGGCGATCCCCGGGCACGACTGGCTCAAGCGCACCCGGCTGACCACCGGCCCCGTCGCCTCACTCAAGCTCGCGTCCGGCTGCGACCGGCGCTGCGCGTTCTGCGCCATCCCGGCCTTCCGCGGCGCCTTCGTCTCGCGGCCGGTCGCCGAGGTGCTCGGCGAGGCGCAGTGGCTGGCCGGCCAGGGCGTCACCGAGGTCGTGCTGGTCAGCGAGAACTCCACCTCCTACGGCAAGGACCTCGGCGACCTGCGGACGCTGGAGAAGCTGCTGCCGCAGCTGGCCGGCATCGAGGGCCTGGCGCGCATCCGGGTGGCCTACCTGCAGCCGGCGGAGCTCCGCCCGGGCCTGCTGGAGACGATCGCGGCCACCCCCGGCGTCGCGCCCTACTTCGACCTGTCCTTCCAGCACAGCTCGCCGACCCTGCTGCGCCGGATGCGCCGGTTCGGCGGCACCGAGGACTTCCTCGCCCTGGTCGAGCGGGCCCGCGCGCTGGCGCCCGAGGCCGGGTTCCGCACCAACGTCATCCTCGGTTTCCCCGGCGAGACCGAGGCCGACGTCGCCGAGCTCGAGCGGTTCCTCACCGCCGCCCGCCTGGACGCCGTCGGGGTGTTCGGCTACTCCGACGAGGAGGGCACCGAGGCCGCGCGGCTGGACGGCCACCTGCCCCAGCACGAGGTCGACGCCCGGGTCGCCCGGATCACCGACCTGGTCGAGGAGCTGACCGCGCAGCGCGCCGAGGAGCGCATCGGGTCCACCGTGCAGGTGCTGCTCACCGACGACCTCGGTGGCGGCAGCTGGACCGGGCACGCCGAGCACCAGGACCCCGACGCCGACGGCACCACCACGGTCTCCGGCGTCCCCGCAGGCAGCGTCCCGGGGCAGGTCGTCCCGGCGCGGGTGACCGGCACCGAGGGGATCGACCTGGTCGCGGACTGCCGGGTACCCGTGGGAGCCGGTGCCGACCGCGCATGAGCGACGTCCTGCCCGACCCGGCCGCCACCCCGCCCCAGACGGCGCGGGTGGTCAACCTGCCCAACGCCCTGACGGTGCTGCGGCTGGCCGTGGTCCCGCTGTTCGCCTGGCTGCTGCTGGCCGACGGCGGCATGGACGAGCAGCGGCGCTGGTGGGCGACCCTGTTCTTCGCGCTGGCGATCATCACCGACCGGTACGACGGGATGATCGCGCGGCGCACCAACCAGGTCACCGAGTTCGGCAAGCTGGCCGACCCGATCGCGGACAAGGCGCTCACCGGGTCGGCCCTCATCGGGCTCTCGGCGCTGGACCTGCTGCCCTGGTGGGTGACGCTGGCGATCCTGGCCCGCGAGCTCGGGGTCACCCTGCTGCGGTTCTGGGTGATCCGGCACGGGGTCATCGCGGCGAGCCGGGGCGGCAAGGCGAAGACCGTCGTCCAGGCCCTCGCCATCGGGCTGTACCTGGCGCCGCTGACCGGGCTGCTGGCCTCGGTCCGCTGGTGGGTCATGGGCGCCGCACTGGTGCTCACCGTCGTCACCGGCGTCGACTACGTGGTGCGTGCGCTGCGGCTGCGGCGCACCAGTGCCCGGTCGATGCGGGCCGCCGCGGCCCGTCGGGCCGCCGGGCGCGAGGCCGGCACCGTGGAACGGCGCACCGACACCGCCGCCTGAGCCCGGGAGTGAACGGGGCGCCCCGGTCGTTGTTCTGCCCAGAGCGGACGCGGCTCGTCCGCCCGGTGCGGACCGGGCGCCGCGCGTACCGTGGCCCCACGACCACCGATCGGGACAGGAGACGGCGATGACGCTGCTGCGCACCCAGCTCGGCACCACCCTGCGCGGCCACCGGCTGCAGCAGCGACGGACGCTGCGCGACGTCTCGGGCGCTGCCCGGGTCAGCCTGGGCTACCTGTCGGAGGTGGAGCGCGGTCAGAAGGAGGCCTCCTCCGAGCTGCTGGCCTCCATCTGCGACGCCCTCGACGTCGAGCTGGCCGACCTGCTGGCCGAGGTGAGCACGGAGCTGCGCGGTGGTCGCCCCGCCGTCACCCCGCTGGTGCCCGCGGCCCCTGTCGAGCCCGCCACCGAGCAGCCCGCCGGCGAGCCCGCGCTGGCCCTGGTGGGCGGCACCCGCCGCCGCGGCCCGGTCGCGCTCGCCGCCTGAGGCGCCCGGGTCCTGAGGGGGCCGGTGGGGCGACACGACCCCCGTCCGGGACCCGATGTCCTTGACCCTGGGTGACTGCGATGGGACACAGTGTGGGTGAACCCGCTCCCGCTGCCCGACCGGTACTCGCCCCGCACGATCGAGGACACCGGCACCGTGCTCACGGCGCCGTCGACCGAGGAGACCGGCACCCACGCCACCGTCGTCCTCGGTGAGCTGCCGCTGCTGCGGCCGCGGGCGGGCTCCGGTCCGGCCCCGCACACCCGGGCCGGCGCCACGCTGGCCAAGACCCGCCGCGGTCTGCTGGCCGGGGCCGCCGTCGCGTTCGCCGAGCACGGGCTCAAGCGGGCGACCATGCAGCACGTCGCCGCCTCCGCAGGCGTCGCCAAGGCCACGCTGTACAACCACTTCCGGACCAAGGACGACGTCGTCGCGGCCCTGCTGGAGGCGGAGCTGCAGCGGCTGACCGCGCTGGCCGCCGGCCTCCCGCGCGAGCGGGCGCTGCTGGCGCTGGCCGAGGAGGTCGGCGGGCACCCCGTGCTGCGCCGGCTGGCGGTCACCGAGCCCGAGGCCCTGGCCCGGCTGCTGCAGGCCGCCGACGGCGGGGCGCTGACCGGCCGGCTCGGGTCGGCGCTGTTCCTGGACGACGACACCGCCGCGGTGGTGCTGTCCTGGCTGGTCGGTCTGGTGCTGGCCCCCGGGACGGCGCAGCAGCGGGCCCGTCAGGCGGCCACGATGGTGCGGGTGGCCGGCGGCCCCACGCGGTAGCTTCCCGCCTGTGCGCTACCTGTTCCGCCCGCCGGCCGACGAGGCGACGGCGCTGCTCGGCCTGCCCTGGGAGCAGCCGTTGGCGAACTGGGACCCGGAGCTGCTGCTCGACGTGCCGCAGCGCGGCATCTCCCGGCACGTGGTGCGCTTCGTCGCCGCCGAGGGCAGCGTGTTCGCGCTCAAGGAGATCGCCGAGCCGCTGGCCCGCAAGGAGTACGCCCTGCTCGGCGATTTCTCCGAGGAGGGTCTGCCGGCGGTCTCGGTGCTGGGCATCTGCGTCGACCGGCCGGGTGACCAGGAGGCCGTCCTGGTCACCCGGTACCTGGAGTACTCGATGTCCTACCGGCACCTGTTCTCCAGCCCGCGCAGCCAGCACTCGACCACCCAGCTGCTGGACACGATGGTGGTGCTGCTGGTCCGGCTGCACCTGGCGGGCGTGTTCTGGGGCGACTGCTCGCTGTCCAACACCCTCTTCCGCCCCGACGCCGACGGCCTGACCGCCTACCTGGTCGACGCCGAGACCGTCGAGCGGCGGCCCGAGCTGTCGGCCGGGATGCGCCGCTACGACGTCGACCTCGCCCGCGAGCGGGTGGGCGCCGAGCTGCTGGACCTGCAGTTCGGCGAGCTGCTCAGCCCGGACATCGACCCGGTCACCGTCGCGGAGTCGCTGCCCGGCCGGTACGAGGCGCTGTGGGACGCCGTCACCCGGGAGGAGGTCTTCCGCCGCGACGAGCAGCGCTACCGCGTCGCCGAACGGCTGGCCTGGATCAACGAGCTGGGCTTCGACGCCGGCGAGGTCGAGCTCGTGCACACCCCCGAGGGCGCCCGGTTGCGGGTGCAGACCCGGGTCGCCGAACCCGGCCAGCACCGCCGCGAGCTGTTCCGGCTGACCGGCCTGGAGGTGCAGGAGAACCAGGCCCGCCGGCTGCTCAACGACCTGCGCAGCTACCGCGCGTGGCTGGAGCAGGAGGGTGGGCGCCCGGTGCCCGAGACCGTCGCCGGGCACCGCTGGATGTCCGAGGTGTACCTGCCGGTGGTGCAGGCCGTGCCCCGGCACCTGGCCGGCCGGCTGGCCCCCGCGCAGCTGTTCCACGAGGTCCTCGAGCACCGCTGGTTCCTGTCCGAGCAGGCCGGCCGGGACGTCGGCACGACCGCTGCGCTGGAGTCCTACCTGCGCTCCGAGCTGCCCCGGCTGCCTGCCGACCTGACCACCCCCGCGGTGCTCGCCGGGGGCTCCGACCAGGCCCAGGACCAGTAGGTCACGAGTCGGACACGGTCCGGTTTGCGTTCCTGAGTGGTGTGGACCACAGTCGCCTCACAGCTGGTGATCATGCATCACCGATGTCTGCGACCCCCGGGTCGCCCGACCCCTCGGAGGCGGCGTGCCGAGCGCGAGCAAGCACACGGGGCGGTCCAGGGCACGGCTGGTCGGGATGGCGGCCAGCGCCGTCGTCGCGGCCTCCGGCCTGGCCGCCTGCAGCAGCGGGGACGGCGGTCCTCCGGTCCTGAACTGGTACATCAACCCCGACTCCGGCGGGCAGGCCGAGATCGCGTCGCGCTGCACCGACGCGGCCGGCGGCCGCTACCGGATCGACGTCAGCCAGCTGCCCCGGGACAGCCCCTCCCAGCGCGAGCAGCTGGTGCGCCGCCTGGCCGCCAACGACTCCTCGATCGACATCATGAGCCTGGACCCGCCCTACATCCCCGAGTTCGCGCAGGCCGGGTTCTTCGCACCTGTCCCCGAGGACGTCGCGCAGCGGGTCACCACCGACGTCGTCCAGTCGGCCATCGACGGCTCGACCTGGGACGGCGAGCTGGTGACCGTGCCGTTCTGGGCCAACACCCAGCTGCTCTGGTACCGCCAGTCGGTCGCCGACGCGGCGGGGTTGGACATGACCCAGCCGGTGACGTGGGACCAGCTCATCCAGGCCGCGCAGGACCAGCAGGTGCGGCTGGGCGTGCAGGGCATCCGGTCGGAGTCGCTGACGGTGTGGCTCAACGCGCTCATCGAGAGCGCCGGCGGGTCGATCATCGCCGAGAACTCGACCGACCCCGAGCAGATCCAGCTCGGGCTGACGTCCGAGGCGGGGGTCCGGGCCGCCCAGGTCATGCTGGACGTCTCGGCCAGCGGCACCGGCGGGCCCGCCCTGTCGACGGCCAACGAGGACACGACGGCGACCGACTTCGAGGGCGACTCCGCCGGGTTCCAGGTCAACTACCCCTTCGTGTGGCCCCGCGCCCTCGGCGCGGTCGAGGGCGGCACCCTCGACCAGGCGGCGGTCGACGACTACGGCTGGGCGCTCTACCCGCGGGTCGACGCCGACACCGAGACGGCTCCGCCGTACGGCGGCATCAACCTCGGCGTCGGGGCCTTCAGCGAGCACCCGGACCTGGCCTACGAGGCAACCGAGTGCATCACCTCGACGGAGAACCAGACCTACTACTTCGTCACCAACGGCAACCCGGCCTCGGACACGACGGTCTACGACGACCCCGACGTGCTCGACCAGTTCCCGATGGCACCGGTGATCCAGGAGTCCCTCCAGCTGGCCAAGCCGCGACCGCAGACCCCGTACTACAGCGAGGTCTCGGGCGGGATCCAGCGCGAGTACCACCCCACTGCCGACATCGACCCCGAGCAGACGCCGCAGGACGCGACGGAGCTCATCGAGGCCGTCCTGCGGAAGGAGCAACTGCTGTGACCGAGCGTGCGAGGGAACCCATGAGCACAGCAGCTGCGCGACCGCGGCCGACGAGCGACGGCGAGGAGGTCTCGTGAGCACGACGACGCTGCCGCCGGCCAGCGGGAAGACCGAACCGGTCTCGGCCCCGGAGCGGCACGCCAGCGACCGGGCGAAGGCGGAGCGGAAGCTCGGCTGGCTGCTGGCCGGCCCCGCGCTGGCGGTGATGCTGCTGGTCACCGCCTACCCCATCGCGCAGGCGTTCTACGACTCCCTGTTCGACTACCGGCTCACCGACCCGGAGAACCGGTCGTTCACCGGGTTGAACAACTACCTGGTCGTGCTCACCGACCAGCTGTGGTGGCGGGCCATGGGCGTGACCGCGCTCATCACCGTCATCACGGTCGCCGTGGAGCTGGTGCTCGGCTTCGCGTTGGCGCTGGTGATGAACAAGGCGCTGCGGTCCATCCGGCCCGTCCTGCGGGCGGCGATCCTGATCCCCTACGCCGTCATCACCGTGGTGTCCGCCTTCGCCTGGCAGTTCGCCTTCGACATCAACACCGGGTTCATCAACAGCTGGTTCGCCTGGCTGCCGGGGATCTCGCCGACCACCGACTGGTTCGGGGACTTCGGCACGTCGCTGCTGGTCATCTGCCTGGCGGAGATCTGGAAGACCACGCCTTTCATCTCCCTGCTCCTGCTGGCCGGGCTGGCACAGGTGCCCGAGGTGCTCCAGGAGGCGGCCAAGGTCGACGGCGCGACCTGGGGTCAGCGGTTGCGCCGGGTGACCCTGCCCAACATGAAGGCGGCCATCATGGTGGCCCTGCTGTTCCGCACGCTGGACGCCTTCCGGGTCTTCGACTCCATCTTCGTCATGACGGCGGGGGCCAACGGCACCGAGTCGGTGTCCTTCCTGGCCTACCGGCAGACCATCTCGCGGTTGGAGATCGGGTTGGGGTCGGCGGTCTCGGTGCTGCTGTTCCTGGTCGTCGTCCTCATCGCCTTCGGCTTCATCAAGGGCTTCAAGGTCGACCTGGCCCAGGCGCGGGGGGAGAAGTAGATGTCCACCAAGGAGAAGACCGGCTGGATCATCGGCGGGCTGCTGATCGTCGTCTACTGCCTGGCCCCGATCGCGTGGATCGTGTCCCTGTCGTTCAAGGCGCCGGCCGACCTGTCCAACGCGTCGTTCCTGCCGACCACCCCGTCGACGGAGAACTACTCCACCATCCTGACCGGCAACGCCAGCGACCTGTTCCTGCCGGCGCTGGTCAACTCGTTCGGCATCTGCCTGATCGCGACGTTCATCAGCTGCATCCTGTCGATGTTCGCCGCCTACGCGATCGCCCGGCTGGACTTCCCCGGCAAGAAGTTCATCCTCGGCACCGCACTGGCGGTGGCGATCTTCCCGGTGATCTCCATCGTGACGCCGCTGTTCAACCTGTGGCGCCAGATCGGCCTCTACGACACCTGGCCCGGGCTGATCATCCCGTACCTGTCGCTGACCCTGCCGCTGTCGATCTGGACGATGTCGGCCTTCTTCCGGGAGATCCCCTGGGAGATGGAGCAGGCCGCACAGGTCGACGGGGCCACCACCTGGCAGGCCTTCCGCAAGGTCATCGTGCCGCTGGCCGCGCCCGGTGTGTTCACCACCGCGATCATCGCGTTCTTCATCGCCTGGAACGACTTCGTCTACGGCATCTCGCTGACCTCCACGGAGGCGTCCCGGCCCGTCCCGGCGGCCCTGGGCCTGTTCTCCGGTGCATCGCAGTTCGAGGACCCGACCGGGGCGATCGCCGCGGCCGCGGTCATCGTCACCATCCCGGTCGTCGCCCTGGTGCTGGTCTTCCAGCGCCGGATCGTCGCCGGTCTCACCAACGGGGCCGTCAAGGGCTGACCCGCCCCCAGCCCACTCCCGCCACGAGAAGAGGAGACACCGATGGCCTCCATCGAGATGAAGAACATCGTCAAGAAGTACGGCGACGGCTTCCCCGCCGTGAACGACGTCAGCCTGGACATCGCCGACGGCGAGTTCATGATCCTGGTCGGCCCGTCCGGGTGCGGGAAGTCCACCCTGCTGCGGATGATCGTGGGCCTGGAGGACATCACCTCCGGCGACATGGTCATCGGCGGCACCCGGGTGAACGACAAGGCCCCGCGCGACCGGAACCTGTCGATGGTCTTCCAGAACTACGCGCTCTACCCGCACATGAGCGTCTACGAGAACATCGCCTTCCCGCTGCGGCTGTCCAAGACCCCCGACGACCAGGTGGACAAGCTGGTCAAGGAGGCCGCCGACGTCCTCGAGCTGCACGAGCACCTCGAGCGCAAGCCGGCCAACCTCTCCGGTGGCCAGCGCCAGCGCGTGGCGATGGGGCGCGCGATCGTCCGCCAGGCGGAGGCCTTCCTGTTCGACGAGCCGCTGTCCAACCTCGACGCCAAGCTGCGCGGCCAGATGCGCACCGAGATCGCCCGGTTGCAGCGGCGACTGGGCATCACCACGGTCTACGTCACCCACGACCAGACCGAGGCGATGACGCTGGGCGACCGGGTCTGCGTGCTGCGCAAGGGCTCCATCCAGCAGGTGGCCTCCCCGCGTGAGCTGTACGAGCAGCCGGTCAACCTGTTCGTCGCGGGGTTCATCGGCTCCCCGCCGATGAACTTCCTGCCCGCCACGGTGAAGGGCTCCAGCCTGGAGACCCCGTTCGGCACGATCGAGCTCGACGAGAAGCGGGCCGCCGCCGTGTCCGGGCACGACCTGCTGCTGGTCGGCATCCGGCCGGAGTACTTCGAGGACGCCTCGCTGGTCGACGACGCCAAGCGGCACGTGGGCACGACGTTCACCGCGAAGGTCGACGTCACCGAGTGGCTGGGGGACCAGCAGTACGCCTACATCCCCTACGACGCCCCCGACCAGATCCGCACCCGGCTGCGTGACCTGTCCAAGGAGCTCGACAGCGAGGAGCTGCGCACCCAGGCGATCGTGTCCATCGACTCGACCAGCCGGATCCGGGAGGGCCGGGACGCGGAGTTCTGGCTCGACACCCGCAAGGTGCACGTCTTCGACCCGGAGTCCGGGCAGAACCTCACCCGGGACGCCGAGGCCGGCGCCGAGCTGACGCGCATGGCCGACGAGGACCGGCAGGAGCAGGTCGCCGGGGCCTCCGGGGGACTGACCGGGGACGCCGGCGCCGCGTGAGCTGCCCGTCGTCCAACGGAACGGGGCCGTGGTGGCGGCGGGCGGTGGTCTACGAGGTGTACGTGCGCAGCTTCGCCTCCGCGGGGGCGGGGCGTGCGCACGGCCTCGGGGACGTCGAGGGCATCCGCTCGCGGTTGCCCTACCTGGCCGACCTCGGCGTCGACGCGCTCTGGATCACACCCTTCTACCCCTCGCCGATGGCCGACGGCGGCTACGACGTGGCCGACCACTGCGGCGTCGACCCCCGGTTCGGCACGCTCGGGGACGTCCGACGGCTGCTCGACGAGGCGCACGACCGGGGCCTGCGGGTGCTGGTCGACCTGGTGCCGAACCACACCTCGGTGGAGCACCCCTGGTTCGCCGAGGACCCGTCGCTGTACGTGCTGCGCCCCGGCCGCGGGGACGGCCCGCCCAATGACTGGATCTCGGCCTTCGGCGGACCGGCCTGGACCCGGCTGCCCGGTTCGGACCTGTGGTACCTGCACACCTTCGCCCCCGAGCAGCCCGACCTGGACTGGTCGAACCCGGAGGTGCGCCACCGCGTCGACGACGTGCTGCGCTTCTGGCTGGACCTCGGCGTCGACGGCCTGCGGGTGGACGCGGTGCCGGCGATCGGCAAGGACCTCTCGCTGCCCGACGCCGGCCACGAGCCCGGTGCCCTCTTCGCCTCGTCGTCCTGGGTGGGCAGCCCGCAGTGGGACGGCGACTGGGTGACCGACGTGGTCTCCCGCTGGCGCTCGGTGGTCGAGGAGTACCCGGGCGACCGGGTGCTGGTCAGCGAGTCGGTGGTGGCCGGCCCGGAGCGGGCGGCCCGCTACGTGGCACCGGGGCGGATGCACACGACGTTCAACTTCGACCACCTGCACGCCCCCTGGGACCCCATCGCGCTGCGGTCGGTCGTCGACGCGACCGTGACCGCGCTCGCGCCCACCGGAGCGCCCGCGACCTGGGTGCTGTCCAACCACGACGAGACCCGGCACGTCACCCGCTTCGGCCGCCGCTCCACCGGCGTGGGCGTGATGGGCTTCGACGCCGGCGAGCCCAGCGACCTCGAGCTCGGCCTGCGGCGGGCCCGGGCCGCCGCGCTGGTCATGCTCGCCCTGCCCGGCAGCGCCTACGTCTACCAGGGCGAGGAGCTGGGTCTGCCCGAGGTCACCGACCTGCCGGAGGAGCTGCTGCAGGACCCGACCTGGGAGCGCTCGGGGCGCACGTCCCGCGGCCGGGACGGCTGCCGGGTGCCGCTGCCCTGGTCGGGCACCGCGCCACCGTTCGGCTTCGGCGCCGAGCACCCGTGGCTCCCGCAGCCGCCGTCCTGGGCCGGGCTCACCGTCGAGGCCCAGGACGGCGACCCCGACTCGACGCTGACCCTCTACCGCGCCGCGCTCCGGTTGCGCCGCGAGCTGCTGGCCGGCGAGGAGTTCGGCTGGGACGACGCCCCGGCGCAGGTGCTGTCCTTCACCCGCGGCCCGGGCCTGCGCTGCGTGGTCAACCTGGGCACCGAACCGCTGCCGCTGGTCGGTGAGGTGCTGCTGGCCAGCGGACCGGTGCCCGGCGGCGAACTGCCCCCGGACACCGCGGCCTGGCTGACCGTGCCCTGATCAGCCCCGGGCAGCGTCCAGCTCCGCCCGGGTGGGCGGGTCGGCGCCGACCCGGGTGCAGCACAGCGCGGCCACCAGGGCGGCGTCGGCGACCACCCGGCCCAGCAGGTCGTCGTCCACGGCGTCCAGGGCCGCGCGGGTGGTGACCCCGGCGTCCAGCAGGCCGGTGAGGAACCCGGCGGCCAGGGAGTCCCCGGCCCCGACGGTGTCGGCGACGGTGACCGGGGGAGGGGTGTGCCGCAGCAGCGGCCGCCCCGGCCGCGCCACGCGCAGCGGTTCGCCGCCGTCGGTCAGCAGCAGCACGCCGGGGCCGCGGTCGGCCCACCGCTGCGCCACCTCGTCCAACCCGGCCTCGTCGAGGTCGGTGGTGCCCGGCTCCAGCCAGCCGAGGTCCTCGGCGCTGACCTTGACCACGTCGGCGACGGCGAGCAGCCGGTCCAGCCGCCGCCGGACGTCGGGGCCGGTGTTGCCGAACCCCTCGGCCAGCGACGCCCGGATGTTGGGGTCGACGCTGACCAGCGCGGACCCGTCGGCGTGCAACCGCTCGGCCAGGCCCGCGATCGCCTCGCTGCCCGGTGCGGTCCAGGCGGAGATGGAGCCCACGTGCAGCGCGGTCCCCCCGGGCGGCCAGGCGGCGGCGACCTCCTCGTCGGTCCACTGCCAGTCGGCGGCGCCGAGCACGTGGAAGCCGTAGTCGGCCGACCCGTCGTCGCCCAGGCCCACCACGGCCAGGCTCACCGGGTCGCCGGAGTCCACCGAGCGGGAGACGTCGACGCCGGAGAGCTCGGCGTGGCGGCGCAGGTTGCCGGCCAGCGGGCCCGTGCCGAACCGGGCGAGCAGGTGCACCGGGTGGCCCAGCCGGCCGGCGGCGACGGCGACGTTGAGCGCGTTGCCGCCCGGGCGGGCGACGTAGTGCGGGGCGGTGCCCTCGGCGCCGGCGTCGGCCCCGGGGACCGGGATGAGGTCGACGACGAGCTCGCCGAGGACGGTCAGCATGCGTGGGAGACTAGGTGGTGCAGGTCTCACCCAGGTGCCGAGGTGGCCCGCTGATCACGGCGCCTGGGACGATGGACGGCGACGACGTGCGCACCGCCCCCGTGGACGTGCACCCGACCAGGAGGAAGCATGCCCAACCCGTTCGTGAAGCTCTGGAAGTACCTGACGGCGTCGGCGAACGCACAGATCGACGAGCGCGCCGACCCCAAGATCCAGATCCAGCAGGCGATCGAGGGCGAGCAGCAGCGGCACCAGTCGCTGGCCAACCAGGCCGCGGCCGTGCTGGGCAACCAGCGGCAGCTGGAGATGCGGCTCAACCGTCAGCTCGGCGAGGTCGAGCAGCTGCAGTCCTCCGCGCAGCAGGCGCTCGCGCTGGCCGACCAGACCCGGGCGTCGGACCCGGCCAAGGCCGCCGAGTACGAGCAGGCCGCGCAGGCCTTCGCCACCCAGCTGGTCAGCGCCGAGCAGTCCATGGAGGACCTCAAGCGCAGCCACGACGAGGCGCTGCAGGCCGCCGAGCAGGCCAAGGGCGCGGTCGAGCAGAGCCGGATGCGGTTGCAGACCATCCTGGCCGAGCGCACCAAGCTGCTCTCGCAGCTGGAGCAGGCCAAGATGCAGGAGCAGGTCTCGGCGTCGCTGAAGCAGGTCAACGAGCTGTCCGCGCCGGGCAACACGCCCAGCCTGGGCGAGGTTCGCGACAAGATCGAGCGCCGCTACGCCAACGCCCTGGGTCAGGCCGAGCTGGCCCAGAACTCGGTCGAGGGCCGGATGATGGAGGTGCAGAAGGCCACCCTGGACGTGGCCGGCGCCTCCCGGCTGGCCCAGATCCGGGCCGGCATGTCCGGTGGTGCCGCCGGTGGGCAGCAGGCGGTGACCGGCGGGACGCAGCCGGCCGGGGCGATCGAGCAGGGCGCACCGCAGGTGCAGCCGGTGCAGCAGCACACCGAGCAGCCGGCCGAGCGCCCGCAGCAGCAGTAGGAGAAGGACCCCGTCGGTCACCTCCGGGCCCGGCGTGCGGGGGTGCCGGGGAGACCGGTGCGGGCGTGCGGGTCGGCCGGGGTCGGCGTGGCCTGGCAGGACGGGCACCACCAGGTGACCCGCTCCTGCAGGTCGGGCCCCTGGTCGCCGAGCTGGATGGGGGTGCGGCAGCGCCGGCAGGGCTTGCCCGTGCGGCCGGCCACCCAGTGGTCCTGGCCGCGGCGGAGGTCGCCGGTGGTGCTCTGCTCGGGCCGGCCGCGGTTGGCCAGCATGAGGGTGCGGGCCCGCTCGACCAGCGCCGGCAGGTCCGGGACGTCGCCGACCCGCGCCCACGGGTTCACCCCGCACAGGAACAGCGACTCGACCTTGTAGAGGTTCCCGGGACCGGCCAGGTTGCGCTGGTCCAGGATCGCGACGCCGATCTGCTCCTCGGGGTGGGCGCGCAGCCGGCGCAGCGCCTCGTCGAGGTCCCAGTCCGGGCCGAGGACGTCGGGACCCAGGTGGCCCACCAGCTGGTCCTCCCGGGTGGTGGGGACCATGGCCACGTCGTGCAGCCGGTAGCCCACGCACTCCCACTCGTCGGTGGTCAGCACGGCGCGGATGCTGTGGCCGGGACCGCCCCGCCAGCGGCTGCCGGGGCGGTAGATGTGCCAGCTGCCGTCCATCCGGTAGTGGGTGCGCAGCGTGCGGCCGTCGGCGAGCCGGATGAGCATGTGCTTGCCGCGGGGGACCACCTCGGTGACGACGGCCCCGGCCAGGTCGACCGCGGCCAGCTGGGGCACCCGCAGCTCACCGCGGCGCAGGGTCGCGCCGTGCAGCGCGATGTCCATCCGCTGGGCCGCCAGCCAGACGGTGTCGCCCTCGGGCACGGGTCCATCGTCCCCGCTCGTCGGCGTCCGTGCCGGGTGGTGTGAGTCCGCCGACACCGGGAAGACAACCAGGTATCTCAGTGCTGAGGTATCTCTGTGAGCACGAGGTTCCGCGACAACACCGTCACCCCGCAACCGGTCACGGTGACCGCTGCCCGGGTGGTGCGGCCCGACCGCCGCGAGGCGTTCGAGCAGTGGGCGCGCGACGTGCAGGCCCTGGCGGCCACCTTCCCCGGCCACCTGGGCTCCTCGACGCTGCGGCCCGGTGCCGGCAGCGACGAGTACCACCTGGTCTACCGGTTCGCCGACGAGGACTCGCTCGCGGCGTGGGAGCGCTCGCCCGAGCGCGCCGAGCTGGTCGCCCGGCTGGCCGACCTGGTGGAGGACGAGCGCTTCGCCAAGGTCGAGGGCCTGGAGGGCTTCTTCGGCCGGCCGGCGTCCGCCCCACCGGTGCCGACCTGGCGGGTGGTGCTGCTGACCGTGGTGGGGGTCTTCACCCTCACCAGCACCTTCCACGTCGCGGTGCAGCCACTGGTCGCTGCGTGGCCGTGGCCGGGGCAGCTGCTCCTGTCGGCGGTGCTGGTGGTCAGCGGGCTGCGGTTCGCCGTCATGCCCGCGCTGACCCGGGTGTTCGGCCGCTGGTTGCGTCCGGCCCACCGGGGCTGACCGGAGCCGGGTGAGGACCGGGGGCCGCCTGCGTGCGCGCCGGTGTCGACCTGTCGACTCCTCGACATGTCGTCACCCGCGCAGGCGCAGCCCCCGCGGCGTCGCGCTGAACCCGGCCGCCTGCAGCGCCGCGGACAGCGGGGTGGACTCGTGCACCGAGGCCCCGTCGGCCTTCTGCACCGTCATCCGGCCCAGGGCGCCCGCCGCCGCGGCGTTGGACAGCGCGGTGGCGGCCTCCTTGAGCGCCACCTCGTCCTCGGTCCAGGACAGCAGGGTCTTGCCGCCCCGCTCGACGTAGAGCACCAGCTCCCCGTCGACCAGCACCACCAGCGCGCCGGCCTTGCGCCCGGCCCGGTGCCCGGTCGCCCCGCGCTTCTTCGACGGGCCGTCGTCCTCACCCAGGTCCACGGCGTCCTCGGCGGGCTCGGCTCCGGGGCGTTCGGGCCAGGGCAGTGCGGCGCCGTAGACATTGGCCGGGTCGGTGGCGGCCAGGATCACGGCGGGGGTGGGAGTGCGGTCGGGGCTGGCGAAGCTGCGCAGCCGGTCGATGGAGCCGGGCGTGCCGAACTGCGCGGCTCCGAGGGTCTCCACGAAGTAGCCCCGGCGGGCCCGGCCGTTCTCCTCGTAGGCCCGAAGGATCGGGTAGACCGCGGAGAACCCGCCGAGCACCTGCTCGGCCATCACCGCGCCGCGGGTGAGCACGCCGTGCCGTTCCAGCAGGGACTCGGTGCGGGCGTTGTTCCGCTTGGTCGCGTTGGTCTCCAGCTCCGGGAGCGCCGACCAGCGTCCGGCCACCATCGGCGGCCCGGTGCGCGAGGGCATGGCCGGCCGGCCCACGCGGGTGCGGCCGTACCGGGTGCGGTCGAGACGGGCGCGGGGGGCGGCCGCGGCCTTCTTGTGCGCGCCGCCGCCGGACAGGCGGGCGCGCAGCGGGGCCAGGGTGTCGTTGGTGAGCCGGCCCGACCAGACCAGGTCCCAGACGGTCTCGGCGAAGGCCTGGTCGTCGGTGGACCCCACCAGGTCCGACAGCCCGCGGAAGAACAGTGCCCGTCCGCCGGCCAGCTCCTCGAGCACCTGCTGGGCCACCCCGCCCTCGTCCTGTGCGCCCAGCGGCGGGTCGGGCAGCAGCAAGGGGGCCAGGTCGGCCGGTACCAGGGTGATCCAGCCGTCGCCCCCGGCCAGGCCGCCGGCCCCGGCCCACAGCACCTCGCCGGCGCTGGTCAGCTCGTCGAGCATCCCCGGCTGGTAGCCCTGCACCCGCGAGGGCAGCACCAGCGTCTCCAGTGCCGAGGCGGGGACCAGGGCCCCGGCCAGCTGCTCGACGACGGCCAGCACGCCGTCCACCCCGCGCATGCGGCTGCCCACCGACTGCCAGGACGGGGTGTAGCGGGCCAGCGTCGTGGTGGGGACGGGCTCCACCTCCTGGCGCAGCTTGGCCAGCGACCGGCGTCGGATGGAGCGCAGCACGTCGGCGTCGCACCACTCCTGGCCCACCCCGCCGGGCCGGAACTCGCCCGTCACCACACGGCCGGCGGCCACCAGCCGTGCAACGGTGGTGGTGACCACCGCGACGCCCAGGCCGAGCCGGTCGGCGGCCTCGCTGGGCACGAACGGGCCGTGCGTGCGCGCGTACCGGCCCACCAGGTCACCGAGCGGGTCGGCGACGGGCTCGGTGAAGACCTCCGGCACACCGACGGGCAGCGCGGTGCCGAGCGCGTCGCGCAGCCGGCCGGCGTCCTCGATGGCGACGTAGCGGTCCTGGCCGGCGATGCGCACCGGCAGCGCCCGGCGGGAGGCGACGAGCTCGTCGAGCCACTCCTGCGGCACCCCGCGGGCGGCGGCCTCGGCGGGGGCCAGGTCGCCGACCACCCGCAGCAGGTCGGCGGCACCGTCGAGGTCGCGAGGGTGCCGGTCGGTGGGCAGCCGCTGCAGCTCGGCCTCGATCTCGCCGAGGGCGTCGCCGTCGAGCAGCTCGCGCAGCTCGGAGCGGCCCAGCAGCTCGGCGAGCAGGCCGGTGTCCAGGGCCAGTGCCTGCGCGCGCCGCTCGGCCAGCGGGGCGTCGCCCTCGTAGATGAACTGGCCGACGTAGCCGAACAGCAGCGACTGGGCGAACGGCGAGGCGGTCGGGGTCTGCACGTCGGCCACCCGGACCCGCCGGGAGCGGACGTCGCTCATCAGCTCGACCAGACCGGGCACGTCGTAGACGTCCTGCAGCACCTCCCGGACCGCCTCGAGCGTGATCGGGAAGCCGGAGAACTCGCTGGCCACGCTGAGCAGCTGCGCGGCGCGCTGGCGCTGCTGCCACAACGGGGTGCGCCGGCGCGGGTCGCGGCGGGGGAGCAGCAGGGCCCGGGCGGCGCACTCGCGGAAGCGGCTGGCGAACAGCGCGGAGTTGCCGACCTCGGCGGTGACCTCGCGCTCGACGTCGTCGGGGTCGAGGATCGCCAGGTCGGCCTCGGGCGGCTCGCCGGTGGTGTCGGGCAGCCGCAGCACGATGCCGTCGTCGGCGTGCATCGACGCGACGTCGACCCCGTACCGCTCGCGCAGCCGGGCGGCCAGCACCAGCGCCCAGGGCGCGTTGACCTGGGCGCCGAAGGGGGAGTGCACGACCAGCCGCCAGTCACCCAGCTCGTCGCGGAACCGCTCCACCAGCAGCGTGCGGTCGTCGGGCAGGTGGCCGGTCGCCGCCTTCTGCTCGGCCAGGTAGGCCTGCAGGTTCGCCGCACCCCACTCGTCGAGACCGGCCGCGCGGGCGCGCTCCAGCCCTGCCTCCGGGGTGGCACCGCCGACCTCGCGGAGGAAGGCGCCCAGCGCCCGGCCCAGCTCCAGGGGGCGGCCGAGGGTGTCGCCGTGCCAGAACGGCATCTTCCCGGGCTGGCCGGGGGCGGGGGTGACCAGCACCCGGTCGTGGGTGATCTCCTCGATCCGCCAGGACGACGAGCCGAGCAGGAACACGTCGCCGACACGGGACTCGTAGACCATCTCCTCGTCGAGCTCGCCGACCCGCCGGCCGCCGGTCTCGCCGCCGCCGGAGACGATGAAGACCCCGAACAGGCCGCGGTCGGGGATGGTGCCGCCGCTGGTGACCGCCAGCCGCTGCGCGCCCTGCCGGGCGGTGAGGGTGTCGGTGACCCGGTCCCAGGTCAACCGGGGCCGCAGCTCGGCGAACGCGTCGGAGGGGTAGCGGCCGGCGAGCATGTCCAGCACCGCGTGCAGCGCGGAGTCGGGCAGGGACGCGAACGCGGCCGACCGGCGCAGCACCCCGGCGACCTCGTCGACGGTCTTCGGCTCCTCGGCGACGATCGCGACGATCTGCTGGGCCAGCACGTCGAGGGGGTTGCGCAGGTAGCGGATGGACTCGATCTGGCCGGCCTTCATCCGCTCGGCCACCACCGCGGACTGCACCAGGTCGCCCCGGAACTTCGGGAACAGCACGCCGCGGCTGACCGCGCCCACCTGGTGCCCGGCCCGGCCGACCCGCTGCAGGCCGGCCGCCACGTTGGGCGGGGACTCCACCTGCACCACGAGGTCGACCGCGCCCATGTCGATGCCCAGCTCCAGGGACGAGGTGGCGACCACCGCGGGCAGCTGCCCGGACTTCAGCGCCTCCTCGACCACCGCGCGCTGCTCGCGGGACACCGACCCGTGGTGCGCACTGGCCACCGGCTTGGCGTCGGCCGGCAGCCCCCCGCCACCACCGGCCTGGGCCATCAACTGCGCCGCGTCGGCGCCGGCCGGCACGGTCTCCCCGGTGGCCCGCTCGTAGGCGAGCTCGTTGAGCCGGCTGGTCAGCCGCTCGGCCAGCCGGCGGGAGTTGGCGAACACGATGGTGGAGCGGTGCGCCTCGATGAGGTCGAGCACGCGCTCCTCGACCGCCGGCCAGATCGACGTCCGCGGCTGCCCGCCCGAGGCCGACCCCTCCAGCTCGCCGGTGGGCTGGCCCAGGGTGGACATGTCCTCGACCGGGACCACCACCGACAGGTCCCACTTCTTCTGCGACGGCGGGGCGACCACCTGCACCGGCCGGCCCCCGGCCAGGAAGGTGGACACCTCGTCGATCGGCCGGACGGTGGCCGACAGCCCGACCCGCTGCGCCGGCCGGTCGAGCAGGGTGTCGAGCCGGTCGAGGGAGACCGCCAGGTGCGCGCCGCGCTTGCTGCCGCAGACGGCGTGCACCTCGTCGATGATCACCGTCTCGACGCCGCGCAGTGCCTCGCGGGCCTGGCTGGTGAGCAGCAGGAACAGCGACTCGGGCGTGGTGATGAGGATGTCGGTGGGCCGGCGGGTGAAGGCCCGCCGCTCGTCGGCGGGGGTGTCGCCGGAGCGGGTGGAGACGCTGATCTCCGGGCGGGGCAACCCCAGCCGGGCGGCGGCCTGGCCGATGCCGGCCAGCGGGGCCCGCAGGTTGCGCTCGACGTCGACGGCCAGCGCCTTGAGCGGGGACACGTAGAGGACCCGGCAGCGCTTCTGCTCCTCCTCGGGCTGGGTGCTGGCCAGCCGGTCGAGCGACCACAGGAACGCGGCCAGCGTCTTGCCCGACCCGGTGGGGGCGACGACCAGGGCGTGCTCGCCGCTGCTGATCGCCGTCCAGGCGCCCTCCTGGGCCGCCGTCGGCGCGTCGAAGGCACCGGTGAACCAGGCCCGGGTGGGCTCGGTGAACCGGTCGATCGCGGACGGGGCTGCGGGCACGGGAGCAGTGTCCCCAGGGGGTACGACATTTACGCAGGGGCTAGGAACAGTCAGTGCTGTCTGCCACAGTCGGGGCCATGCGCTCCCACCTGTACGAGGCCGACCACGAGGACTTCCGCGCCAGCGTCCGCACGTTCGTGGAGAAGGAGATCGCGCCCTTCCACGCCCAGTGGGAGAAGGACTCGATCGTGCCGCGGGAGCTGTGGACCGAGGGCGGCAAGCAGGGGTTCCTCGGCATCGACCAGGACGAGCAGTACGGCGGCGGGGGAGTGCGCGACTTCCGCTACCAGGCCGTGCTGTCGGAGGAGATGGCCCGGGTCGGCGCCTCCGGCGTCGGGTTCGGCCTGCACAACGACGTCGTCAGCCCCTACCTCCGCGACCTGGCGACCGAGGAGCAGAAGCAGCGCTGGGTGCCGGGGTTCTGCAGCGGGGAGACCATCACCGCCATCGCGATGACCGAGCCGGGCACCGGCAGCGACCTGCAGGGCATCACCACCACGGCGCGCCGCGACGGCGACGGCTGGGTGCTCAACGGCTCCAAGACCTTCATCACCAACGGCATCAACGCCGACCTGGTCGTCGTGGTCGCGCGGACGAACCCCGACGCGCCGGCGTCCAAGGGCACCAGCCTGCTGGTCGTCGAGCGCGGCATGCCGGGCTTCGAGCGCGGCCGCAACCTGGAGAAGGTGGGCCTGAAGGCGCAGGACACCGCCGAGCTGTTCTTCACCGACGTCCGGGTGCCGGCCGAGAACGTGCTCGGCACCGTCGACCGCGGCTTCCTGCACCTGATGGAGAACCTGCCGCAGGAGCGGCTGTCCATCGCGATCGGCGCCGTCGCCGCCGTGGAGACGGTGCTCGCCCAGACGGTGGAGTACGTGACCAACCGGACGGCGTTCGGCCGGCCGGTCGGCAGCTTCCAGAACAGCCGCTTCGTCCTCGCCGAGCTGCAGACCGAGGCCACGATCGCTCGGGTCTTCGTCGACGAGTGCATCCGCCAGCTGGACGCGGGCACGCTGACCGCGGTGGACGCTGCGCAGGCCAAGTGGTGGTGCTCGGACCTGCAGAACCGGGTCGCCGACAAGTGCCTGCAGCTGCACGGCGGCTACGGCTACATGGACGAGTACCCGGTCTCCAAGGCCTGGCGCGACGCCCGGGTGCAGAGCATCTACGGCGGCACGAACGAGATCATGAAGGAGATCATCGGGCGGTCGATGGGGTTGTGAGCGACCGGTCCGGGGGATGCACCCGGGCATGCAGCTGACCGACGCCGAGGCGATCGAGGAGTGGACCCGGGCGCAGGCCCGGGTCGTGGAGCTGGTCGAGGGCATCCCGACCGCGGACGCGGCCCGGCCCGTGCCGGCCTGCCCGGCCTGGTCGGTGCGCGACCTGCTGGCGCACGTGGTCGGCGTGTCCACCGACGTGCTGGCCGACCGCGAGGACGACGACCACAACCCGGCCTGGACCCAGCGGCACGTCGACACCCGGGCCGGCCGGGACGTCCCGCTGCTGGTGGCCGAGTGGCGGGCCAACACCGCACCGCTGCGCGCCTGGATGGCCGAGCACGGCGTGCGTCCCCTGGCCGACGTGACCATCCACGAGCAGGACCTGCGCGGGGCGCTCGGGGTCCCCGGCGCCCACGACACCCCGGCGATGGTGGCGCTGCGCGACCGCTTCGCCGACCGGGTGGCCGAGGCGGCCGCCGAGGCGGGCCTGCCGCCGCTGCGGCTGGAGGGAAGCAGCTGGCAGCACGGGCCGGCCGACGCCGCCGTCGTCGTCCGGGCGGGCGACTTCGACCTGGCCCGGGCCGTGCAGGCCCGCAGGTCGGCCGACCAGCTGCGGTCCTGGACCGCGCGGGGGGACGTCGAGCCCTACCTGGACTGCTTCGCCACCCTCGGGCCGCTGCCCGAACGGGACCTCACCGACGGCGCCACATGAGCAGCAGCGACACCGCGAGCAGGCAGGCGATCGCGATCTGGCCGATGGTGTCCCAGGTCGCCGAGCCGGTGCTGGGGATCATGCCGCCACGGTAGCCGCGGGTACCGTCGCCGGGGTGCGACTGCAGGAGTTCTGGGGCCGGGTGCGCGAGGAGTTCGGCGACGTCCGCGGCGAGGCCATCGCGCGCGACCACGTCTTCTCCGCCTTCGAGGGCCGTACCGCGGTGGGGGCGCTGGACGCCGGCGTCCCGGTGCGGACGGTGTGGCTGGCGATCTGCGAGGAGTTCGACGTCCCGGCGCAGGTCCGCTGACCCGCGCCGGGACGGTCGATCAGCTGCTGCCGAGGACCAGTGCGACGTGCTCGGCCAGGGTGCGGGTCGGCCGGCCGGTGAGGGCGGAGATGCCGCCCTGGCCCGCATCGAGCTCGCCCGCCGCGATGTTGCCGTCGAGCGCGGCCACGAAGCCCGCCGTGCCCTCGTCCAGCCCGGCCCCGCGCAGTGCGGCGACGTGCTCGTCGGTGGACAGGTCGCGGTGGGTGACCTCGCGGCCGGCCTGCCGGCCGACCTCGGCGGCCAGGTCGGCCAGCGTGAAGGGGTCGTCGCCGCCCAGCTCGTGCACGGCCGGCTGCGGGTCGTCGGCAGTGAGGACGGCGACCGCCGCGGCGGCGAAGTCGGCGCGGGAGGCCGGCCAGGCGCGCCCCTGCCCGGCGCTGCCGACGACCTCCCCGGTGGCGGCGGCCTGGCCGATCTGGGCGTCGTAGTTCTCCAAGTACCAGTTGTTGCGCAGCACGACGGCGGGCAGCCCGCTCGCGCGGATGACCTCCTCGGTGGCGGCGTGCTCGGGGGCGAGCACGAGCGTGGTCGCGTCGGCCTTCGGGGCCGAGGTGTAGACGAGCAGGCCGACGCCGGCGACCTTCGCGGCCTTGACGACGTTGGTGTGCTGTGCGACCCGCTGGCCGACCTCGCTGCCCGAGACCAGCAGCAGCCGGTCGGTGCCGGCCAGGGCCTCCTCCAGGGAGGCGCGGTCGGTGTAGTCGGCGACGGCGACGCGCACGCCGCGGTCGGCCAGGTCGGCGGCGCGGCCGGCGTCGCGGACCAGGGCGGTGACCTCGGCCGCGGGCACGCCGGCGTCGAGCAGGCCGGTGACGACGAGCCGGCCGAGCTGGCCGGTGGCTCCGGTGACGGTGATCATGCTTCCTCCTCGGATGGCACTTACTACTGGTAAGTGCTTTCGACGAGAACGTACACTCGGGGCGTGGTCGAGCACAGCGGGGCCCCCGCCGGGGGGCGGGACGACGTCGAGTCCTTCGCCGCCGACGTCTTCAGCCGGGCCTGCACCTCGCGCGAGGCCCTTGAGCACGTGACCGGCAAGTGGTCGCTGCTGGCGCTGTCGGCGCTGCAGGAGGCGCCGCACCGGTTCGGCGAGCTGCGACGCCGGGTGGACGGCGTCAGCGAGAAGATGCTCTCCCAGAGCCTGCAGACCCTCGAGCGCGACGGCTGGGTGCACCGGGAGGTGCGGTCGAGCATCCCGCCGCACGTGGAGTACCGGCTCACCCCGGCCGGCGCCGAGCTGGCCCCGAAGCTGCTCGCGCTCATCGGGTTCGTGGAGGACCGGCTGCCCGAGGTGCACGCCGCCCGCGACCGGCACGACGCCTCCCGCTGAACGCCCACGCCGAACTTCTCCGGCGTGTTGCTGGCTTCGAACACGTGTTCGTCCTAGTGTTGCTGTCCACAGGCCCGGTCGTCCTCCACAGATCCGGCCGGCCACCCGTTTCTGTCGGACCCCCGTCCTACCGTCGGCCCCGACGCAGACAGCGACGCACAGCGACGACCACAGAAGGTGGACACCATGGCAACCCTGGACCGCGACAAGGCCCTCGACATGGCCCTGGCCCAGATCGACAAGCAGTTCGGCAAGGGCTCGGTCATGCGGCTGGGCGACTCGCCCGAGGTGGCCATGAAGGTCATCCCCACCGGGTCGATCGCCCTCGACATCGCCCTCGGCGTGGGCGGGCTGCCCCGCGGCCGCATCGTCGAGGTCTACGGCCCGGAGGCCTCGGGCAAGACGACGGTCGCCCTGCACGCGGTGGCCAACGCCCAGGCCGCCGGCGGCATCGTGGCCTTCATCGACGCCGAGCACGCCCTCGACCCGGAGTACGCCCGGGCCATCGGCGTCGACACCGACGCGCTGCTGATCAGCCAGCCCGACACCGGTGAGCAGGCGCTGGAGATCGCCGACATGCTGATCCGCTCCGGCGCGCTGGACCTCATCGTCATCGACTCGGTGGCCGCGCTGGTGCCCCGCGCCGAGATCGAGGGCGAGATGGGCGACAGCCACGTGGGTCTGCAGGCCCGCCTGATGAGCCAGGCGCTGCGCAAGATCACCGGCGCGCTGAGCAACTCCAACACCACCGCCATCTTCATCAACCAGCTGCGCGAGAAGGTCGGCGTCGTCTACGGCTCGCCCGAGGTCACCACCGGTGGCCGCGCGCTGAAGTTCTACTCCTCGGTCCGCCTCGACGTCCGCCGGATCGAGACCCTGAAGCAGGGCACCGACGCCGTCGGCAGCCGGGTCCGCGTGAAGATCGTGAAGAACAAGGTGGCCGCGCCGTTCAAGCAGGCCGAACTCGACCTCATCTGGGGCACCGGGTTCAGCCGCGAGGGCGGGCTCATCGACATCGGCGTCGAGCAGGGCTTCGTCCGCAAGTCCGGCGCCTGGTACACCTACGACGGCGACCAGCTCGGCCAGGGCAAGGAGAACGCCCGCGGCTTCCTGCGCGACAACCCCGACCTCGCCGACGAGATCGAGAAGAAGATCAAGGAGAAGCTCGGCATCGGCCCGCGGCTGGACGCCCCGGTCGACGCCGTGCCCGCCGACTTCTGAGTCGCCGGATGACCGACGACGGTCACTCGGACACCCCGGACGGCGTCCCGGGTCCCGGTCCCACCGGTGACCCGGGCGCCGGTCCGCTGTCCGGTGCTGCCGTCCCGGCGATGGCGGCCCCGGAGGTCCTCGACTTCGACGGCCTTGGCGACCTGACCGTCCCGGGCGGTTCCGACGTCGTCGACTTCTCCGCCCTCGACCCGGGTGCCGAGCCCGCCCCGACCACGACGAGCGGTCCGGCCCACGCGGACGTCGTCGGCTCCCTGTCCGACCGGGACGTCGAGAGCCGTCGTACCGGGTCGACGCACGGCCTCGACGCCGGGGCGCTCCCGCCGTCCGAGGTCGCCGTCGCCGCGCTGGGCGACCGGGACGCCCCCGACGCCACGGTCACCGAGGTGGCGGACCCGCGGTCCTTCGCCGACCGGGGATCGGCGGGCTCGTCCCGCTTGCGTTCTGCCGGCCGGCGGCGAGCCGCCGACGGCGCGGTCGGTGATGCCGTCGGCGATGCCGTCGACGACCGGTCACGCCGCCGGTCGTCCTTCGGTGACGACGGCTCACGGTCCTTCGGCGGGCGCCGGCACGGCGGAGCCGGGAAGAACAAGAAGAAGCCCCCTCGCGAGTGGGGCATCCAGCTCGACGCAGAGGTCGACGAACCGACGACGCCGGCCGCTGCGCCCTCGGGCGTCGACGGGGTCGGGGCAGGCGCCGGTGGTCGGCGCTCCGGGCGGCAGGGTGGTCTCGGGGCGGGGCGTCGGCCACGCGGCGCGGACGGTTCGCCGGCGCGGCAGTACGAGGACCCGGAACGGGCCGCGAAGGACATCTGCCTGACCGCGCTCACCGGCACCGCCCGCAGTCGCAGACAGCTGGCCGACCTGCTCGCCGCCCGGGACATCCCCGACGACGTCGCGGTGGCCGTGCTCGACAGGTTCGAGGAGGTCGGGCTGGTCGACGACGCGGCGTTCGCCGCGGTCTGGGTGCGCAGCCGGCAGTCCGGCCGTGGGCTCAGTCGCCGGGCCCTGGCCCACGAGCTGCGCGCCAAGGGCATCGACGCGGAGGTGGCGTCGGTGGCGCTGGAGGCCGTCGACCCGCAGGACGAGTGGGACACCGCCCGCGCCCTGGTGGCCCGCAAGGTGCCCGGCATGCGACGACTCGACACCGCGACCGCGACCCGCCGGCTGACCGCGATGCTGGGTCGCAAGGGGTACGGCGCCGGCCTGGCTGCCTGGGTGGTGCGCGAGGCGCTGGAGGCCGACGGCGAGGCCGAGGACGCCGCCGCCGAGGCCGACGACGCCCCGCCCGAGCTGCCGGACCCGGAACCCGCGGTGCGGCGGGGCCTGTGGTCCGGCCGCCCGCTCGACGAGAGGGACCAGGCGCCCACCGGCGAGGTGGGCGAGGGCCTCACCGCCGAGGGCTGGGCCCGCACCCGGCCACCCGGCCGCGGGATGCGTCGATCCAGGAGTTGATCATGCAGAACGGCAACGGCGGCGCGCCCGGGGTGGACGCGCCGCCGTTGCGGAACTGCATGATCGACGAGGGGTCAGGTGGACAGCCAGGCGGCGACGTCGACGGCGGTGCCGGCGGGGGAGTCCTCGTCGGGCACCAGCCAGAGCGGGGACTCCGGGCGGCCCTCGGTCAGCCACTGCTGGATGGCCACGTCGAACCCCGACGTGGTGGCCGCCAGGGCAGCAGGCCCGGCCACCGTGGCGTGCCGGGCCGGGCCCAGGAAGGTCACGTCGGACTCCGCGCCGTCCTCCCAACGCAGCACCACCCGGCAGCGGGAGCGCCGGTGGCGGGCCGGCGGCACGGCCTCCCGGACCACCGCGGACGTGGCGCCCGCGGCCGCGGCGAAGTGGTTCGCCGAGGACCGCAGGCGGGTCACGAACAGCTGCTCGGGATCGGTGCCCACGAGGTGCAGCGCAGGGGTGCCCGGGGCGTCGTCGGGCAGGGCGGTGAGAGCGGCGGCGGTGTCCATGGTCCCGTCAGTCTCACCTGTCACAACCCACCGTGCGTGCAACGGCACGCCGTGTTGCGCAGGCGTGATCACCAGCCTGTGGCGCGGCCCGTGTCCACCGTCGTGGTGGGCGCGGCGGGAGCATCCGCGGCCGCTGCCTTGGCCGAGGAACGGGTCCGCTTCTCCACCAGCCTGGCCAGCTGCGAGATGAGCACGTTGATCAAGATGTAGACCAGTCCGGCGCCCACGTAGATCTGCAGCGTGTAGATGTTGCCGAAGTTGAAGTTCAGGAACTCGACCAGGCTCCGCGCCTGCCGCAGCAGCTCGAAGTAGCCGATGATGAACCCCAGCGACGTGTCCTTGAGCAGGACGACGATCTGGGCGATGAGGACCGGCAGCATCCGGCGGGTGGCCTGCGGGAGCAGGACCAGCGTCATGACCTGGGCCTTGCGCATGCCCAGCGCGAACGCGGCCTCCCGCTGGCCCTTGTCCACCGACAGGATGCCGGCGCGGAAGATCTCGGCCAGGACGGCCATGTTGTACAGCGTCAGGCCCAGCCCGAGCGCGGCGAAGGCGCTGAGGTCGGGACCGAAGGCCGGCAGCACGAAGTACAGCGCGAAGATGACGACCAGCAGCGGGATCGCCCGGAAGAACTCGATGACGGTCGTGACCGGGATGCGCACCCAGCGGTGGTCGGAGAGCCGGCCGACGGCCAGCAGGACGCCCAGCACGGTCGCGGCCACCATGGCCACGGCGGCGACCTGCAGCGTGCGCACCAGCGCCTCGCCCAGGGCCTGCGGCACCCCGGAGTCGGGGTCGAACAGGATGGCCCAGCGGGCGGGGTCGAGCTGGTCGTTGCCGTTGAGGCGCAGCAGGACGAAGGCCGCCAGGGCCAGCACCAGCACGACGCCCACGGCGGTGCCGATGCGGATGCGTGCTCGGGCCTTCGGGCCGGGCAGGTCGAACAGGACCGGAGCGCTCATCGCAGGATCGCCACCCGTCGTTCGAGCCGGTTGACCGCGTAGGCCATCGGCACCGTGATGATCATGTACCCGACGACGACGGCGAGCAGCACCACCAGCAGGTCACCGGCGTTCGCGTTGACCAGCCGGGGCAGCGTGGAGGACAGCTCGCTGACGGAGAACCCAGCCGCGATCGAGGTGTTCTTCGCCATCGCGATGAACACGCTGCCCAGCGGCGGCACCACCGTGCGGAAGGCCTGCGGCAGCACCACCTCGCGCAGCGACTGGCCGAACCCCAGGCCCAGCGCCCGGGCGGCCTCGGCCTGCCCGGGGCTGACCGAGTTGATGCCCGAGCGGACCGCTTCGGCGACGAAGGCCGCGGTGTACATACCGACCGCGATGACCGCGCCGGTGAAGAAGGACACGACGGTGTCGATCTGCGGCAGCCCGAAGATGACGAAGAAGAACACCACCGTGAGCGGGGTGTTGCGGAAGGTCTCGACGTAGAAGGTGGCCAGTCCGCGCAACGGCGGGATCGGGCTGACCCGCATGGTGGCCAGGACCACCCCGAGGACGAGAGCCAGCACACCCGCCAGCACGGTCAGCAGCAGGGTCTGCAGGAACGCGTCCCGGAGGATGTCGAAGTTGTCGACGAAGAACTGCACGGCGCCTCCCTCCGGGAGCGGTCAGGGCCGTACCCGCCGGCCCGGGCGGTGTGCCGGGCCGGCGGGCACGGGGTGGAGCTGGGTCAGTAGCGGTCGATCGTCGGGGGCTCGGGAGCGGGCTCGCCGGTGATCTGACCGGCGGTGGAGTCCCAGGCCGCCGCCCACGAGCCGTCCTCGAAGGACTGCTCCAGGACGTCGTTGACGAAGTCGCGGAACTCGGTGTCACCCAGGGTCAGCCCGATGCCGTAGGGCTCCTCGGTGAAGGGGTTGCCCACCAGCTCGAAGCCGTCCGGGTTGCCGGCCACCAGACCGGTCAGGATGACGTTGTCGGTGGTCACCGCGTCGACCTGGCCGTTGGTGAGGGCGTCGGCGCACTTGGAGTACACGTCGAACAGCGTCAGCGTGGCCTCCGGGTAGTTGTCCCGGATGTTCTGCGCCGGCGTCGACCCCTCGACCGAGCAGACGTTCTTGCCGGCGAGGTCATCGGGACCCTCGATGCCCTCGGGGTTGCCCGCGGCGACCATGATGTCCTGCCCGGCCACGTAGTACGGGCCGGCGAAGTCCACGAGCTGCTTGCGCGCGTCGTTGATCGTGTAGGTGGCGACGACCAGGTCGACCTGGCCGTTCTGGATGAAGGACTCCCGGTTGGCCGAGACGGTCTCGACGAACTCGATCTGGTCCTCCTCGATCCCCAGCTGCGCGGCGATGATCTTGCCGATCTCGACGTCGAAGCCCTCGGGCACGCCACTGGGGTTCAGCAGGCCGAACCCGGGCTGGTCGTACTTGGTGCCGATGGTGATGGTGCCGGCCTCGGCGAGGTCGGCCATCGTCGTGCCGGCCTCGAAGTCGACGTCCTCGACGACCTCGGGGGCGTTCTCCGACTCCTGCGCGGCCTGCTGGCCGGCCTCGCTGGAGCAGCCGGCGAGCACGACGCCGAACGCCGCGGCGGCGGCCGCGTACCTGGTGAGACGCATGTGTCCTCTTCTCGTGGGGGTGCGGTCGGTCAGTGGTTGAGGATCTTGGAGAGGAAGTCCTTGGCCCGATCGCTGGTGGGCGCGGTGAAGAACGTCTCGGGGTCGCTGGACTCGACGACGCGGCCGGCGTCCATGAACACGACGCGGTTGGCGGCCCGGCGGGCGAAGCCCATCTCGTGGGTGACCACGACCATCGTCATGCCGTCGCGGGCCAGCGAGGTCATGACCTCGAGGACCTCGTTGATCATCTCGGGGTCGAGCGCCGAGGTGGGCTCGTCGAAGAGCATCACCTTGGGGTCCATGGCCAGGGCGCGGGCGATGGCCACGCGCTGCTGCTGGCCCCCGGAGAGCTGGGCGGGCACCTTGTCGGCCTGGTGGCCGACGCCGACCCGGTCCAGCAGCTCGCGGGCGCGCTTCTCGGCCTCGGCCTTGCTCTTGCCGCGGACCTTGACCGGCCCCAGCGTGACGTTCTCCAGGATCGTCTTGTGCGCGAAGAGGTTGAAGCTCTGGAAGACCATCCCGACGTCGCTGCGCAGCGCCGCGAGGGCCTTCCCCTCCTCGGGCAGCGGCGTCCCGTCGATGGAGATGCGGCCCTGGTCGATGGACTCCAGCCGGTTGATCGTCCGGCACAGGGTCGACTTCCCCGACCCCGACGGGCCGATCACCACGACGACCTCGCCGCGGGCGATGGTCAGGTCGACGTCCTGCAGGACGTGCAGATCACCGAACCACTTGTTGACACCCGACAGCTCGACGAGTGGTTCTCCGGTCGCAGCGCTGGTCACGGTCGTCGACCCTATGGCCCGGCTGAGCACCGGCGATCACGAACCTGCAACGATCCTGTGCGATCCCCCTGAGTTCCCGTCCCGGGCCACGAGTCGGTCACGATCGACCGCACCGGTGCGCGCCGTACCCTCGCTGTCGTCATGACGAGCGCACCGACCGCCACCGAGGCCCGCACCTACCGGGTGCGCACCTACGGCTGCCAGATGAACGTCCACGACTCCGAGCGGCTGGCCGGGCTGCTCGAGGACGCCGGCTACACGGCCGCCGGCGAGGGCGAGGACGCCGACGTCGTCGTGCTGAACACCTGCGCCGTCCGGGAGAACGCCGACAACAAGCTCTACGGCAACCTCGGCCACCTGCGCCCGGTGAAGGATGCCCGCCCGGGCATGCAGATCGCGGTCGGCGGCTGCCTGGCGCAGAAGGACCGCGCCTCGATCGTCGCCCGCGCGCCGTGGGTCGACGTCGTCTTCGGCACCCACAACGTGGGCTCCCTGCCGGCCCTGCTCGAGCGCGCCCGGCACAACGCCGAGGCCCAGGTCGAGATCAAGGAGGCCCTCGAGGTCTTCCCGAGCTCCCTGCCCGCCCGCCGCGACAGCGCCCACTCCGGCTGGGTGTCGATCAGCGTGGGCTGCAACAACACCTGCACGTTCTGCATCGTGCCCTCGCTGCGCGGCAAGGAGGCCGACCGCCGTCCCGGCGACGTGCTGGCCGAGGTGCAGGCACTCGTCGACCAGGGCGTGCTCGAGGTGACCCTGCTGGGCCAGAACGTCAACGCCTACGGCGCCGACCTCGGCGACCGCGGCGCCTTCGCCGACCTGCTGCGCGCCACCGGCGCCGTCGACGGCCTGGAGCGGGTGCGCTTCACCAGCCCGCACCCACGCGACTTCACCGACGACGTCATCGCCGCGATGGCCGAGACCCCCGCCGTCTGCCACCAGCTGCACATGCCGCTGCAGAGCGGGTCGGACGACGTCCTGCGCCGGATGCGCCGGTCCTACCGGCGGGACCGCTACCTCGGCATCATCGATCGCGTCCGGGCCGCCATGCCCGACGCCGCGATCACCACGGACGTCATCGTCGGGTTCCCGGGCGAGACCGAGCAGGATTTCCTCGACACCCTGGACGTCGTCCGCGAGGTCCGGTTCGCCAGCGCCTTCACCTTCCAGTACTCGAAGCGCCCCGGGACGCCGGCCGCCGAGATGGAGGGCCAGCTGCCCAAGGAGGTCGTGCAGGAGCGCTACCTGCGGCTGACGGCGCTGCAGGAGGAGATCAGCTGGGCGGAGAACCGCGCGCTGGTCGGGCGCACCGTCGAGCTGCTCATGGCGGCGGGGGAGGGCAGCAAGGACGCCGACCGCGGCCGGATGTCCGGCCGGGCCCGCGACGGCCGGCTGGTGCACGTCGCCGCCGTCCCGGGCGTGCGCCCCGGCGACGTCGTGGAGACGGTGGTCACCGAGGCCAAGCCGCACTTCCTGGTCGCCGACGGCCCGCTGCTGTCCCACCGGCGCACCCGCGCGGGCGACGCGAGCGAGGCCGGGGTGCGCCCGACCACCCGGGGCGTCGGGCTCGGCATGCCGACGATCGGGGTCCCGGCACCCCTACCACTCGCGCCCGCCTGCGGCTGACGGCCGTCCACACCCGGGGCGGTCGTCCACAGATCCGCCCAGGCCCTGTCGACGCCGCCTCCTGCCGCGCAGGCTGCCGGGCATGTCGCGCCCGCGCCGTCCCCGCCGTCCCGCAGCCCCGCGTCCTGCCCGCCGGCGTGCGCCCGCGTCCGTCCTGCGCGCCGGACCGGCCGAGTTCGCCGCCGCCCTCCCCGAGCTGCTGGGCTTCCCTCCGGTCGAGTCGCTGGTCGTGGTCTGCCTGGGCGGGGTCGGCCGTCCTGACCGGCGGGTGAGCCTGCACGTGCGCCTGGACCTGCTGGCCGCCGAGCACGACCGCGAGGTGGCCCGCCGGGTCGTCGCGCACCTCCGCCGGCTGCGCCCGGCCGGGGCCCTGCTGTTCGTGGTCACCGAGAACCCCGACGACCAGGTGAGCTCGATCCGGCCCGACCACCGGCAGCCTGCCCGTCCGCGGGCCGACGCGACCGCGCGCCCCACCGTGCCCGACCTGCCCCGGCGCGGCCTGGTGCAGCAGCTGGTCGAGGAGCTGGCGGCCCTGGGCACCGCGACCGTCGACGCGCTGCTGGTCCGGGGCGGCCGGTGGTGGAGCTACCCCGACGTCGAACCGGCCACCGGCGCCGGGCCGGGCACACCGCTGGACGTCGCCGGCTCCCGGCTGACCGGCGTCGCGGCGCTGCACGGGGACGTCGTGGACGCCGACCGGGATGCCGTGGTCGCCCGCGCCTGGCCCACCGCGCCGGTGTCGGCGGAGCTCGAGCTGGCCTGCGTCCGGGTCGACGCGCAGTGGGACGTGCGGCTGCGCCGGGGTGGCGACGTCAGCGAGCTGGTCGAGGAGGGGTGGGCCGCCGTGCGCGCGGCGGTCGACGCCTACGCCCCCGGCAGCCGGACGACGCCCGCCGTCGAGGACCTCGCCCTCGTGGGCGTGGCCCTGGCCCTCGTGCCCGTCCGGGACCGCGCACTGGCGCTGGCCGCCGGCGAGGACGACGACCTGCGGGCCGCGGTGGAGGCGATGGGCGCCGACCTCAACGCCCGGCTTCCCGGTGAGCTGGCCGCGGTGCCCGCCCTGCTGCTGGGCGTCACCGCCTGGCAGCGCGGCGCCGGGGTGCTGGCGGTGGCCGCGGTGGAGCGGTCGCTGTGGTGCGAGCCCACGTCGATGGGCGAGCTCCTGCTGCAGGCGATGCGGGCGAACGCCGAGCCCGCGGTGCTGCGGGCAGCCATGGCCGACCCCGAGCACGCCGGCGCCGCGTGACCCGGGTGGGTCACGCGGCGGCGAGGGGTCGCCGGGTCAGCGCACCGTCAGCGGCGCGACCCCGCCTTCTCGGCCGCGGCCAGGAACTCCTGCCGGCTGGCCAGGTTGGCCTCGGCCTCGCTGATCCGCTTGGCGTCACCGGCCGCCTTGGCCTTGGCCAGCTGGTCGGCCGCCTTCTCGGCAGCCGCGCGCAGCGAGGTCAGCATCGGGTTCTCGGCCACCACGCGCGGACGCGAGGAGTCGGCCGCGCCGCGGACCTTCTCCTCGACGGCCTGCATCCGGTCCTCCAGGGAGCGCATGGCCTCGCGCGGGACGTGCCCGATCGCGTCGTAGCGCTCCTGGATCTTGCGCAGCGCGTTCTGCGCGCCCCGCAGGTCCCGGCTCGGGTCGAGCTTCTCCGCCTCGACGAGCAGGGCCTCCTTCTTCTCCTGGTTCGCCCGCTGCTCGGAGTTGCGTGCCTTGTCCGACTCCGAGCGGGCGTTGAAGAAGACGTCCTGCGCGGCGCGGAACTTCTTCCACAGGTCGTCGTCGGTGTCCCGGCCGGTGCGCGGCACGGCCTTCCAGCGGTCCATCAGGCTGCGCATGGCCGCCGACGTGGGACCCCACTCGGTCGAGGTGGACAGCTTCTCGGCCTCGGCGATGAGCGCCTGCTTGGCCGCGCGGGACTCGGCGCGCTGCACGTCCAGGGCCGCGAAGTGCGACCCCCGGCGGCGACCGAAGGCGTCGCGGGCCGCCGCGAAGCGCGTCCACAGCGCCTCGTCGGTCTTGCGGTCGATGCCCTTGATCGTCTTCCACTCCTCGACGATCGCCTTGAGCCGGTCGCCGGCGGCCTTCCACTGCGTCGACTCGGCGCCGATCGTCTCGGCCTCGGCGATGAGCGCCTCCTTGCGGGCGACCTGCTCGGCGCGTGCCTTGGCCTTCTCCGCGCGCGAGACCGCCGCGGCGGCCTCGGAGGCGTCGATGATGGTGCCCAGCCGCGAGGCCAGCGCCGGCAGGTCGCCGACGACGTCGGCGGTGGGCACCTGCTCGGCCAGGGCCTGCGCCTTGGCGCGGATCTCGGCGGGGTTGCCGGTGTGGGCCCGCAGGCGGGCCTCCAGCAGCCCGACCTCGGTGGCGAGGTCGTCGTAGCGGCGGCCGTAGTGGGCCAGCCCCTCGGCCGGCTCGCCGGCCTGCCAGGACCCGACCGCGCGCTCGCCGCCGTCCGCGGTGCGGACGTAGACGGTGCCGTCGTCGTCGACCCGGCCCCACTGCGTGGGGTCCGAAGCAGGGGCAGCCGGGGCGGCGGGTGCCGCCGGGGTGGCGGCCGGCGCCGCGGGCGCGGACACGGCGGCCGTGCCGTCCTCGGCGGGGGTCTCGGCCGGAGCATCGGCGGTGGTCTCGGTGCCGGTCTGGGCGGGGTCGGTGCCGGCGACGGTGTCGTCGGCCCGGACCGGGGTGTCGGCGGCCTCGGCGACGGCGGTCTCGTCGGGGACGGTTGCCGCGCTCGACCCGTCCGCCGCGTCAGCTGCACCGTCGTCCTCGGAGGCGCCGACCGCGTCGCTGGTCTCCGCGGTCTCGGACACGTCGAGCGCGTCCCCGGCCGCCGGCACGTCGGCGGCGGCGACCACCTCGGCGGCGCCGGGCACCTCCTCCGTACCGCCCTCCCCCTCCGCGGGCGCCGGGGGAGGCGTGGTCACCTCGTCGGACGGGTCCCCGGCCGCGGGGTCGGCGAGGGCGGCGTCCTCGGGCTGGGGGGAGGCGGGGGTCCCGGCCCCGGGGGTGACGGCGTCCGAACCGGCGACCTCGGGGGTCGGCTCCGGCTGCGGGGTCACGTCTGCGGTGTTCTCCGTGCTCGACACGCAGCAGAGTCTTCCACGGTGCGATCGGCGACACTCCCCCCGTGAGCCCGGACCCCTCCTCGACGCTGATCGCCGTCGCGTTCTGCCCGCACCCGGCCGTGCTGCTGCCGCGGGTGCCGGTCCCGGCGGGTACCGCGACCGACCGGCTGCGGGTGGCGTGCGGGGAGGCGCTGCAGACGGTGCTCGGGCTGCGACCGGACGCCCTGCTGGTGGTCGGCGACGGCCCGGCCGGGGTGCGGTACGGACCCGGCGACGCGGCCGACCTGGCCGTCCACGGGGCCGACGGGCGGCTGCCCTTCGCCGGTCGGGTGCGGCCCGGTGGCCACCCGCTGCCGCTGCCGCACGCCGTCGGCGCCTGGCTGCTGGACCAGGCCGGGTACGACGGACTCCGCCTCGGCGTGGCCCCGGGCGACCTGGCCGGTGCGCTCACCGGCCTGCCCGGAC
>NZ_JAMXRZ010000190.1 GCF_024124375.1 Klenkia sp. PcliD-1-E
TGGCCGACCTGCTGGCCGCCACCGACCCCGAGCCGGGCGCGCACGCGCTGCGGGTGGCCGTCGACGGCCCGGACGTCGCAGACCCGCAGCGGCTGGCCGAGGACGTCGCGGCCCGCCTCCCCGCGCTGGGCCGTCGGGCCGTCGTGGTGCCCGCCGCCGGGTTCCTGCGCCCGGCGTCGGTGCGCCTGGAGCACGGCCGCACCGCCCCCGGTGCCCGCTACACCGACTGGCTGGACGTGTCGGCGCTGGGCCGCGAGGTGCTCGACCGCGTGGGACCGGGCGGCCCCGGTGACGTGCTCCCGCAGCTGTGGGACGCCGTCCGCGACCGGGCCACCCGCGCAGCCCGCGTGCCGGCGGAGGGGGTGCTGCTGGTGCCCGGCGCGCTGCTGCAGGGCGTCGGGCTGGCCTTCGACGTCGTCGTGCACCTGCGGGTGTCGGCCGCGGCCCGCCGGCGCCGGACGCCGGCGGGCCAGCAGTGGGAGCTGCCGGCGTTCGACCGCTACGACGACGAGGTCGACCCGGCCGGCCTGGCCGACGCCGTGGTGCTGGCCGACCACGCCGACCGGCCGGCCCTGGTCCTGCAGGGCCGCTGGGTCAGCCCTCGCTGAGCCACCCGTCGATGATGTGCCGCGCGATGGACACCGGCGGCGGCAGCGCGGCCGGCCCGGCGCCGCTGCGCAGCTCCTCGCGGGTGAACCAGCGCGCCTCCTCGATCTCGTCGTGGTCGACGCGCAGCTGCGTGCCCACCGCGCGGGCCGTGAACCCGAGCATGAGCGACTGCGGGAACGGCCAGGGCTGGCTGCCGACGTAGCGGACGTCGGTGACCTCGATGCCCACCTCCTCGGCGACCTCGCGGGCCACCGCCGCCTCGGCGGACTCCCCGGGCTCGACGAACCCGGCGAGGATGGAGAACCGGCCGGGTGGCCAGACCGCCTGCCGGCCCAGCAGCACCCGGTCGCCGTCGTGCACCAGCATGATCACCGCTGGGTCGGTGCGCGGGAAGACCTCCTGGCCGGTGGTGGGGTCCCGCTGGGTCCAGCCGGCCTTCTCCACCACGGTGGCCGCCCCGGTGTAGGGGCTGAACCGGTTGCGCTCGTGCCACTCCACGATCCCGGTGGCCTGGGCCAGCAGCCCGGCATCCCGGTCGCCGAGGTCCGAGCCGATCTCGCGCAGCCCGCTCCAGCCGTCCACGGGTGCCCCGCCGATGCTCAGCGTGCGCTCCCCGCGGACCACCGCGTAGGCGACCTCGTCGGCGTGGCCGAGGTAGATGCCGTCCCCGGGGAACCGTGCCCGCTGGTCCCACAGCAGCTCGGGCCCGGTCGCGGTCTCCCGCACCGGCACCTGCCGCCGCTCGTCCATGACGAGCACCCGGACCGGTCGGCCGCGCGCGGGGTCGTCGAGGGAGCGGTCCAGGTGCCCGCGGTCGTGCCCGACCCGGGACAGCACGGGGACGTCGTCGGTGGTGGCCGGGGTGTGCTCGGGCCAGACCGCGACGTCGACCGGGAGCTCGCTGGGCGGGGGGTTGTCGGCCGGGGTGCTGCCGCCGGGCGGGACGCTCACCGCTGCACCGGCCCGAGCGCCTCGAGCTGGCCGGCGACCCGCTCGGCGTCGCCGACCACGACGGTGGTCAGCCCGGCGGGGTGCAGCCAGCGGCGGGCCGCGGCGGTGACCTCGTCGAGGGTGACGGCGGCCAGGGCGGCCTGGTGCTCGGTGAGCCACTCGGCGGGCAGGCCGGAGCCGACCAGGGCCGACAGCGTGCTGGCCAGCCCGGCGTGGGTGGCCGTGGCCAGCGCCGTGGTGCCCAGCAGGTAGCGCCGGGCGGCGTCCAGCTCGGCCTCGGTGACCGGCAGCAGGGCGATGCGGCCCAGCTCGTACTGCGTCTCCAGCAGCGCCGGCCCGGTGACCTCGGTGGCGACGTCGGCCTCGACGAGGAAGGACGACCCGGCCTGCAGGTGGTCCACCGAGCTGCGGGGGCTGTAGGTGTAGCCGCGGCGCTCGCGGATGTTCTCCACCAGCCGGGAGGAGAAGTAGCCGCCGTAGACCGTGCTCGCCAGCCGGACCGCGGGCAGCTCGGGGTCGAGCCGTCCGGGGGCCGGGCCGCCGATCCGCAGGTTGGACTGCACGGCTCCGGGCCGGTCGACCAGCTGCAGCGGGCCGGGCGGGATGGCCGGCAGCGGCGGGGCGTCGACGGCGACGCCGGTGCCGGTCCACCCGGCGAGGGCGGTCGCGACGGCGTCGGTGGCGGCGGCCGGGTCGACATCGCCGACCAGGACCAGCGTGCTGCCGGCGGGCAGCACCCGCTCGCGGTGCAGCTTGCGCAGGGCCGCGGGGGTGATGGCCTGCACCTGGTCGGTCTCGGGCAGCTGGACGGCGTAGGGGTGCGCACCGTAGCGGCGGGTGGCCAGCGCGGTGCGGGCCACCACGCCGGGCTGCGAGCGGGCGATGGCGATGCGCTCGGCCACCCGGGCCTTCTCGGCGGCGACGGGGGCGGCCGGGTAGGTGGGCGCGGTGAGCAGCTCGGCGAGCACGCCGAGGACGGCGTCCAGGCCCGTGGGCAGCAGGGTGGTGCCGAAGAGCATCCGGTCGGGGTCGGCCGAGACCGACATCTCGGCGCCCTCGGCCTGCAGCAGCTGGGCGATCTGCACCTGGTCGTGGGACCGGGTGCCCAGCAGCAGCGCGCCGGTGAGCACCGAGGTGCGGGCGACGTGCGCGGCGGCGGTGCGGGCCGAGGCCGCGGCGAAGGGCACCCGCAGCCGCAGCTCGACCAGCGGGACCCCGGCGCGGGGCACGACGGCGACCCGCAGCCCGGAGTCCAGGGTGGTCAGGTGGACGTCGGGGACCGGCTGCGGGCGGGGGTCGCCCAGCGGGGGGACCAGGGACAGGTCGAGGACGGGCGCGCTCATGCGGTGCCTCCGGCGGTGTGCAGCTCGAGGACGGCGGCGGTGTCGCGGGCCAGCCCGCGGGCGGCGTGCTGCACCTGCTCGGGGGTGACGGCGGCCAGCCGGGCGGCGAGCTCGCCGGCCAGCTCGGCGCGGCCGTGGATCAGCTCGGCGGAGGCGAAGCCCAGGGTGCGGCCGAGCACGGAGTCCGCGCCGCGCAGCAGCTGGGTGCTGGTGCGGGCCTGCACGCGGGTGAGCTCGTCGGCGCCGACGCCGTCTTGGGCGACGCGGTCCACCTCCTCGTGGACTGCGTCGAGCACGCGCTGCGGGGAGACGTCGGCGGGGTGGTGCACCTGGGTGGTGAGCAGGGTGGCGTCGCGGACGTCGAAGGGGTCGCCGAACAGCCCGACGTAGGAGGACTGCGCCACCGCCAGGTGGTCGCGGTGCACCAGCCGCAGCTCGAGGCGGGAGGCGTCGCCCTCGCTGAGCAGCTCGCCCAGCAGCACGGTGCCGAGGTAGGTGTCCAGGTCACCGACCGGGTCGGGGACCCGCCAGCCGATGGCCACCGCCGGCGCCGGGGCCAGGGCGTCGACCACGACGCCGTGCCGGGGGCCGGTGGGCGAGGGCTCACCGGTGTAGGGCGTGGCGGGCGCGGCCCGGTGCGGGACGGCGTCGAACCAGCGGCGCACCAGCCGCTCGGTCTCCGCGACGTCGAGGTCGCCGCCGATGCAGAGCACGGCGTTGGCCGGGGCGTAGTACCGGTCGAAGAAGTCCTGCGCGTCCTCGACGGTGGAGGACTCCAGGTCGACGAAGGAGCCGTACCCGTCGTGGGTGTTGGCGAAGGACCCGAACGCGATCTGCGGCAGCTGCAGCCAGGGGAAGGCGCCGTAGGGCCGGTTGAGCACGTTGACCCGGATCTCCTCCTTGACCACGTCGATCTGGTTGCGGAGGTTCTCCTCGGTGATGGCCGGTGCGGCCATCCGGTCGGCCTCGAGGAACAGCGCGCGCTCCAGCGCCTCGGCGGGCAGCGCCTCGTAGTAGTTCGTGTAGTCCTGGTGGGTGGAGCCGTTGAAGCTGCCGCCGGCGGCCTGCACCAGGCGGGCGTGCTCCATCTTCGGCACGTGTGCCGAGCCCTGGAACATCACGTGCTCGAACAGGTGCGCGAAACCGGTGCGGCCCTCGGGCTCGGAGCGCATGCCGACGTCGTAGAAGACGCTCACCGCCACCACCGGGACGCTGGTGTCGGGGGCCAGGACGACGCGCAGCCCGTTGTCGAGGGTGAACCGCTCCACCGGGTGCCGCAGGGTCAGTTCCGCAGGGGGAGAGCTCACCGCCCGAGCCTAGGCGCTGGGTGCTACAGCACGTCGACGGCGTCGATGACCCGGTTGATCACGCCGTAGAGCTCGGCGTGGGTGTTGGGGATGGACAGGTAGAGCAGCGCCGGGGCCGGCCGGCCGGTGTCGACCAGCAGCAGCGCGGCCCGCTCGCCGGTCGCGTCGTAGCCGGCGGTGTCCCAGCTGAGGGTGAACTCGTAGACCCAGCCCGGGGCGCCGTCGACGGTCACCGCCTCGTCGCGCAGCTCCTCGCGCTCGTTGGGCCCGGGGTAGTAGTTGGCCCGCACGCTCTCGGCGAGGGTCTCGACGGTGACCTGCTCGCTGCCGGGCCCGGTCCAGCCGTACCCCTCGGCCACGGGGCCGGAGGTGATCTGGGCGATGAACTCCCCGCCGTCGGGGACGGCGTCCTGGGTGACGAAGTACTGGCCGCGCACCGAGGTGGTCTCCAGGGGTGCCCCCAGCACGTACTCGTACCAGCCGTCCCCGAGGAAGGGGTAGGCGATCCCGGCCGCCTCGTCGACGATCTGCACGGTGCCCGGCGGGAACGTCGGCCCGGTGGGGACCGGACCGGCCAGGCCGGTCGGGCCGGCGTCCGGGCCGGACCGGTCGGCGACGAGCCCCACGACGACCACGGCCACCACCACGACGACCGTGACGACGGCGGCCACCGCGACGCCGACCGCCCGGCCGGGTCCGCGGGGGGCCGGCGGGGGCTGCCCGGCGGG
>NZ_JAMXRZ010000191.1 GCF_024124375.1 Klenkia sp. PcliD-1-E
GACCCCGCCGCACTCCGCCCCTGGCTGGCCGCCCTGGCCCGCGAGGCGGAGTTCGTGCGCGAGATGCAGGCCGCGGCCGCCGCCCGCGCCGTCAGCGGCGGGTGACCCGCACCGCGACCGGCAGCGCCAGCACGAGCAGCACGGCCAGCACCGCGTAGGACAGGTCCAGGCCCACCGCCGCCGCCACGACCCCCACCGCCAGCGCGCCGAGCCCGGTGCCGGCGTCGAAGGCGGCGTTCCAGACCGCGCTGGCCGTCGTCGTCCCCCGCTCCCCCGCCCGCGCCATGGCCACCACCAGCGTGGTGTTCTGCGATCCCCCGTACGCCACCCCGAACACCGCCGCGCCGGCGTAGACCAGCGCGTCGGTGTCCAGCCCGACGGCGAGCAGCACCAGTCCCAGCACGCCCAGCAGCAGGGCCGCGGGCAGCAGCACCCGGGTGCCGTGGCGGTCGGTGAGCACCCCGCCCGCCCAGCGGCACAGCGCCCCGGTCAGCCCGAACACCAGCAGCGCGACGGTCGCCACGACGCCGTCCGGCCGGGCGATGGGCAGGAAGGTGACCACGCCCGCCCCGGCCAGCGTGACGACCAGCAGCACGCCCGACGGCGGGGCCGCCGCCAGCACCGCCGGCCCGACCGGGTCCCCCGACGGGGCGGTCACCGCGCTGGGCACCGCCCGGACCAGCCCGCGCACCGCGAGCAGGCCCAGCAGCGGCAGCGTCGCCACGGCCACGACGAGCGGGAACCGGTCGCCGAGCACCAGCGCCACCCCGCCGGGCGTGGCGACCAGCGTGGGCAGCCCCAGGGCGAGCCCGTACAGGCCGAGGGACTCCCCCCGGCGGGACGGCGGCACCACCCGCGCGGCGATCGTGGCCCCCAGGACCGTCAGCACGCCGAAGCCGGTGCCGCGCACCGCCGACACCGCGCACAGCCAGCCCACCCCGTCCCCGAGCAGGTACAGCGGTGCCGGACCGCCGATGGTCACCAGACCCCCGGCCAGCACGGGCCCCAGCCCGAACCGGCCCACCAGCCGCGGCACCGCCAGCTGGGTGAGCACGGTCGTGGCCAGGAAGACGGTGGTGACCAGGCCGGCCGCGGCCACCCCCGCCCCGCCGCGGACGGCGTAGGAGGGCAGGGCGGCCAGCGTCACCGCGTAGCTGGTGAACCCCAGCAGGGACGCCGCCAGCAGCGCCCGGACGGCGGGCACCCGCCACACCGGCCCCGTCTCGTGCACCCGCTGCTCGACCATCGCCCCCGCGATCCTGCCCTGCCCCCGATACCGTCGCGCCATGGCCGACACCGATGACCCGCCGACCACCGTCTCCGTCGTCGTGATGGGCGTGTCGGGCACCGGCAAGTCCACCGTCGGGGTCGGCATCGCGCAGGCGCTGGGGTGCGACTTCGTCGAGGGCGACGACCTGCACCCGGCGGCCAACGTCGAGAAGATGCGCTCGGGCACCCCGCTGGACGACGAGGACCGCTGGCCGTGGCTGCGCGCGGTGGCCGCCCGGGTCGGTGAGCACGAGGCCGCCGGGACCGACCTGGTCATCACCTGCTCGGCGCTCAAGCGCAGCTACCGCGACCTGCTGGTCGACGGCCACCCGTCGGTGTGGTTCGCCCACATCGACACCCCGCACGACGTGCTGGTGGAGCGGCTGCGCAAGCGGCGGGGCCACTACATGCCGGGCTCGCTGCTGGACAGCCAGCTGGCCACCCTGCAGCCGCTGGCCGCCGACGAGCCCGGCCACGCCTGGTCCGGGCAGGGCTCGGCGCAGCAGACGGTGGACGCACTCGTCCGCGAGCTGCGGCAGGAACGCCCTCAGCCCATGTAGGGGTACCGGTGGTCCCGCGGGGGCGCGAAGGTCTCCTTGATGACCCGGGTGCTCGTCCAGCGCTGCAGGTTCTGCGCGGCGCCGGCCTTGTCGTTGGTCCCCGAGGCCCGCGCACCACCGAAGGGCTGCTGGCCGACGACGGCGCCGGTGGGCTTGTCGTTGACGTAGAAGTTGCCCGCCGCGTTGCGCAGCACCCGGGTGATCCGCGCGATCGCGGCCCGGTCCTGGGCGATGACCGCGCCGGTGAGGGCGTAGGGCGCCACCGACTCCATCTGGGCGAGGACGGCGTCGTGGTCGGCGTCGTCGTAGACGTGCACCGCCAGCACCGGGCCGAAGAACTCGGTGCGGAACACGTCGTGCCCGGGGTCTGCGCCCTCGATGACCGTCGGCCGGACGAAGTACCCCTCGGAGTCGTCGGCGGTGCCGCCGGCCACGACGGTCAGCGCGTCGTCGGTGCGGGCCCGGTCCAGCACGCCGGACAGCCGGGAGAAGGACCTCGCGTCGATGACCGCGCCCAGGAAGTTCGAGAAGTCGGTGACCGGCCCCATCGGCAGCGAGTCCACCAGCCCGGCGAGGTCGTCGCGCAGCGTCGTCCACAGCGAGCGGGGCACGTAGGCGCGCGAGGCCGCCGAGCACTTCTGGCCCTGGTACTCGAACGCCCCGCGGACCAGCGCGGTGCGCAGCACCTCGAGGTCGGCCGAGGGGTGGGCGAAGACGAAGTCCTTGCCGCCGGTCTCGCCCACGATGCGCGGGTAGGTGCGGTAGTCGGCGATGTTCTGCCCCACCGTGCGCCACAGGTGCTGGAAGACCGCGGTCGAGCCGGTGAAGTGGATGCCGGCCAGGTCGCGGTCGGCGAGCACGACGTCGGAGACCGCGACGCCGTCGCCGGGCAGCATGTTGATGACCCCGTCGGGCAGGCCGGCGGCCTCGAGCAGCCGCATCAGCTGGTGCGCGGCGAACTGCTGGGTCGGCGAGGGCTTCCAGACCACGGTGTTGCCCATCAGCGCGGGCGCGGTGGGCAGGTTGCCGGCGATGGCGGTGAAGTTGAACGGGGTGATCGCGTAGACCACGCCCTCCAGCGGCCGGTGGTCGATGCGGTTCCACACACCGGGCGAGCTGACCGGCTGCTCGGCGTGGACCTGGCGGGCGAAGTGCACGTTGTAGCGCCAGAAGTCGGCCAGCTCGCAGGCGCTGTCGATCTCGGCCTGCTGCGCGGTCTTGGACTGCCCGAGCATGGTGGCGGCGTTGAGCGTCTGCCGCCACGGCCCGGCGAGCAGGTCGGCCGCCTTGAGGAAGACCGCGGCGCGGTCGTCCTGGGAGAGCTCGGCCCAGCCCGGCGCGGCGGCCTTCGCGGCGGCCAGCGCGTCGCGGGCGTCCTCGCCGGTGGCGTGCGCCGACGTCCCCAGGACCTGGGCGTGCGCGTGCGGGGCGACGACGTCGAAGGACGCGCCGCGGGCCATCCGCTGCCGGCCGCCGATCGTGGCGGTCAGCTCCTCCGGGGAACCGGCGAGGCGGGTGAGCTCGGCCTGCAGCTCCGCGCGCTCGGGCGAGCCCGGGGCGTAGTCGAGCACCGGCTCGTTGCGCGGGGCGGGGACCTGGGTGATGCCGTCCACGAGGAGTCAGCCCTTTCAGGAGGTCGTGACGAGGGAGCGGAGGAAGAACTGCAGGTTGGCCGGGCGCTCGGCCAGCCGGCGCATGAAGTAGCCGTACCAGTCGGCGCCGTAGGGCACGTAGGCGCGCACGGTGTGCCCCTCGCGGGCCAGCCGCTGCTGCTCGGCCGTCCGGATGCCGTAGAGCAGCTGGAACTCGTAGCTGTCGGCCGACCGGCCGGTCTCGCGCACCAGCTCCAGCACCCGGCTGATCATGGCGGGGTCGTGCGTGCCGGCCATCGGGTAGCCCGCACCCCGGACGAGCACGTCCAGGCAGCGGCGGTAGGCGGCGTCCACCTCGGCCTTGTCGGTGAAGGCGACGGTCCGCGGCTCGGCGTAGGCGCCCTTGACCAGCCGCACCCGGGAGCCGGCGACGGCCAGGTCGTGCGCGTCGGCCTCGGTGCGGTGCAGCGCGGCCTGCAGGACCGCGCCGGTGCCCGGGTGGTCGCGGCGCAGCTCGGCCAGGACGGCGAGGTTGGAGTCGACCGTGGTGTGGTCCTCCATGTCGAGGGTGACCGTGGTGCCCAGCGCGGTGGCGGCCTCGGCGACCGGGCGGACCAGCTCCAGCGCGAGGTCGTGCCCGCCGGGCAGCGCCTGGCCGAAGGCCGACAGCTTCACCGACACCTCGGCGGCCGGGCCCAGCTGCAGCGGCGCGAGCCCGTCGAGCAGGGCCAGGTAGGCGTCGCGGGAGGCCACGGCCTCGGCCCGGGAGGTGATGTCCTCGCCCAGGTGGTCCAGGGTGACGGCGATGCCGTCGGCCTGCAGCGCCCGGACGGCGGCGAGCGCGTCGGGCAGCTGCTCCCCGGCGACGAACCGGTCGACGACCCGGCGGGTCACCGGGGTGCCGACGACGGCGCGGCGCAGGCCGGGACGGCGGGACGCGACGAGCAGGGCCTGACCGAGCACGGTGACCTCCGGGGAGCAGCGGGTGGGTGCAACCTAGGAGTGAGGTGGCTGCCGTCACCACGGACAGCTGTCGGGACTCGTTCGTACGATCGTCTGATGCGCGACGACCTGCAGGACATCGTGGACGAGGTGTCCCGGCTGCTCGGCGCGCCCGCGACGCTGGAGGACCCCGACTTCACGCTGCTGGCCTTCTGCGCCCAGGGCGAGGACGCGCTGACCGGTCTGGACGCCGTCCGCACCCGCTCGATCTTGACGCGTGGCTCACCCGCCGCGACCCGCCGCTGGTTCGGCGACTTCGGCATCGACCGGGCGACCGCCCCGCTGCGCACGCCGGCCGACCCCGCCGCCGGGATCCTCACCCGGCTGTGCCTGCCGGTGCGCCACCGCGGCCGGCTCCACGGGTGGCTGTGGCTGCTCGACGAGGGCCGCACCGACCTCGAGGCCGCGGACCCGCCGGGCCTGGCGGAGGCCGTCGCGCTGGCCGACCGGGCCGGGG
>NZ_JAMXRZ010000192.1 GCF_024124375.1 Klenkia sp. PcliD-1-E
GGGGGCTGCCCGGCGGGCGCCGGCGGCCGGTGGGCGGCCTCGCCGAACCCGGTGGTGACGCCGGGCCCGGCGGGGGTGGTGACGTCGGACCAGGTCACGCCGTTCCACCAGCGGACCATCCCGGGCGCGCCGTCCGGGTCGGGGTAGTAGCCGGCGGGGGCCGGTCCGGGGCTCACAGGTCCTCCCGGTCGGCGTTGTCCCGCCACCAGGAGAGCAGGTCGGACAGCCCCTGCTGCCCGCCCCGGCCGAGGACCGAGGCGTAGCCGGACCGGTCGTCCCAGGTCCAGGTGAGCCGCGGGGACCCGTCGGCGTCCACCGAGCAGGACAGCCGGCCGACCTGCTGGTCGTCGAAGGTGGTCAACCGCACCCAGCCCTGGTCACCGTCCAGGCTGGAGCAGTCGCTGACCGCGTCGCCGATCTGGGTCAGCCCGTCCTGGGCGACCAGGTCGCCGAAGACCGACGCCGCCGCGTCCGGGGAGCCGTAGAGGGTGAAGGACTGGCTGCTGGGACCGTCGGAGGAGGGGCTGACGCCGCAGTCCAGCCCGACCAGTGCGTCCTCGCCCGGGTCGGTGCGCGTGCAGGACGCGGGGTCGACGTCGCGGGGCAGGTCGACGGCGAGCAGCGCCTGCCGGGCGTCGGCGAGGTCCGCCCGGGCCTGGCCGCCCCGGACCGTGGCGATCGCCGCCCAGGTGCCGAGGCCGACCGCGAGGACGGCGAGCACCGCGGCCCCGACCTGCAGGCCTCGCCGGCGGGGCGGGCCCGGGTCCGGTCGGGGCGCCCACGGCGGGGCGCCGGGGAAGGCCGGTGGCTGCACACTGGTGGCTGCGGGGGCCGGTCCGAGCGCGGTGACCGGCCGGCCGTCCTCGTGCCCGCCGCCCACGACCGTCGGGGCGGTGCCGTGGGGACCGGGGTGCCGTTCGGCGGGCCGGGGGACCTCGATGCCGCTGACCCCGAGGGCGGCTCGGGCGGCGGCCGCCATGCCGCCCGCCGACGTCCAGCGCTGCGCGGGGTCCTTGGCCAGCCCGCGCAGCACGACGCCGTCCAGGATCTGCGGCAGTCCGGGGCGTAGCTGGCTGGGTGGCGGCGGCGCGGCGTTCACGTGGGAGTACATCTGGCTGACCGCGTCGCCGGGCGGGAAGGGCCGGCGGCCGGTGAGCGCCTCGAACAGCACGCACGCCAGCGAGTACACGTCGGTGGCCGCGGACAGCTCCCGACCGTGGAACCGTTCGGGGGCCATGTACTCGGTGCTGCCGATGGTCAGCCCGGTGCCGGTCAGCGAGGGCCCGGTCTGCTCCCCCACCGGCCGGGCGATGCCGAAGTCGACGAGGTAGACGAAGTCGTCCCCGGGCTGGGAGCCGGCGAGGTCCCCGCCGTCGGCCCGGGCGACCAGCAGCACGTTGGACGGCTTGACGTCGCGGTGCACCAGGCCGTCGGCGTGCGCGGCGTCCAGGGCGCGGGCGACCTGGCCGACCACGTCGACCGCGCGGGCGGCGTCCAGCGTTCCGGTGCGGCGCAGCAGCGTCGCCAGGTCCTCGCCCTCGACCAACCGCATGTCCAGGAACAGCCGGCCGTCGATCTCGCCGTAGCGGTGGATGGGCACCACGTGCGGCTCGCGCAGCCGGGCCACGACCTTGGCCTCGCGGCGGAAGCGTTCGCGGTAGGACTCGTCGCCGGCCCACTGCGGGTGCAGGACCTTCAGCGCGACCTCGCGCTCGTGCTCGGCGTCCAGGGCCCGCACCACCTCGCCCATGCCGCCCCGGCCCAGCACCCCGAGCACCCGGTAGGGGCCGAAGGTGTCACCCGCGTCCACGCCGGCCCCTCAGCGGGCGAACGGCACGGCGGCCAGCTCGCGCCACAGGTGCGCAGCCGCTTCGGCGCCGCGGTGCAGCATCGGCAGCAGCACCCGCTCGTTGGGGGCGTGGATGCGGTCGGTGGGCAACCCGACGCCGAGGAACAGCAGCGGGGCGCCGAGGACGTCGACCAGGTCGGCCTCGGGGCCGCTGCCGCCCTCGCGGGTGAACAGCACGTCGTCGGCGGCGCGGTCGAAGGCCTGCCCGATGGAGGTCAGCAGCGCGGCCATCGCCGGGTGGTCCAGGTCGCTGGCGCAGGGGCTCACGCCGCCCGGCGGCACGTGCACGTCGGCCTCGATGCCCTCGGGGACGTTCGCCTCGACCCAGGCGCGGACCTGGTCGGCGAGGTCGGCGGGGACCTGGTCGGCGACCAGCCGGAAGGTCACCTTGGCGTGCGCCTCGGCCGGGACGATGGTCTTGTGCCCCGGGCCGGTGTAGCCGCCCCACATGCCGTTGACCTCGGCGGTGGGCCGGGCGCCGATCCGCTCCAGGGTGCTGTAGCCGGCCTCGCCGGCGGCGGTGCGCGAGGCGGCCGGGCCGGCCAGCCAGGCGGCCTCGTCGAAGGGCACCCGGCCCATCAGCTCGCGCTCGCGGTCGGTGAGCGGCCGGACCTTGTCGTAGAAGCCGGGCAGCGTGACCCGGCCCTGGTCGTCGTGCAGCGCGGCGAGCAGGGCGGCCATCGCGTGCAGCGGGTTGGGCACCGCGCCGCCGAAGGAGCCCGAGTGCAGGTCCACACCGGGACCGCGGAGGGTGATCTCGGCGTCGGCCAGGCCGCGCATCGCGGTGACCGCGCTGGGCACGTCGGGGGCGGCCATGCCGGTGTCGCTGACCACCACCACGTCGCAGGCCAGCCGGTCACGGCGTTCCTCGAGCAGGGCGCGGAAGTGCGGCGAGCCGGACTCCTCCTCGCCCTCGACCAGCAGCTTGACCGTCACCGCGGGGGTGTCGCGGCCGGTGGCGGCCAGGTGGGCGCGCATGCCGAGCAGGTGGAAGGCGACGTTGCCCTTGTCGTCGATGGCGCCGCGGGCGTGCAGCTCCGGCCCGCGGTCGGTGTCGACGACGGTGGGCTCGAAGGGCGGGTGCGTCCAGGCGTCCTCGGGCGTCACCGGCTGCACGTCGTGGTGGCCGTAGACCAGGGCGACCGGCGCACCGGCCTCGGCGGATGGCCACTCGGCGTAGACCGCGGGTGCGCCGGCGGTGGGCCACACCTCGACGACGGGGAACCCCACCCCGCGCAGCGCGCCGGCAAGCCACTCGGCGCTGGCCGCGACGTCGGGGGCGTGCGCCGGGTCGGCCGAGATCGACGGGATGCGCAGCCAGGCGTCCAGGTCGGCGTGCAGGTCGTCGAGGTGGCCGGTGACGAAGTCGCGTTCGGGGTTGTTGCTCACGCTGGTGCTCACACCGGCGACCGTAACGCGCCCGCCGGGCGGGCCCGGGCTACGTTCGCGGGCATGAGCGCGGGCCTGCTGCAGGTGGACGTCGGCGACCTGGTCTTCGACGTGCGGACCGACGGACCCGAGGACGGCCGTCCCGTGCTGCTCCTGCACGGGTTCCCGGAGACGTCGCTGTCCTGGTCGGCGGTCACGCCGCTGCTGGCCGAGGCCGGCCTGCGCACCTACGCCCCCGACCAGCTGGGCTACTCCCCCGGCGCCCGGCCCGGCGAGACCGACGCCTACGCGCTGCCGGCGCTGGCCGCGGTGACCGCCGACCTGATGACCGCCCTGGACCTGGCCACCGCTGACGTCGTCGGGCACGACTGGGGTGCGAACGTGGCCTGGGCGCTGGCCGGCTGGCACCCCGACCGGGTGCGCACGCTGACCGCGGTCTCGGTGCCGCACCCGACCGCCTACACGCTGGCCTACCGCGCCGACCCGGAGCAGAAGGAGCGCTCGGCCTACATCAAGCTGTTCTGGCAGCGGGACAAGGCCGAGCGGGTGCTGCTGGAGGACGACGCCCGGCGGCTGCGCCGCATCCTGGGCGACGTCCCGGCCGAGGCGGTCGAGGAGTACGTGGCCCACCTGTCCGCACCGGGCGCCCTGACCGCGGCGCTGGACTGGTACCGCGCGATGAGCTCCTCGACACCGGTGGACCCGGTCGACGTGCCGACCACCTACGTGTGGAGCGACCAGGACATGGCCGTCGGCCGCACCGCCGCGGAGGCCTGCGCGGACCAGGTGACCGGGGACTACCGGTTCGTGGAGCTGGCCGGCGTCTCGCACTGGATCCCCGAGACCGCGCCGCGCGAGCTCGCCGCCGCGGTGCTCGACCGGGTGGCGGCGGGCTGAGCCCGCCCCGGCGCCCGTCTCATGCACCGCTCACCAGCGCCACCAGCCCGGCCTCGTCGAGCAGGTCGACCGGGCGCAGGGTGACCCCCGCCAGCACGTGGTGGAAGCCGGCGCTGACCTGCTCCACCGGGACGCCGACCAGGCGGGACCAGCCCAGCCGGTAGGCGGCCAGCTGCACCCCGGCCGCGGCCAGCTCGGCCGGCCCCGGGACCGGCCCGGTCTTCCAGTCGACGACCTCGTACCCCCCGGCGCCGTCGGCGTAGACGGCGTCGATGCGGCCGCGCAGGGTCAGCGGGCCCAGCGGTGTCTCGAACGGCGCCTCCACGTCGACCGGCTGCCGCTGCGCCCACGGGCTGGCCAGGAACGCCTCCTGGAGCGCGGCCAGCGCCTCGTCGGGTGCCGCGGTCGCGTCCCCGGAGCCGGGGAGCTCGTCGAGGTCGATCAGGCGGGAGGTGCCGAAGCGCTGCTCCAGCCACAGGTGGAAGGCCGTGCCGCGACGGGCCAGCGGCGCGGGCGCGGCGGGCAGCGGACGGCGCAGCCGCCG
>NZ_JAMXRZ010000193.1 GCF_024124375.1 Klenkia sp. PcliD-1-E
CTGGCCGACCTGCTGACCGCGGCCCGGCTGGGCGCCCGGCTGGTGGTGCCCGGGGACGAGGAGTGGCCCGCCCGCGCGCTGCACGCCCTCGTGGTGGCGGCCGAGCAGCAGACCGGGCGCGCGGAGCGCACCGTGGCCCTGGTGCCGCCGCTGGGGCTGTGGGTGCGGGGCCGCCCCCGGCTCGACCAGCTCACCGACCGGTCGGTCGCCGTGGTGGGCTCGCGGGCCAGCACCGCCTACGGCACCCACGTCGCCGCCGACCTGGCCGCCGGTCTGTGGTCCCGGGGCTGGACGACGGTGTCGGGCGCGGCCACCGGAATCGACGCCGCCGCGCACCGGGGTGCGCTCGCCGCCGGGGGAGCCACGGTCGCCGTGCTGGCCTGCGGGGTGGACCGGGCCTACCCGGCCGGCCATGCCGCGCTGCTCGAGCGCGTCCTCGACGACGGCCTCGTGGTCAGCGAGTGGCCGCCCGGCGCGGCGCCGCTGGGGCACCGGTTCCTGGTCCGCAACCGGCTGATCGCTGCGCTGTCCCGCGGCACCGTGGTGGTCGAGGCCGCCGCCCGGTCGGGGTCGCTGGCCACCGCGAACCGGGCCCGGGAGCTCGGCCGGCCGGTGATGGGCGTGCCCGGTCCGGTGACCAGCGCCCTGTCGGTCGGGGTGCACCAGCTGCTGCGGGGCGACCCGCCCGCGCGACCGGTGAGCACGGCGGCCGAGGTCGTCGAGGAGGTGGGCGCCATCGGCGCAGACCTGGCCGCGGTCCCGGTGCGTCCCACCTCGCCGCGCGACGAGCTGACCGACGTCGCCCGCCGGGTGCTGGACGCCTGCCCGGTGCGGATCGGCGTCCCACCCGAACGGCTGGCCGCCGTCGCCGGGTGCGCGGAGCTGGACGTGCTGCGGGTGCTGCCGGTGCTCGAGCTGCACGGCCTGGTGGAGCGGGTCGCCGGGGGCTGGCGGGTCACCCGGGACCGCGGCTGAGCGCCTCCTGCGCTCAGCGGGCCGGTAGCGGTCGACGGCAGACTGACGAGATGGCGGAGCAGGCCGACCCACAATGGGTGCGCAGCGGGTGGGGTCACCGCGTCGATTCCCAGGACGAGGCCTTTCGCGCGATCATGCGGATCGTCTCGCTGGCATCGAACCGCCAGTACGTCTGGCGCGGCTCGACCGACCGGCGCTACCGAGTGCGCTCATCCCTCCTCCGGGAGCTGATCGTCGACGAGTCGGACCCGCTGCCTGACGAGGTCCTGATCCGGCAGAACGAGCTCGCGATCCTGCGCGAGGCTCGCGAGTGGAGTCTGGCCGTCGAGATGGGCCCACTGGCTTCCGATCTCTACCTCCTCGCGCACCTCCAGCACCACGGACTGCCCACCCGGCTGCTCGATGTGACGTACAACCCGATGACGGCGCTCTGGTTCGCCTGTGAGGGGAAGGACGACGTGGGAGGGGTGCTCTTCGCGTTCGACGTCACCAGCCTGCCGACCTATCCGACCATCGACCCCCAGCAGCGGCAGACGTACGGGCTGCAGTCCGAGCCGTTGGCGTGGACGCTGCGTTACGCCCTCCGGCAGTCGGCCCTGAACTCCCAGCCCTTCCTGGTCCGTCCGACGGTGCCCGACGCCCGAATGGCGGCGCAGGAGGGCCTGTTCCTCTCCGGCGTGGTCCCGATGAACCACCCCGTCGGCGGCATCGACGGGTTGCCGATCCAGCTCGGGCCACCGCCGGGCAGGGAGAAGCTGGCAGTTCTCTTCGACGAGGGCCGACGCCGCGTCGGTCGCCCTACCAAGCTGCCGTTCTGCGCGCTGGTCATCCCGCCTGAGCTCAAGAAGACGATCCGGAACCACCTCACCGCGCTGAACCGGCGGCGGAGCGTGATGTACCCGGATGTCGACGGGTTCCGCGACGCCTACCGCGGCGACCACCTCGATCTCGACCTCGACTCGGTCCGGCCGGTTGTCTCCGCCTACGACGACGTGGACGCGGGGGCGTCGTGACGCAACCGGTGACCGACGGTGATGACTGCGGCGCCGGTGCACCCGGTCGGTGCTGCCCTCTGCGCGGGGGAGTGGTCCACCCGGCGTGCCCGTTTGACCGGCCCCGGTCGCTCCCGCAGGCTCGGGGACGTGACCGGCCGGACCGCTGACCAGCGCGCCGCCCTGCCCCCGGCGCTGGCCGAGCCGCTGGACGCCTGGGTCGAGCACCTGGCCGCCGGGCGCGACCTGTCCGCCCACACGGTGCGCGCCTACACCGCCGACGTCGTCTCGCTGCTGGACCACCTGGTCCGCCGGGGTGGCGCCCAGGTCGGCGACCTGGACCTGGCGACCCTGCGCAGCTGGCTGGCCCTGGGCCGCACCCGGGGCGACGGCCGGTCCACCACCGCCCGCCGCGCCGCGTCGGCCCGCAGCTTCACCGCGCACCTGCGCCGCACCGGCCTGGTCCCCGAGGACGTCGGCCTGCGGCTGGCCAGCCCCCGGGCGCACCGGACGCTGCCCGAGGTGCTCACCGCCGACCAGGCGCGTGCGGTGGCCGAGGCGCCCCGCCCGCTGCCCGAGGACGCCACGCCCGAGCAGGCCGCCGTGGCGCTGCGCGACGCGCTGGTGGTCGACCTGCTCTACGCCAGCGGCGCCCGGGTCGCCGAGCTGGTCGGCCTGGACCTCGACGACGTGGACCACGGGCGGCGGTTGCTGCGGGTGCTGGGCAAGGGCCGCAAGCAGCGCAGCGTGCCCTACGGCGTCCCGGCCGAGCGGGCGCTGCGGGCCTGGCTGGACGCCGGCCGGCCCGTGCTGGCCCGCGAGGGCAGCGGCCCGGCGCTGTTGCTGGGTCTGCGCGGGGGGCGCCTGGACCCGCGGGAGGTCCGGCGGGTGGTGCACGCAGCGACCGCCGCCGTCCCCGGCGCGCCGGACCTGGGGCCGCACGGGCTGCGGCACTCCGCGGCCACCCACGTGCTCGAGGGCGGGGCCGACCTGCGGTCGGTCCAGGAGCTGCTCGGCCACGCTAGCCTCGCGACGACGCAGATCTACACGCACGTGACGGTCGACCGGCTCCGGGCGGTCCACGCGGCGGCCCACCCACGGGCCTGAGGAGGAGCACACGGTGACGGGGACCAGCCAGACGGACGCGCGCGAGGACGACCGGGACGGCACCGCGGCCGCGGACGCCGCGCTCGCCGAGCTCTGGGCGCGCTACGTGGAGGGCCGTGACGCCGGTCTGCGGGACCGGCTGATCCTGCACTACGCGCCGCTGGTCAAGTACGTCGCCGGCCGCGTCGGCTCGGGTCTGCCCGCGCACGTCGAGCAGGCCGACCTCGTCTCCTACGGCACCTTCGGCCTGATCGACGCCATCACCCGGTACGAGCCCTCCCGCGAGGTCAAGTTCGAGAGCTACGCGATGGCCCGCATCCGCGGCGCGATCATCGACGAGCTGCGCTCCACCGACTGGATCCCGCGGTCGGTGCGGATGCGCGCCCGCGAGTTCGAGCGGACCGTCGCGTCGCTGGAGACCAAGCTGCAGCGCAGCCCCACCGACAGCGAGGTCGCCGACGCCATGGGCGTCGAGGTGGAGGAGATCCGGAAGTTCCTGGGCCAGCTGTCCCTGGTCAACGTCGTCGCCCTCGACGAGCTGCTCGGCGACGACGACGGCGGGGGAGCCCCCCGGCTGGTCGACACGCTCAAGGACACCTCGGCGCTGGACCCCCAGGCGATGGCCGAGCACGGCGAGGCCCGCCAGCTGCTCGCCCGCGCCGTCGAGCAGCTGCCCGACCGGGAGAAGGTCGTGGTCAGCCTCTACTACTTCGAGGGCCTGACCCTGGCGGAGATCGGCCGCGTCCTCGGCGTCACCGAGAGCCGCATCTGCCAGCTGCACACCAAGGCCGTGCTGCACCTGCGCACCAAGCTCGCCGACATCGCCTGAGGTCCGGGGTGACGTCGGCGGTCGACGAGGCCGTCCGCGGGGAGCTGGCGCTGCTGGACCCTGCGGTGCGCGCCGACCCCGCGCGCGCCGGCGTCCTGCTGCACCCGGCGTTCACCGAGGTCGGTGCCTCCGGCCGCAGCTGGACCCGCGCGGAGATCCTCGAGGCCATGGCCGGCGAGCTGTCCCTGGCGGGGGAGCAGGTCGAGGTCGGGGACATGACGGGCGAGCAGGTGGCCACCGACGTCGTCCAGCTGCGGTTCACAACCGTGGTCGCCGGGCGGGTGGCCCGGCGCAGCTCCCTGTGGCGCCGTACCGACGGCCGCTGGCAGCTGTGGTTCCACCAGGGCACGCTCGTCAGCCCCACGGGAGCAGACGCACCCGCGGGGGACTGAGCAGCAGCAGCGGGTCCAGGTACTCCGCCGGGCCGGTGCGGGCACCCCAGTGCAGGCAGGCCGCGATCGGGCAGCCGGCGTGGCCGGGCAGCAGCAGGCCGAGCGGTGACCCCCGGGCCACCGCCTGGCCGGCCGCGACGGCGGGCTGCACCGGTTCGTAGGTGGTCCGCACCCCGTCGGGGTGGTCGACGCTGACCACCGGTCGCCCGGCCACCAACCCGGCGAAGGCGACCGTGCCGGCGCCGGCGGCCAGCACCGGGGCGCCCGGCACACCGGTGAGGTCCGCGCCGCGGTGCCCGGCGCCGTAGGCACCGGCCGGCAGGTCGAAGGGGCGGGTCACGGCCGGCGGGCCGGCCAGCGGCCAC
>NZ_JAMXRZ010000194.1 GCF_024124375.1 Klenkia sp. PcliD-1-E
CTCGCCCGGGCGGCCCAGCGGCGCCGGCGGCTGCGGTCCGGTGACCCGGGGCCGGTGTGGGACGAGCTGCTCGCGGTGGCCGACGACCTCGACGTCCCGGTGCGGTCCGCCGGGACCCCGCGCCAGCTGGCCGACGACCTCGGCGAGGCCGCCGGGGCGGGGGTGCGCCCGGAGCTGCTGGTGCTGGCCGGTGCGCTGCAGGCCGACGTCTACGCCCCGGAGCGCGGACCCGACCGCGACCTGTCCGCCCCCGCCCGCGCGGTGGACCGGGCACTGCGCCGGTCCGCGGGCCGCCGTGCCCGGGTGCGTGCCCGGCTGCTGCCGCCGTCCCTGCTGGCCGACGTCCGCGGCTGGGTCGCCGACCACCTCCCCCGCCCCCGCACCGCCCGCACCTGAACCGCCGTGCCCGGTGCGCCGGGACCTGTGCGGGGTCCGGGCCCGATGTCCCCGACATCGGTGCCCGGGGGCCGGGTCGGGGCCCGATGTCCCCGACGTCGGGGCCGCCGCACGGGCCCGGCAGCCGGCCCGGGACGCAGCAGGGCCCCGGTGCCGAGGCACCGGGGCCCTGCTGGCTGTTCGGGGGGCTACTGGTCGTAGCGGCGGCGGAAGCGCTCCTCGAGGCGGTCCTTGAGCGGCTGGCGCTTGGCCTTCGCGGCGCCGCGACCGGCCGGGCGACCGGGCCCGCCGGCGGTGCCGGTGCCCTCGACCGCGCCGGTGGCGTGCTTGTAGTTCAGGACGCCGAGGACGGCGCCGGCCAGCATGACCACGAACCCGGCGACCCCCAGCGGCACCGACGGGAGCGCGGCGCCGCCGACCAGGACGGCGAGCCCGACGACGACCAGCAGCGCGCCGAGCTGGAGCTTGCGGCGGGCGCCCTTGCGACGGTCGCCGCTGCGCACCTGGGAGGCGAACTTCGGGTCGTCGTCCACGAGCGCGCGCTCGATCTGCTCCAGCAACTTCTGCTCGTGCTCGGAGAGCGGCACGACGACCTCCTGAGGTCCACTTCCGGTTCCGCCGGTGGCGAGTCGCCGGCGGTGCCCCGAGGATACGAGTCCGCGCCGGGGTGCGAAAGGCGAGGCGCCCCGGCTCGGTGGTGTCGGTCGTGGCACACCCGGTCGGGTGCACCACGTCCGGGAGAACGTCCCGGCGGCGGCTCGCGTTCCCCGCCGCGGCAGGGGGTCAACCGTCGTCCCGGCGTGTCGTGCGCGGCGCGCGGTCCGGGCGTGGCGCGGCCTGCGAGCGGCCGGTGATGCCGTCCCGGCGCAGCAGCGTCGCCGGGCGCACCGCGCCGACCCCGAACCGGGCGACGGCGCGGTCGGCGGCCAGCTCGGCGTCGCGCCGGCCGTGCTCGCGCTCCCCCAGGGCCAGCTGGACGGGAGTGGCACCGGCGTCGGCCAGCCGCTCGGCGCGCACCCCGACCAGCCGCACCGGCACCCGGTCCAGGCCGAGGGCGTCGAACAGCTCGCGCGCGGTGTCGTAGAGCACCTGCCCCACGTCGCTGGGAGCGGGCAGCGTGCGGGACCGGGTGATGGTGGTGAAGTCGCTGAACCGGACCTTGAGGGTGACCGTGCGGGCCTGGTGCCCGGCCCCGCGCAGGCGGCCGGCCACCCGCTCGGCCAGGTGCAGCAGCTCCCGGTGCACGACCGCGGGGTCGTCGACGTCGCGGCCGAAGGTCTCCTCGGCGCCGGTGGACTTCTCCCGCTCGTCGGGGACGACGTGCCGGGGGTCGCGGCCCCAGGACAGCTCGCGCAGGTGCGCGCCGCTGCCGGGGCCCACCGCCCGCTGCAGCAGCTCGACCGGCGCGTGCGCCAGCTGGCCGACGGTGCGCAGGCCGACGGCGTGCAGCGCCTCCTCGGTGCGCGGGCCCACGCCCCACAGCGCCCCGACCGGCAGCGGGTGCAGGAACCCCACCACCTCGTGCGGCCGGACCACGAGCAGGCCGTCGGGCTTGCTGCGGGTGGAGGCCAGCTTGGCCACGAACTTGGTGGGCGCCACCCCGACCGAGCAGGTGATGCCCTGCTCGTCGAACACCCGCGCCTTCACCAGCTCGGCGACCGCCTGCGCGTCGCCCAGCCGCCGGGCGGCGCCGGTGACCTCCAGGAAGGCCTCGTCCACCGAGAGCGGCTCGACCAGCGGGGTGATGCTGCCGAACACGGCCATCACGCCGCGGGAGACCTCGGAGTACAGCGCCATGTCGCCCGGGACGACGACGGCGTCGGGGCACAGCCGCAGCGCGCGGGCGGTGGGCATGGCGCTGTGCACGCCGAACGCGCGCGCCTCGTAGGTGGCCGAGGTGACGACGCCGCGGCCGCCGGCCCCGCCCACGATCACCGGCCGGCCGGCCAGCTCCGGGTTCTCCCGGACGGCGACGCTGGCGAAGAAGGCGTCCATGTCGACGTGCAGCACGCCGCAGCCCTCGGCCCGGTCCACCGACCCTCCTCCGCCTGCGTCGAACACGCGTTCGACAGCCTAGCCGCTCAGCCGTCGGCGAGGCGGTCCAGGTCGACGCCGAACCCGCCCGGCGCCCGGGGGCTGCGCCGTGCCGACGTGGTGACCGGTGAGCCCGGGGTGCGCAGCAGGAGCCGTCCGGCCAGCGCCAGCGCCCCGGCCAGGGCGGCGTCCTCGGACACGGCCAGCGGCGGGAAACCGCCGACGGCGAGGTAGGCGTCCCCGCGGACGCCGAGGTTGGCCCCGTGCACGTGCGGGTGCAGCGCGCCCGGGCCACCGGCCCGCCAGGCGTCGTAGTCACGTGCGAACGCCGCGGCCGCGTGCGGCGGGTGCCCGGTCCAGTCGACCACCCGCACCAGCCCGAGCACCGCGTCGACGCCGGACTCGGCCGCGGTCCGCTGCAGGGCCAGCCAGTCGGCCGGCACCCGGCTGTCGGCGTCGGTGCAGGCCAGCCACACCCGCTCCGGCGGCACGCCCCGGTGCGCGGCCTCGGCGAGCACCCGCAGCGCGCCGGCGTGCCGGGCGTCGCCGACGGTGTCACCCGGGGAGTCGACGACGACCGCGCCCCCGGAGCGCGCCAGCTCGGCCGTGGCGTCGGTGCACCGGTCGGTGGCCACGACCAGCAGGACCGGCACGCCGGCGAGCTCCGGGTGGGTGGCGGCGTGCCGCAGCGCGGTCAGGCAACCGGGCAGCAGCGCCGCCTCGTCGCGGGCGGGCACCACGACGCCGAGCAGGCCGGGCCGGCTCACCACAGGTCCTCGGCGGCGGCGACGGAGGCGGCCCGGGGGTCGGCCGACCGGACCCAGCAGTCCAGCAGCAGGTCGGGCTCGGCGTGGGTGGCCACCGCCGGCCAGTCCAGGGCCGCGCGCAGCGCGTCGTGCACGGCGTCACCGGTCTGCGGGTAGTCGGCGACCGGGTGCCGCCAGTGCACCGCCAGCAGGGTGCCCCCGGGCCGCACCGCCGTCCGCACCTGCGCGAGCAGGGCGGCGAGGTCGCCCGGGGACAGGTAGTAGAGGACCTCGGAGAGCACCAGCAGGTCCACCGGGGGCAGCGGGTCGACCGGGGCGGTGCGCTGCTCGACGGCGACGCCGGGGTTGCGGGCCGCGGCGCGGGCGACCGCGGCGGCGCTGGTGTCCCAGGCGGTCAGCCGGTCGCAGCGGGGGGCCAGGACCGCGGTGAGCTCCCCCACCGAGCAGCCCACCTCCAGCCCGTCGGCGTAGCGCTCGCGGGGCAGGGCGGCGGCGGTCAGGGCGTACTTGCGCCGCTCGTACCAGCGGGTGCGCAGCGACCAGGGGTCGTCGGCTGCGGCGTAGAGGTCGTCGAAGTACCCGGTCGGGAGGGTCACCAGAGCACCTCGTGGTCGCGGTGGGCGTGGGCGAGGACCTCGGGCGGCAGCACCGCCGGGTCCGGTCCCAGCGGCCGCACCTGGGTGGTGAAGCAGTCCAGCGCGGCGCGCTTGGCGGCCTGCACCCCCGGCGGCAGCGCCACCGCCCGGGCGCGGTCCCAGGGCAGCCGGGGGTCCCCGGGGTGCGACCAGTGCCAGGCCCACACCGGGTACTGCGCGACCGGCACACCGGCGCGCGCCGCCGCGACCAGTGCGGCCCGCCCGACCGCCTCGTGGTCGGGGTGCCCGTCCCCGGTCCAGGTCGCGAGGACCAGGTCGGCGCCCAGGACCCGCGGCACGAGCTCCTCCACCAGCCGGTCCTCGTGCGCGGCGACACCGGAGTCGGGCAGCCGCAGCCGGACGGCGTCCACCGGGGACACGCCGAGGGCGGCCAGCGCCGCACCGGACTCGGCCTCGCGGGCCGCGGCGAGCTGCGCGGGGGCCAGCACCGGGTTGCCGGGGTGGCTGGCCTCCCCGTCGGTGACCGCCACGTGCACCAGCTCCACCCCGGCGGCGGCGAGCAGGGCCATCGCGCCGCCGACGCCGAGCACCTCGTCGTCGGGGTGCGCCGCGCAGACCACCACCCGTCGCCAGGCCGGGTCGGGCACCCAGGCGGGCCAGCCCGGTGACCGGGCCGCCCAGACCTCCTCCGGAGTGGCACCGGGCCGGTGGCCGGCCGCCGGGGCGCTCACCGGGCGGCCCGCAGGGGCTCGGCGAGGGCCGCGAGGTCTCGGTCACCGTGGTGCTGGCGCAGGTAGACCTCCAGGTCGGCGCAGC
>NZ_JAMXRZ010000195.1 GCF_024124375.1 Klenkia sp. PcliD-1-E
CCCGCACCCGGGCCGACGCCGCCCGCGGGTTGCGCTCGGTCTCGGCGTCGGCCGGCGCCTCGCCGCCGCGGGTGAGCAGCCGCAGCCAGGGCGCGTGCTCGGGCAGCGGCTGCGGCATGCCGGGCGGGGTGGTGTCGGTGGCGCCCAGCGCCAGGGCCTGCTTCACGATCCGGTCCTCCAGGGAGTGGAAGGTGATGACGGCGATGCGGCCGCCGACGGCCAGGGCGTCCAGCGCCGCGGGCAGCAGCCGGGTGAGCACGCCCAGCTCGTCGTTGACCTCGATGCGCAGCGCCTGGAAGGCGCGCTTGGCGGGGTGGCCGCCGGTGCGGCGGGTGGCGGCGGGGATGGCGTCGCGGACCAGCTCGGCGAGCCGGCCGGTGGTGGTGAACGGTTCCCGGGCGCGCTCGCGCTCGATGGCCGCGGCGATCCGGCCGGCGAACCGCTCCTCGCCGTAGACCTTGAGCACCCGGGTGAGCTCGCCGCGGGAGTAGGTGTTGACCACGTCGGCGGCGGTGCGGGGGCCGCCGGGGTCCATCCGCATGTCCAGCGGGGCGTCGTGGGCGTAGCTGAAGCCGCGGTCGGGGCGGTCCAGCTGCAGGGAGGAGACCCCGAGGTCGGCCAGGACCGCGTGCACCTCGTCGAGGCCGAGGTCGTCGAGGACCTCGGTCAGCTCGTCGAAGACGGCGGGGACGACGGTCGCCCGGTCGGCGTGGCCGGCGGCGGCGATGCGGCGGGTGGCCTCGGCGCGGGCGTCGGGGTCGCGGTCGAGGCCGACCAGCCGCAGACCGGGGTGCGCGTCCAGCAGCGCCAGGGAGTGGCCGGCCAGGCCGAGGGTGCAGTCCACGAGCACCGCGCCGTCGGCGGCGCAGGCGGGGCCGAGCAGCTCGGTGACCCGGTCGAGCAGGACGGGGACGTGGACCGCGGGCTGCGGGTCGCTCATCGCGGGCCTCCTTCGCCGTCCGTGGTGGGGGTGCTGCGGGGTGCTGTGGGGTGCTGGGGCGTCCCGGCCGTGGGACGCACCGGTCTCGTTCTCGGCCGTCGCGGGCCGTTCTCCACTCGGTGGTGCACCACCGCGCCGGGCGCCGTGGTGCGGGTGTGGCTCGTGGTGCTGGTGGGGTTCCGTTGGGCCGGGTGGTGCCCGGGTCGGTGGGGTTGCAGGGGGTGTCGGGCCGTGCGCCCGGGGAGGTGCCGGCGGTGCGCCCACCACCGCGGGGCCCGTCCGGCGACGGGGAAGGTCGCCGGCCTGGGCCCCGCCGGTGGTGCGGGGTGGGGCTGGGTGGTGCGGGTGGAGCGGGGTGGGGCGCCCGGGGGGTCCAGCCGCGGGGAAGTCGGCTGGCGGGTCCGGTGTGCCCGAGCCCCGGGGAAGTGGGCTCGGGCGCGGGGCGCCCGCGGTCGGGGGCGGTCAGGACAGGGTCGGCATCCCCTCGCTCTCGCTCTCCGCGTAGGCGGCCTCCTGCTCGGCGACGTAGGCGTCCCAGGCGGCGGCGTCCCAGATCTCGAAGCGGGTGTCGACGCCGACGACGACCACGTCGCGGTCGAGGCCGGCGTACTCGCGCAGCAGCGCCGGCAGCGTGATGCGGCCGGCCTTGTCCGGCTCCAGCTCGACCATCGAGCCGAAGCCCAGGCGGTTCAGCGCCCGGGCGCGGCCGGTGTCGGCGGGCATGGCGGCGGCCCGGGCGCGCTGCACCTCGGCGACGCGCTCGTGGGTCAGGCCGTAGACGCAGCGCTCCTGGCCCTTGGTCAGCACGACGCCGCCGGAGACCAGCTCGCGGAAGCGCACGGGGAGGGCGAGGCGGCCCTTCTCGTCCAGGCGCAGGGAGTGGCTGCCGAGGAACACCGGTCCACCACCCCCACCTCTGCTTCCCGGGGGCCTCGCAGGTCCCCCTGTAGGCCCTGCATCCCCATCGGGCGCCACCCTAACCCACCAGCCCCCACTGGACACCACTTCGCACCCCGTGTCCCCCTGCGCCCCACCGACCCCCACCGGTAGGGGTCTGTGACAGGAGTGACGAGCGGGAGGCGGATCCCGCCGGCGGGGGTCGCGACCGCCCGCCACGACCTCGGTCGACCCGCGTCGTGGCCCCTCCCTCCGCGGCGTGCCCGGGAGCAAGGGGCGTCAGCGCGGCTGGACCCGCGCCCGCAGCGCGGTGGCTGCACCGGACCCGGTCGGCGGGCGCGGCACGTACCGTGGCGGGGGTGACGGAGGCGACACAGGGGGCGACAGCGGTCGGCACCGGGTCGCCCCGGCACGGGCACCCCGCGGCGCAGGTCGACGTGCAGGCCGAGGGCGCGCGGATCGCCGAGGCAATGGGCACCGTCGTCGTCGGCAAGCCCGACGTCGTCCGGCTGGCCCTGGTGGTCCTGCTGGCCGAGGGCCACCTGCTCATCGAGGACGTGCCCGGCGTCGGGAAGACCACGCTGGCCAAGGCGATGGCCCGGGCGGTGGACTCCGAGGTGCGCCGCATCCAGTTCACCCCGGACCTGCTGCCCAGCGACGTCACCGGCGTGGCGGTGTTCGACCAGGAGTCACGGGCCTTCGAGTTCCGGCCCGGTGCGGTGTTCGCCAACCTGGTCGTCGCCGACGAGATCAACCGGGCCTCGCCCAAGACCCAGTCGGCGCTGCTGGAGTGCATGGAGGAGCGGCAGGTCACCGTCGACGGCACCACCTACGAGCTGGCGCGGCCCTTCATGGTGCTGGCCACCCAGAACCCGCTGGAGATGGAGGGCACCTACCCGCTGCCCGAGGCCCAGCGCGACCGCTTCACCGCCCGCATCTCGATGGGTTACCCCGACCGCGACGCCGAGCTCGCGATGCTCGACGACCGGGCGGTGGTCGACCCGCTGACCCGGCTGCGCCCCGTCGCCGACGCCGCCACCGTGCGGGCGATGGTCGACGCCGTCGCCGGTCTGCACGTGGCCGACCCGCTGCGCCGGTACGTGGTGTCCCTGGTCGAGGCCAGCCGGCGCAGCCCCGACCTGCGGCTGGGCGCCTCCCCGCGGGCGGGCCTGCAGCTGCTGCGCGCCGCCCGCGCCGCCGCCGCGCTGGCCGGCCGCGACCACGTGCTGCCCGACGACGTGCAGGAGCTGGCCGCCCCGGTGCTGGCCCACCGGTTGCTGCTCACCCCCGACGCCGCGCTGGCCCGTCGCACGCCCGAGCGGGTGGTCGCCGAGCTGCTGGCCGCCGTCCCGGTCCCGCGCCGCCGCTGACCGTGGGCCGTCGCCGCGGCCGGCTGGCCGACCTCACCTCCAGCCTGACCCTGCGCGGCGGCTGCCTGGTCGCGGCCGGGGTGACCCTGGTGCTGCTGGGCGCCCTCCTCGGGGAGCGGTCGCTGGTGCAGGTGGCGGTGTTCGTGCTGGCGCTGCCCGTGCTGGCCGCGGTCGGCGTCGTCCGGGCCCGGTTCCGGCTGGCCTCCCGGCGCACCGTCACCCCCTCCCGGCTGCCCCGCGGCCAGGACGCCGACGTCCTGCTGGAGATCACCAACACCGACCGCCGGCCGGGCGGGCTGTGGGCGATGTCCGAGCAGCTGCCCGTCGACCTCGGACCCCGGCCGCGCTTCCTGGTGGAGCGGCTGCCCAGCGGGGCCACCGCGGCGCTGCGCTACCGGGTGCACGGCGCCCGCCGCGGCCGGCTGCCGCTGGGCCCGCTGCGGCTGCGGCTGGTCGACCCCTTCGGCCTGGTGCTGCGCACCACCAGCGGGGTGGACACCGCGACCCTGCTCGTGGTGCCCCGGGTCCGGCCGCTGCCCGCCGTCGCGCTGTCCGGCGGCGCCGGCGGGGGTGCGGTGGGCGCCCGCCGGTCGCTGGCCGTGCACGGCGAGGACGACGTCAGCACCCGCGAGTACCGCCGGGGCGACGACCTGCGCAAGGTGCACTGGCGGGCCACGGCCCGCACCGGGGAGCTGATGGTGCGGCTGGAGGAGAAGCCGTGGCGCTCGTCGGCGACCCTGCTGGTGGACACCCGGCAGCGGGCCCACGTGCTCGGCGGCGTGGTCGCCAGCGGCCCGGTCGGTGACCCCGCTCCCCCGCCGGACACCCTGGAGTGGCTGGTCGAGGCCGCCGCGAGCATCGGCGACCACCTGCTGGCGGCCGGCGCGGACCTGCGGGTGCTGACCGACACCGGCGAGCTGGCCGGCGGCGGGCCGGGTGGGGTGGTGGACCGCGGCGGCCTGGCCGAGTCCCTCGCCGGGCTCACCGCCTCGCGGGCCACCGACCTGGAGACCGCGCTGCAGGCGCTGCGCCGCACCGCCGACGGCGGACCGCTGGTGTGCCTGCTGGCCGGGGTCACCGCGGAGGACGTCACGGCACTGGTCCGCGCCCGGTCCGGCCCGGGCAGCGACGTGGCGGTGCTGGTCGACGTCCCCGCCTGGCACGACGCGACCGCCGGCGGGGGCGGTCGCCGCTACGCGCTGGCCCCGGGTGCGCGGGTGCGGCTGACCCAGCAGCAGGAGCAGGCCACCGGGTTGCTGCGCGCCGCGGGCTGGCGGGTGGTCACCGCGGGGCCCCAGGACGCGGTGGAGACCGTCTGGGCCCGGGTGGGCGCGGCGGCGGGCG
>NZ_JAMXRZ010000196.1 GCF_024124375.1 Klenkia sp. PcliD-1-E
AGCTCGCCGGCTGGGACCGCGCCGCGCTGGGCGGCGCGGTCGTCGCCGTCCTCGGCGGGCTGGTGATCGCGCTGACCGGGCGGTCGGCGCGGCGCCGCGAGCAGGCGGCGGTGGTCGCCGGTGCGACCACCGGCTAGCGTCCGGCCATGACGACCTCCTGGATCGTGGTGGGCGTGGTCGTGGTGGGCCTGCTGGTGGCGATGGCCGTCCACGACTGCCGGGCCAGGGCGCGCGGCGCCCGGCTGAACGCGGACGCGGGCCGGCAGGTCGGCCGGGGGCACGCGAACCCCGACGCCTACCGCGGGTCGACCGGAAGCACCCCGAACGGCTGGGGCGGCGGCACCGGGGTCTAGCCGCAGGACCCCACGGAGATGCCGTGCGAGGTCAGCCACGGCACCGGGTTGCGGCGGTCGGCGTACAGCCCGCCGTAGTGGGTCTCCACGTGCACGTGCGGGCCGGTGGACTGCCCCCGGTTGCCGACCGTGGCGATCTGCTGCCCGGCCGACACCACCTGGCCCGGCCGCACGGTGAAGGTGTCCACGTGCCCGTACAGGGTGACCACGCCGTCGGGGTGCTGGAGGTAGACCGCCTGGCCGAACCCGCTGGCCGGGCCGGCGTCGAGCACCACGCCGCCCTCGGGGGCGTGGATCGGGGTGCCGATCGGCGCGGCGACGTCGATGCCGTAGTGCGTCGTCCCCCAGCGCGAGCCGTAGCAGGAGGTGACCCGGCCGGCGACCAGCGACCCGTCGCCGGTGCTGCTCACGCTGGCGGCGGCGACCGACTCCTCGGCGGCTGCCGCGGCGGCCGCGGCGGCGTCCTCGACGCCCTGCGCCTCCAGCAGCGCGGTCTGCGCGGCCAGCAGCTGGGCGTCCAGGTCCGCCTTCTGCGCGCTCACCGCGTCGAAGGACTGCTGCGCGGTCGCCACCTGCGCCTGGGCCGCGGCGTCGGCCTCCTCGGCTGCCCGGGCAGCGGCGTCCAGCTGGCCCACGGCCTGCTGCGCCGCGGTGTCGGCGGCCTGCTCCCGGTCCCGCTGCGCCTCGACGGCCTCCAGCCGTCCGGCCCGGTCCAGGCCGAGCTGCTCCATGGTCGCCGCGCGCTGCAGCACGTCCTCCGGGCTCTCGGCGTCGAGCAGGACCTCCGCCGTCCCGAAGGTCTGCTGGCCCATGAACGCCTCGCGACCCAGGGTGGCGACGTCGTCCTCGGCGACCTCGGTGGCGGCCTGCGCCTGCGCCAGGGTGGCCGCGGTGGTGGCCTGCGCCTGCCGTGCCGCGGCGAGCTGCTCCTGGGCGACCCGGTCGGCGTCCGCGGCGGCCTCGGCCAGCACCGTCGAGCGGGCAAGTTCCTCCTCGGCGGCCGCGACGAGGGCGGCCACCCGGTCGACCTCGGCCTGCGCCGCGGTCACCGCGGCGGTGTCGGCAGGGGCGGCGGCGGCCGGCGGGACGGTCGTGCCGAGAGCCAGGAGAGCCCCGAGTGCGAGGACGGCGAGCCGGGGGCGCATTGGGCCGACGCTAACCGACGGTCACCACGGATGTCACGGTCGGGTAACGGAACGATCCGTCACGCCCGGTTCAGGCCCGGCTGCTCCGCGGGCTCGGGGTGGCGCCGGGGACGGCGACACCCGAGGTCAGCCGCGCCCAGACGTGCTTGCGGTCGCGGTCGACCATCCAGCCGTGCTCGACCGAGAGCTGCGCCACCATCGGCAGGCCCATGCCCCCCAGGGCCGGGTCGCGGTCGACCGCGGGCACCGGCGGCCGGTCGACCGCCCCGTCGGACAGCGACAGCACCCAGCCCTCGGCGGTGGCCACGATGACCGCCTCGACCAGGCCGCCACCGTGCCGCAGCGCGTTGGACGCCAGCTCCTCGAAGGCCAGCAGCAGACCCTCGCGGGCGTCCTCGGTGGAGGACGAGGTCAGCGACGGGTGCGCCAGGCGCGCCCGCAGGTCCATCCGCACCCGCGACGCGTCGTGCACGCTCGGCAGCTGCCAGCGCCACACGTCACCCGGGACGTCCGGCACGGGGCACTGCGGCCAGACGGCTTGGGCAGGCACCGGCGCCCTCCCCTTCTCGGACGGTGTCGGTCAGGAACTGTGCCCATCCTGGCGGACCTGGCCGCTACGCGCAGAAGAAGACCCCGGGGCACACTCCCTGCGTGACGAGCGCCGGCACCCTGCCCGAGGACCTGGTCCGGCTGCGGGACCAGCTCGCCGCCGTCCCGTTCGCCCTCGACACCCCCGGCCGGGACGCCGCCGTCCGTGCCGTGCGGTCGGTGGTCGACCAGGTCGAGGACCACCTGCTGCCCCGGCTGCGCGACGTCGACGCCCCGCTCCTCGTGGTGGTCGGCGGCTCGACCGGCGCCGGCAAGTCCACGCTGGTCAACAGCCTGCTGCAGGCCGAGGTGACCCGGGCCGGCGTGCTGCGGCCGACCACCCGCACCCCGGTGCTGGTCTGCGCCCCGGCCGACCGCGGCGCGTTCGCCGACGACCGGGTGCTGCCGGTGCAGGTCGAGACCCACCCGGCGGTGCCCCAGGGCCTGGCGCTGGTCGACGCGCCGGACGTCGACAGCGTGGTCGAGGCCAACCGCGACCTCGCCGGCCAGCTGCTCTCGGCCGCCGACCTGTGGGTGTTCGTCACCACCGCGGCCCGCTACGCCGACGCCGTCCCCTGGGACCTGCTGCACACCGCCGCCGAGCGGGGCACCGCGCTGGCCGTCGTCCTGGACCGGGTGCCACCGGAGGCGACCCGGGAGGTGGCCGCCGACCTGGCCGGGATGCTGCAGCGGGCCGGGCTCGACCAGGCCCGGCTGTGGGTGGTGGAGGAGGGGCCGCTGACCGACGGCCTCCTGCCCGGGACCCAGGTCGCCCCGCTGCGCGGCTGGCTGCACGAGCTCGCCGCCGACGCCGGGGCCCGGGCGGAGGTGGTGCGGCAGACCCTGGTCGGTGCGCTGGCCAGCCTGGACGACCGGGTGGCCGGCATCGCCCGGGCCGTCGACGAGCAGGCGGCGGCCGCCGGCGCTCTGCGAACCGCCGCCGATGCCGCCTACGGCCGGGCGACCGCGGCCGTCGACGAGGGCGTCCGCAACGGCACCCTGCTGCGCGGTGAGGTGCTGGCCCGGTGGCAGGAGTTCGTCGGCACGGGGGAGTGGATGCGCTCGCTGCAGGCCGGCATCGGCCGGCTGCGCGACCGGGTCACCGCCGCCGTCACCGGGCGGCCCACCCCGGCCCAGGACCTGACCGGTGCGCTGGAGAGCGGGGTGGAGCGGCTGCTGCGCTCGGCGGCCGAGACCGCCGCCGAGGACACCGTCACCGCCTGGCGCGGGCTGCCCGGCGGCGCCGCGGTGGTCGCCGGGCGGGAGCGCGAGCTCTCGACCGTGGGTCCGGGGTTCACCGAGGCGGCCGGGCGCACCGTCCGGGACTGGCAGGGTGCGGTGCTCGAGCTGGTCCGCGGCGAGGGCGCCGGCAAGCGGTCGCGCGCCCGGCTGCTGTCGTGGGGCGTCAACGGGGCGGGGGCCGTCGTCATGGTGGCGGTGTTCGCGCAGACCGCGGGCCTGTCCGGCGCCGAGGTCGCCGTCGCCGGCGGGACGACGGTGGTCGGTCAGCGGGTGCTCGAGGCGGTGTTCGGCGACGCCGCCGTCCGCCAGCTCGCCGAGCGCGCCCGTCGCGACCTGGACGAGCGCAGTGCGGCGTTGCTCCACGTGGAACAGCGCCGGTTCACCTCGCTGCTGGACGGCGCGGCCGGCCCCGACGACGCCGCCGCCCTGCGGGAGAGCGCCCGGACGGTGGCGCGGGCCCGTGGCTGAGCGCGGGCTCGCCGACCGCCTGGGCGGCCTGCGCGAGGCGGTCGAGGCCGCCGAGGGCCGGCTCGAGGTGCCCGAGGTCGGCCGGGCCCGGGCCCTCCTGGCCAAGGCCGGGGCCCGGCAGGCCCTGGGGGAGGCCACCGTCGTCGCGCTGGCCGGAGCCACCGGCAGCGGCAAGTCCACCCTGTTCAACGCGCTGTCCGGGGCGGAGGTGAGCACCCCGGGTGTGCGCCGGCCGACCACCGGCACCGCGCACGCCACCGTCTGGGGCGAGCCGCAGGACGCCCTGCTGGACTGGTTGCAGGTGCCCCGGCGGCACCTGCACGCCCCGGATCCGGCCCTGGACGGCCTGGTGCTGCTCGACCTGCCCGACCACGACAGCGTGCGGCTGGAGAACCGGCTGGAGGTCGACCGGCTGGTGGAGCTGGTCGACGTCCTGGTCTGGGTGCTGGACCCGGAGAAGTACGCCGACGCCGCCGTGCACGACCGTTACCTCACGCCCCTGGCCGGGCACGCCGGTGCGCTGCTGGTGGTGCTCAACCAGGCCGACCGGCTGCCCGCGGCCGACCTGGCCGCGATCCGCGGCGACCTGCGCCGGCTGCTGGACGCCGAGGGCCTGGCCGACGCCGCCCTGCTGCCGATCAGCGCCCGCACCGGCGCCGGGCTGCCCGAGCTCACCCGGCTGCTGGCCGACCGGGTGGCCGACCGCCGCGCGGCCACC
>NZ_JAMXRZ010000197.1 GCF_024124375.1 Klenkia sp. PcliD-1-E
AGGGCACGGCGACCCAGCAGGGGACGACGTCGCAGCAGGGCACGACGTCTCAGCAGGGCACGACGTCGCAGTCGTCGGGCAATCAGTCGACGTCGACCACCCAGCAGGGCACGGCGACCCAGCAGGGCACGGCGTCCCAGCAGGGGACGACGTCGCAGTCGTCGGGCATCCAGTCGGCCTCGACCACCCAGCAGGGCACGGCGACCCAGCAGGGCACGGCGTCCCAGCAGGGCACGGCGTCTCAGCAGGGGACGGCGTCCCAGCAGGGGTCGACCACCCAGCAGCCGTCGCGGACCCAGCAGGACCCCGCGGCGGAGCGGAGTGGCAGCACGACCACGGAGTCCGCGAACGCCGGCGCGCCGAGCAGGCCGGACGGCCCAGCAGCCGCCTACAGCGGGGCTGTCGTCGCCGAGCTCACCGACAAGCTCAACAGCGGGCTGCCTGCCTCCGAGCAGCTCAGCCGCGAGCAGGTGGAGACCTTTCTCCGCCAGCGCGCTGCCCACCACGGCAACCTGCACATCGACGTCTCCACGGGGCTGCTCGCGGAGGGTCCAGCTCCGTCGCCGGCTGGGACCGGTCACGGGTCGAACCCGTCGACAGGCTCGACCGACACCGACACCGACACCGACACCGACACCGGCGCCGAGCACGACCTCGACCCCGGAGCCGTGGTCGGCGCACCCGGGACCGCTGCACGGGGCCCGGCCGGACCCCACGACGGCGGCGGCCCCGGGCCCGGCCCGGTGCCGAGCGCGCCGGGCGGCCCGCCCCTGATGAGCAGCAACCTCGGCGGGATGACCAACGCCGACGCGCTGGCCGGTGGGGCGGAGGTCGAGATCAGCACGGCCGCGGTGACCGACATCGCCGCGCGCCTCGGTCTCGACCTGTCCGTGGCCGACATCACCGTGCTCACCGACCCCGAAGCGGTGCGCTACTACGACGCGATGGCGGGTACGGCCAGCCCCGGGACCGACGGACGGCCTCTGGTGGTCCTCGCCCCCGCCGCCTTCGCCGACGTCGAGACCCTCGTGCGCACGGTCGCCCACGAGATGCAGCACGTGCAGCAGATCGTCGACGGCCGGCACACCGGCTCCGACACCTCTGCTGCGATGGAGGACGAGGCCTACGGCATCGAGGACCGGGCGTGGGCCGACTACCGGAGGAGCGTCAGTGACGGTGCGGTACCTGGTGCAGGACACCTTCGCGATACCGGGCCGGGGGCCCGTGCTGACCGGGCTCCTGACCGAGGGGCAGATCAGCAACGGGGACGTCCTGGTGGTCGAGGGGACGAGCAGGCCGGTCCGGATCTCCTTCGTCGACTTCCACCAGCGGCAGACGCCGGAGGGGCCGGTGATCGGGCTGGAGATCCATCAGGAGGACGCGGGCGAGGTGACCAGGGGGACCGTCCTGGTGAGCCCGGTGACCTGACCCGTGGCGACGGGGAGCTGGCCGGAGAGGGCCTCGACGGCGACCTGACCGCACAGGACCGGCTCACCACGGGCCGCGACACCGACACCAGGAGTGCGCGCGATGGCGTTGCTGCTGCGCTACGAGCTGGAGAGCCGGACGGCCTCGGCCGTGACCTACCGGTGGGGGACCGACCAGGGCGAGCTGACGTGGACGGTGACGCTGGACCCCAGCGACCCGGAGACCCCGCCGACGGGAGACGGGGACCCGCGGACCCGGGGGAAGGTGGCCGGGAGGGTCGCCCTGCGGGCGATCCGGGAGGGCGACTGGCCGACCCGGGGCGCGATCCAGAGCTGACCGGCGACCCGGTCGTCGCCGGCGGTGACCTCCTAGCGGGCGACGGACCGTCGTTCGGGTCGGGCACCGTCGACCTCCCGCCGGCCTTCCACGACGTCGTCGCGGCGCACCTGCCCCCGGGGACGACGGTCGAGCAGTTCGACCAGCTGTCCCGGATGCGGGCCGAGGACCTGAGCCCCGACGAGCGGCAGCTGGTCCACGACGTCCGGATGTCGGTGGAGATCCCCCCGGGCACGGTCGTGCAGCGCGTCATCCCGCTGTCCGACGCCGTGCGCTACCTGGCCGACGAGACCACGGACGGTGCCGACGGCCGCGGCCGCTTCGCGCACACCACGGCCTTCGGCTTCACCGCGCGGATGCAGGACCTCGCGGGGGTGCGCACCGTCGCCGACCTCGTCGAGGCCCTGCGCCTGGACTACGCGGGCTCGCCCTTCACCGACGGCGTGCCCGCCGTGGCGACGCTGCGCTTCGTGTCGGGCGCCGACCTCGCCGTCCCGTTCGGGTCCGCGATGGCCGACACCGAGCCCGGTGGGCTCCCGTACACCCGGTCCGACGACCCACCCTTCACCGGGACCGGCTTCACGGCGAGCGCCGACCACCGGGTGCCCGAGGCGCACACCGGCGGGCCGGTGGAGCTGACCGACGGCGCCGAGCTGTGGGCGGTGGCCGACGGCCGCGAGGTCCACCTGGGCACCTACGACCTCGACACCAGGAGCTGGCTGTCGACCGAGGCCGGCGCGCAGCTGGTCGGGACGGAGACGACGGATGGACGAACGGACGCCGACCTTGCCGGACGGCTCCTACGTGGAGTGGCGGGGACGGATCTACCGGGGATCGGTGAGCGGTCCGGGCCGCCTCGTGGTGTTCGCGGACAGCCAGGAGGACCCGGAGTTCACCCCGGGCAGGGTGCGCGGGTGGCGCCGGACGGTGCCCGCGACGGAGGCCACCGCGTTCCAGCTGACGTCGCGGTGCCGGTGGCGCGGGGAGACGTTCTGGGTGCTGTCGCGGAGCGAGCCGCCGGGTCGCCTCCTGCTGGGCTGGGACGGGGACCCGTCGACGGCGGACCGGTTGGGCCTGACGCGGACGGACAAGATGGCCTGGGAGGTCGAGGTCCCGGAGTCGGAGGTGACCGACCTGGAGCAGGTGCGCCGGACGGCCTGACCGCGGGCGACGACGTCGTCCGGTCCGCGCTCGGGGCCGGGCACGGCACCGCCGTCGAGCCGCTCGGGCGGTTCGCCGGTCACGACGTCGTCCGGGTCGCCGGGAGCCTGGCGGTGGTGGGGCCGGCCGGGGCCGTCGACCCTGACGCCGCGCTGGGCGAGGTGGCCGCCGAGCTCGCGGCGGACCCGGACCGGCAGTCGACCCACGCGGAGTTCGCGGACGCCCTGCGCCGGGGCTCGGTGCGGTACCTGCAGGCGACCGGCGCCGTGGACGGCACGGTGGACCTGGTCGAACGGCCGACCAGCCCGACCTGGCAGCCGGGTCAGGACGAGACCGGTGTACCGCGCGACGTGGTGGACCGGGGCCGCTACACCGCCCCCGGGGCGGACGTCGAGGCCGCGCTCCGTGCTGCCCACCGGGCAGCGCAGGGGGAGCTCGCCGGCTGGGTCGGCGCCGTCAACCCGCACCTGGGCGAGCACCCGGTCGGGTCGACGGGGTCCGAGCAGTGGACGAACAACTGCGGCGACTGCGCCCGCCGGGTCGCCGACGCCGTCCAGGGGCTTGCGGTGCGGGCGGCCTGGGGCGACCCGCGGCTGGGCGAGTACGCCGAGATGTGGGGTTGGACGGGTGATCGCCCGTCGGCGCAGGCGGTGGCCCCTGAGCCCTCGGTCGACCCGGACGGCCGACCGGTCGTCGACGACACCAGCGCCTTCACCACCTCGGTCTGGGCCGACCTGGGCCGGGCGCTGCGCGGCGCCCCGGTCGGCACGGTGGCGATCGTGGGGGTCGACTGGCACGTGCCCGGCCTCGCGCGCGGGCGTGCCGGCGGGCACTGGTTCAACGCCGTGGTCACCGACCGCGGTCTGCTCTGGGTGGACGGCCAGGACGGGACGGCGGCCGGGTGGCCGCCGTCCTACCCGAACACGATCTGGCGCGGCGAAGCCGTGGTGCGGCGGCCCGGGGCCGCCTGGGAAGGAGTGGACCTTGGCGCAGGACGGGACGGGGGGGACGCCGGAGGAGGCGGTCGCAGCGGTGCTCCGCTGGACGGGGACCGACGACCAGGCGACGGAGGGCCGCTGGGAGGCGAGCCCGTACCGGGACGCCTGGCTGGTGACGCGGCCGACGACCCGGCGCGGGGCTCCGCTGCTGCTGGTGCGGGGCGACCGGGTGCGGCCGGTGCACCTCGCCCGGGAGACCCTGGACCAGGCCCTCGAACGCATGCGGGAGGACCCCCCGGACTGACCGACGGGGTCACCGCCGACCAGCTGGTCAGGCTGGCCGAGCAGGTGACCTCGCCCGACGGCCGGGTGCGCCGGCGTGCCGCCGCCGCGGCCGCGGAGCTGCTCCCGCTGCTGGGCCTCGACGAGGGCCGGTACGCCGCCGACGGGACCCGCACGGGGGGCTCCCCGGACTTCGAGGCCACCGTCGCCGCGCTGCCCGCCGACGCCCGCACCGCCGTCGCCGTCCTCGGTCTGGCCGCCGACCCGGACCTGCTGCCCAGCGGCCTGCCCGGCCTCGGCGCCGCGGTGGCGAAGGTGG
>NZ_JAMXRZ010000198.1 GCF_024124375.1 Klenkia sp. PcliD-1-E
CGCGCTGGCACCCTGGGGAGGTGCCCGCCGCCGCCCTCGCCGCCGCCGCGCGGCTCGGGCCGTTCTGCGCGGTGGACGACGACGCCGGCCCCGGTGCGGTGGACCTGACCGACGCCGACCGGCTGCTGGACGCCCGCGCAGCCACGGTGTCGGCGGTGCTCGGCCCCGCCGCCGGCGCGCGGGAGGTGCACTCCCTGGTGCACCTCGGCGTGGTCGCCCGGGTGCTCTCACCCGCCCTCGGCGCGGCGGTCGTGTCCGGGGTGCTGCCGGTGCCTGCGTCGGTGGTGCTGCAGCCGGTCGGGTCCAACCCGGTGCCGATGGCCTGGTCGGGCACGCAGGCGGTGCCCGCCCGGACCCCGGACGACGTCGCCGCCGCGCTCGCCGCGCACTGGCTGACCCCGCTCGTCGCCCCCTGGACCGACGCCGTCGCCGCCCGGTCGGTGTCCCGGCGGGTGCTGGCCGGGAACGTGGTCTCCGCACTGCACGGCACCGCCGTCGTGGTGGCCGGCGCCCGGCCGGACCTGGCCGTCCGTACCCGGGCGGTGCTGGACGCGCTGCTGGCCGCGGGCCCGTTGGCCGGCACCGGCGGGTGGCGGCCGGACGGCGGGTTCGCCCGGCGGTCGTGCTGCCTGCTGCACCGGCTGCCCGGGGCGCTGCCCTGCGCGGACTGCGTGCTGGTCGGGCTGCCTGCCTGAGCTACCTGCACGAGTGCGCACCTTCGACGTTGGTGGAGCGGGGAACCCGCCCGTAGCGTCCCGACCGCTGCGGTGCAGGGAAGCCGGTGGGAGTCCGGCGCGGTCCTCGCCACCGTGACCCGGGTGCCTGCACCCGGCAGCCGGACACCGGCCGCGGCGTCCCCACGAGTGATGGACCAGGAAGGCTCCCCCGATGACCGCTGCCCAGCAGACCTCCCCCCGCACCGCCGTCCCCCGGATGGCCGTGCCGGCCTACGCGTGGGCCCTGGCGCTGCTCGCGCTGTTCGCGCTCTACCTGGTCGCCCAGGACAACGGGGCCGTGCTGGCCTCGGCCGGCGACCTCGCGCACGAGTTCTTCCACGACGCCCGGCACTCGCTGGGCATGCCGTGCCACTGATGGCGGCCGCCCTCGACAGCCCCCGCCAGGAGACCGCCCCCCGCTTCGCGCCGGTGCTCGGCCGCTTCGCCCTCGCCGGCGTCGCGGCGGGTGCGGCATCGGGGCTGTGGGCCCTCGCCGTCACCGAGCGCGCCATCGCGCCCGCACTGGCGGTCGAGGAGGCCCGCGGGGACGGGCACGAGCACGGGGAAGAGCTGGTCAGCCGCGGGACGCAGCTGGTCGGCGGGTTCCTCGGCACCGTCGTCGCCGCGGTCGTGTTCTCCGTCGTCGTGGCCGCGGTCTACGCCGGGGTGCGGCACCGGCTGCCCGGGCGCACCGACGTCGGCCGGGTCGCCGTCCTCACCGCGATCGGGTTCGGCGTGTTCGCGCTGCTGCCCGCGGTGAAGATCCCGGCCAACCCGCCGGCGGTCGGCGACCCGGACACCGTCGGCACCCGGACGGCGATCTACATCGCCGTGCTGGGCGCCGGCGTGGTGACCGCGCTGCTGGTGTCGGCGCTGGTCGGCACGCTGCGGGCCCGCGGGCTGCACCCCTCGGCCGTGGCCGCCGCAGCGGTGCTGGCCGGCCTCGCGCTGGTCGTCGCCACGGTGCTGCTGGTCCCGGACAACCCGGACGGCATCGCCGCCGACGTCCCCGCCGCGGTGGTGTGGGACTTCCGGCTGGCCTCGCTCGGCCAGCTCGCGGTCATGTGGACCACCCTCGGCCTCGTCGCCGGGTACCTCGTGGACCGTCTCGCCCGCCGCAGATGACGCACCCGTCGCCGTCCACGGGGGTGGCCCGACATCGCTGACGGTGTGCGCACCGGGCAACGGCCGGCCACCGCGCAGGACGTCCGGCCACCCCTGGCGGCTCGCCCTCGGTCGCGCCCCGACACCTCAGGCCTGGGCGAGGGCCTCCAGGCCGTCGTCGAGGTAGGGCAGGCCGGTGGCCTCCACCGGCGGCCGGTGCGCCTGGTCCAGCCCGCGCATCCGGGCCGCGTGCAGGGCCAGCAGCAGGTTCAGCCGCAGCGTCGGGTCGGAGGTGAAGGGCCCGAGCATCCGCTCCAGCTTGCCGATCCGGTAGCGCATCGTGTTGTAGTGGAAGTGCAGCCGGCGGGCGGACTCCGCGACGTTGAGGTTGGTCTCCAGCAGCACCCGCAACGTGTCCCGCAGGTCGGCGGAGTCGGGGTCGGCGGCGTCGGCCAGCTGGCCGAGGACCTCGTCGACGTAGGACCGCAGCTCGGTGGAGTCGGGGATCAGCGACAGCAGCCGGAACACCCCGAGCTGGTCGAAGTGGGTGACGGTGGCCTCGCCGTGGATCTCCTGGCCCACCTGCAGCGCCCGCTGCGCCTGCTGGTGCGCCTCGCCCAGCCCCGACAGCTCCCGGGCCGGCCGGCCGATGCCGGTGGCCAGCACCCGGCCCACCCGCCGCAGCCTCGCGTTGACCCGGCCGGTGACGGCCGCGACCAGGGAGGACAGCTCCTCGGGCGTGCGCCCGTCCAGCGGCAGCACGGTGACGATCTCGGTGGCCAGGCCCGCCACCGCGGCACCGGCGACCTCGCCGTCGATCGCGGCCCGCCAGCCGTCGGCCAGCCGGTCCAGGACGTCCAGCGCCCGGGTGGGGTCGGCGCTGGCGTCGGCGACGGTCTCGGTGGCGGTCACCAGCACCACCACCGGCCCGTCCAGCCGCCAGCCGAAGGACCGGGTGTAGGCCAGCGTGCGCTCGGTGTGCCCGACCGTGCCGCTGACCAGCCGGCGCACCATGTCGCCCTGGAACCGCAGCTCCACCGAGTGCACGGCCTGGTGACGGATCTCCGACAAGGCCGCGATCACCGCACCGCGCTCGAGCACCGCGCCGGCCCCGACCAGCATCGGCCCGTGCCGGTTGACCGCGACCAGCCAGCCGTGCCGCTGGTCACCGGCCATGATCGGCGCGACGGCGTACTCGCCCACCCCGCCGGGCAGCTCGTGGTGGCCGGGCACCAGCAGGATGCCGTCGGCCGGGGACAGGTCGGCGTCGGCCAGCACGTCGGCCGGGGTGACGATGGCCTGGTCGGCGCGGTTCTCCGACAGCCGCCGCGCACTGGGCAGGTCGGAGTAGGCGTCGTCGGCGGCGGCGTCGAGCAGCCACAGCCAGTCGCGGACCTCGGCGACGTCGTCCGAGGGCCCGGCGCTGGTGGTGATCTCGCGGTCCGGGCCCAGGCCGAGCACCGCGGCGCCGTCGAGGATGGTGGCCGCCTGCGCGGTGACCTCGGCCAGCCCGCCACCGGTGAGCGCCACGTCGATGAACTGGTTGTGCATCCGGTCGGCCAGGCTCAGCGCCTGCGCCTGCTTGGACACGATCGCGCCGAAGACCTCGGCCACCACGAGGTCCAGCCGGGAGGTGCGCGGCAGGGCCACCACCGGGAAGCCGCGCCGGTCGGCCTCGTAGCGGACCTCGGCCGGCACCGCGGGCGGGCCCTCGGAGTCGCGGTAGGCCAGGGCCGCCGTGCCCAGTGCGGTCAGCCGCTCGATGAGGGCCCGGCACTGCGCCGGGTCGGCAGGGGGCAGCCGGGCGCCGAGCACCACCAGGACGTCGGGCCCGGCCCCGGCGAGCGGGTCGGCGGGGTCGTCGACGACCACCTGGCGGACCACCCGGCCCGCACCCGCCGCGCCGGCCACCAGGGTGCCGTCGGTGAGCGCGAGCATCTGGGCGACGGACAGGCCCATGCTGTCCTCGAGGGCCGTGCGCTCGGCCGGCGCCACCCGCGACAGCGCCGCTTCCGGCCGCCCGGACACCTGACGCAGCGGAGCCGTCCGGCCACCCTCCGAGGTCAAGCCTCGACCCTGATCACGATCCGTCACCGCGCAGTCCCCCCACGTCCCGTACTCCCCCGGTGGTGCGCCTACATCCTGTCAGAGCTTCCTGGACAAGGCCACGCATTCTTGGCTACATCCGCCATACGGGCCCGGTGGACGCGCCGCATAGGTTCGAGATACGCCCGGCTCCGCCGCGTGGATGGTAGGCCGCCGCACCGCGGCCCTCCTCCCCCGTGGTCGTCGGGGCGGACGGCGGCCCAGGGGGCGACCGCCGGGACCCTCGGGAGGACCCATGCGCACCGCAGAACCGCAGCACACCGCAACCACCCCCGGCCGGGCCGCCCGCGCGGGCGTGCCCACCATCCCGCTCCCCCGGGACGCCGCCCGCTCGGCCCGCACGCCCGCCGGGC
>NZ_JAMXRZ010000199.1 GCF_024124375.1 Klenkia sp. PcliD-1-E
CGGCGGCGAGCTGCACGGCGTACCCGCCGACCGCGCCGCCGGCGCCGACGACCAGCACCCGCTGGCCGGCGACCAGCCCGCCGTGGTCGAACAGGGCCTGCCAGGCCGTCAGCCCGACCAGGGGCAGGGCGGCGGCGTCGACCAGCGGGACGGCGGTGGGCGCGGCGGCGAGCACCTCGGCCGGCGCGACCACCTGCTCGGCGGAGGCGCCGTCGGGGACCATCGGCAGGAAGCCGACCACCCGGTCGCCGACCGCCCAGCCGGTGACGCCCTCGCCGAGCGCGTCGACCGTGCCGGCCAGGTCCGCGCCGGGGACGTGCGGCAGGGCGACGGGGAAGGGGCCCTGCATGACGCCGAGGCGGATGTTGCCGTCGACGGCGTTGAACGACGTCGCGGCGACCCGCACGCGCACCTCGCCGGGACCGGGCGCCGGGAGCGGGACCTCCTCGAGGCGGAGGACGTCGGGGGTGCCGAACTCGTGGAACCGGACTGCCTGCATGGCCGTGACCTCTTTCGATGTGCTTCGAATTCGCAACACCTGGGACGGTAGCAGTGCTTCGAATTCGTAGCAACCTCGGTCGCTACGATCCCCCGGTGGCCCGCCTCGCACCCCAGCAGCTGGAGGTGTACTTCGCCCTCATGGAGGCGGCGAGCCTGCTGCAGTACGCGGTGGAGCAGCAGCTGCGCGAGGACGGACCGCTGAGCTGGGTGCAGTTCCAGGTCCTGGCCGGCCTCGCGCTGGGCCCGCAGCCGAGCGAGCGGATGACCGACATCGCCGACCGCGTCGTGCACAGTCGCAGCGGTCTGACCTACCAGGCCGGGGTGCTGGAGAGGCGGGGGCTGGTCACCCGCTCGCCCGACCCGGTCGACGACCGCGGCACCGTCGTGACCATCACCGACGCGGGGCGGGCGCTGGTGGAGCAGGTGCTGCCCGGCCACGAGGACGTCGTCCAGGGTGCCCTGCTGGACCACCTCGAGCCCGACGACGCCGGACGGCTCACCCTGCTGCTGCAGGAGCTGCGCGACCGGATGCGCGCGCGCCCGCCGCGCTCGGCCCGCCGCCGCTGACCACGGTCAGCCGACGACCAGCGGGGTGATCGCGCCGGTCTGCACCACGACGGCGTTGCGCCGCCGCTTGGCCTCGTAGAGGCGGGTGTCCGCGGCGCGCAGCAGCTGCTCGGGCCGGGAGCCGGCCGCACCGACGGCGACGCCGATGGACACCGTCACCTGGCCGACCCCGCCGGCGGCGAACAGCTCCACCTCGCGGCGGACCCTCTCGGCGACCAGCTGGGCCTGCACCGGACCGGTGCCGGGCAGCAGCAGGGCCAGCTCGTCGCCGCCGAGCCGGGCGGCCAGGTCGTCGGCGCGCACCGTGCGGTCGAGGATGCCGGCGATCGCCTGCAGCACCCGGTCCCCGCCGTCGTGCCCGCGGGTGTCGTTGACCGCTTTGAAGTGGTCGACGTCGATGAGCGCCACGGAGACGGGGGCGCCCGCGGTCGCCCGGTCGCAGGCCCGCTGCAGGTGGTCGTCCCAGGACCGGCGGTTGGCCAGGCCGGTGAGGGAGTCCTGGGTGCTCAGCCGGCGGAGCTCACCGACCAGCTCCAGGGTGGTGGCCTGCTCGGCCTCCAGCGCGCAGCGCCAGTGCACCTCCGCGCGCAGCGCGTTCCACCGCAGCGCGTGCCCGATCGTGGCCACCACGGCCGCGCTGCCCAGGTAGCAGGCGGTGGCCACCACGCCGGCGGCGTCGACCGTGCCGGTGGTGACGCACCCGGCGAGGAAGCCGGCCGCCGTGGCCGAGGCCAGCAGCAGGGTCCACCCCGGGCCGGCGGACAGGACGGCGCCGCAGGCGTAGAGCACGAGGGTCCCGCCGAGCAGGTAGAGCTCGAGGTGGTCGACCTGGGGCAGCATCCAGCCCACCGACACCTGCACCACGGCCAGTGCCGCTGCGGTGAGCTCGGCCGGCCGGCGGTGGCCCAGCGGGGTGGCCCAGAGCAGAAGGGCCAGCAGTGCCATCGGCACCGTGCCGGCCAGCCGGACCGCGGTGAACGTCGTTGCCAGCGGGACCGGCTCGAGGACCCGGTCGAAGAACGACCACAGCGGGTAGAGGACGACCGCGCCGGTGGTCAGGGCCCGGCCGCTGGTGCGGGCCCGCAGGTGCAGGCGGCGGGCGGCCTCGGCAGCCAGCCGGGGGTCGTCGGTCATGCCGTCCCATCGGCCGGTCGGGGCCCCGACCTGCGGGAACGACGTTGTCCGTCCCCCGTGCGGGTGAGCGGGACGGCCCGCGGTGCCATGCTCGGCCGATGACGACCTCGACGTCCGGGTTCGGTCCGCGCAGCCGCGGCGTGTGGTGCAGCGAGGCCGGGCCGGGCGGGCTCTGGCGGCTGGCCTGCGCGGGCTTCGACTGGGTCGCGGTGGACCTGCAGCACGGCCGCTACGACCGGCGCGACCTGCTCGAGGCCGCGCGCGGCTGGCCCGGGCCCGCCGAGCTGGTGGTCCGGGTGCCCGCCCTGGACTTCTCCTCGATCGGGCTGGCGCTCGACGCCGGGGCGGGCGCCGTCGTCGTCCCGCAGGTCGAGGACGCCGCGCAGGCCCGCGCCGCGGTCGACGCCGCGCACTACCCGCCGCGGGGCCGCCGCAGCGCCGGTCAGCTGGGTCCGAGCTGGGGCGGGTCCACCCGGGACGCCGTGCTCTGCGCGGTCATGGTCGAGTCCGCCGCCGCCCTGGCCGAGGTCGAGGACATCGCGGCAGTCCCCGGGGTGGGCGCGGTCTTCATCGGCCCGAACGACCTGTCGCTGTCGCTGGGCACGACGGTGGACGCACTGCTCGACGACCGCTCCCCGGCCTCGCCGCTGGCCCGGATCACGGCTGCCTGCGCCGCCGCGGACGTGCCGGCCGGGGCCTACGGGGGCGACCCCGCCACGGCCGAGCGGTTCCGGGCGCACGGGATCGACTGCCTCGCGGTGGCCACCGACCTGTGGATCACCCAGGCGGGGGCAGCCGCCGCGCTGGCGTGACCCCGGGAGTTTTGTGCAACAATCCGCCGCGTGAAGCCGGTCGTCGCCGTCCTGCTCGCCGCGGTCTGCTTCGGGACCACCGGCACCGCGCAGGCCCTGCTCGACGTGGACGCCGCACCGCTGGTGGTCGGGCTGGCCCGCGTCGCGCTCGGCGGCGGGCTGCTCGCGGCGGTCGCCCTCCGCCGCCGGCCCGCGGTCGACCCCCTCGGGGGCACCGGGCTGCTGGCCCGGGTGCCCACCGGGCCGGTGGTGGCGGCCGGAGCGGCCGGGGTGCTGGCCTACCAGCCCGCCTTCTTCGCGGGGACGACGGCGAACGGGGTGGCGGTCGGCACCGTGGTGGCGCTCGGGTCGGCTCCGGTGGTCACCGGGCTGCTGGACGCCGGGCTGCGCCGGCGGCGGCCCGAGCGGCGGTGGTGGGCCGCGACCGGCCTGGCCCTGGCCGGGCTGGTGCTGGTGGCAGGCGGGCCCGGCAGCGGACCGGCCGGTGGCGGGGTGCTGTGGTCGGTGGGCGCCGGGGCCGCCTACGCCCTCTACGCCGTCGCGGTGAAGGAGCTGCTGGACCGCGGCTGGTCCTCGGGTCCCGCGGTCGGCGCGGTGTTCGGCTCCGCAGCCGCCCTCGCCCTGCCCCTGCTGCTGGTGGTCGGCCCGGGCGCCCTGCTCACCGCCGACGGCCTGCTGCTGACGCTCTGGCTGGGGCTGGTCACCACCACGGTGGCCTACCTGCTCTTCGGCTGGGGGCTGGCCCGGCTCCCGGCCACCACCGTCGCCACGCTGACCCTGGCCGAGCCGCTGTGCGCGGCACTGCTCGGTGTGGGCCTGCTGGGCGAGCGGCTGACCCTGCCCGCAGCGGCCGGGGTGGTGGTGCTGGGCCTGGGCATCGCCGTCCTCACCGCCCGGCGACGGCGGGTGGTGGCCGGTGCCCCGGCGGCGTGACGTCCCGCCGGGCCCCACGGCGGTCGACCGGCTGGCCGACGACCTGCGCCGGCAGGTGCTGGCCGGCGTGCTCCCCGCGGGGCGGGCCGTCCGCGAGGAGGAGCTGGCCGCGGCGACCGGTGCCTCCCGGCACACCGTGCGGGCGGCGCTGGCCCGGCTGGCCGACGAGCGGCTGCTGGTCGCCGAGCCCTACCGCGGCGTCCGGGTGACCGCCTTCGCCGACGACGACGTGGTCGGGCTGCAGGAGCTCCGCGGCGCGCTGGAGAGCGCCGCCGTC
>NZ_JAMXRZ010000019.1 GCF_024124375.1 Klenkia sp. PcliD-1-E
GACGGCAGGGTCAGCGGGGCCGGGCCGGCCAGCCCGGGCCAGCCGGCGTCGCGGGGCCGCAGCCGGGCCGCGGCCAGGGTGGCCTCGACCAGTCCCGCCACGTCGCGGGCCCGGGTGGTGGACGCGGACGCGGTGCGCCCGCCGTCGACGGTCAGCTGCAGGTGCAGGGTGCGACGGCTCTCGGCCGTGTTCTGGTGGATGGCCGACCCCGCGAACCGGGTGAGCGCCAGGTCGCCGTCCTCCACCCGGACGACGGCCCCGGCGTCCGGCCCGGCCTGCCGCCGGACCTGGTCCAGCAGCTCCGCTGCGATGTCCTCGGCGCTCACCCGCGCACCCCCACCCGGACGTCGGTGAACCGGGCCGGGGCCGCGCCGTGGCCGGTGTGCCCGACCTGGCCGGGCTGGCCCTTGCCGCAGTTGGGCGTGCCCCAGGCCCGCCACTCCTCGCCGCCGGCCAGCATGTCCAGCGACGCCCAGAACTGCGGGCCGATCCCGGTGTAGGTGGGGTTGCGCAGCATCCGACCGCGACGGCCGTCCCTGATCTCGTAGCCGATCTCGCAGCCGAACTGGAAGTTCAGCCTGCGGTCGTCGATGGACCAGGAGCGGTTGTGCTCCATGAGCACGCCGTCGTCGGTGGCCGCCACGATCTCCTCGAGGGAGTGCGGGCCGGGCTCGAACCCGACGTTGGTCATCCGGACCATCGGCATCCGGGCGTAGCCGTCGGCCCGCACCGAGCCGGTGTCGGTGAGCCCGGCGACGGCGGCGGAGTCGCGCCCGCCGAGCACGCCGACCCAGATGCCGTCGCGGACGGCGTACCGGCGCTGGGCCGGGGTGCCCTCGTCGTCGTAGCCGAACGAGCCCAGCGCGCCGGGGATCGTGGGGTCGATGGTGATGGTCATCAGCTCCGACCCGTAGCGCAGCGAGCCCAACCGGTCCAGGTCGAGCCAGGACGTACCGGCGTAGGCGGCCTCCCAGCCGAGGATGCGGTCCAGCTCGACCGCGTGGCCGACCGACTCGTGGATCTGCAGCGACAGCTGCTCCCCGCCCAGCACCAGCGTGGTGCGGCCGGACGGGCACGGGGGAGCGGTGAGCAGCGCCGTGGCCTCGGCGGCGATGCGCTCGGCGTGGGCGGGCAGGTCGAGTTCGCGGACCAGCTCGAAGCCCCGGGTGCCGTACTGGCCGCGGAAGGCGGGGTAGGAGCGGCGCTGGGTCTCGTCCTCCCCGACGGTGATGCAGTGCATGCCGGCGCCGCACTCGCGGATGTGCTGCCCGATCCGGGCGCCCTCGCTGGAGACGAAGGCGGTGCGGGTGTCCCACGCCTGGTACAGCGCCTCGGCGACGGCCACCCCTGCCGCGCGCATGGTCGCGGTGACCCCGGTGAGCAGGTCGCCCTTCTCGGCCAGCGACACCGCGAAGGGGTCCTCGGCGCAGTCGCTGGCCCAGGTGTCCACGTGCGCCTGCGCCGGCACCAGGTCGACGTCCGGCCCCGCGACGGCCGCCGACGCCCGCGCGATCGCGGTCGCCCGGGCGCCGGTCGCGCGGCAGGCGGCGTCCCCGTCGGGGTCGCCCAGGGCCGCGAAGCCCCAGGAGGACCCGACCAGGGCGCGGACGCCGAGGCCCGCGGTGGTGCTCTGGTCCAGGGTGCGGACGTCGCCGTCGCGGGCGGTCATCGACTCGGTGCGGCGGTCGACCAACCGGGCGTCGGCGTAGCGCGCGCCGGCGGCCAGGGCGGCCTCGACGGCGGCCGCGGCGGCGTCGTACGCGGTCGCGGGGACGGGGACATCGTGAGCCTTGCTCATCATCGCCCCCATCGTCGCCCCGCCGGGTGGCGACCACAAGACCCCGGACAGCACGGAGGGCCGCCCCGCGGTGCGGGACGGCCCTCCGGTGAGCGGCCTACTTGAAGATGTCCTTGACCTTCTCGCCGGCCTGCTTGGTGTTGGCGCTGGTCTGGTCGGCCTGGCCCTCGGCGGCGAGGCGGTCGTTGTCGGTCGCGTTGCCGGCGGCCTCCTTGCCCTGACCCAGCAGCTCCTCGGCCTTGTTCTTGATCTTGTCCACGGCGCTCATGGGGTTCTCCCTCGCGGTCGGTGTGCGGTCGGGAGGGGTCCTACCCCCGACCCCACCTGTCACACGCGGGATCGACGACGGATCCGCCCGGGATCGGCGCAGCCCCCTGGGATCGGTCCCATACCACGGCGCTGCTCGTCGCAGGCAGGTTCTCCGCCTGGTGCAGGATGCAACACATCCGCCCCGAGGCCCGCCCGGCCGCAGGAAATCCAGCTGTCACACCCCTGTGACGTGCTCGTTCCGGCGTAATGCTGTGCATTCCCTGCAAGTCGTGAGCCCAGGTCACAAATCGGTGACGGCCGTGGACGCCCCCCACCGGTCTGCCTAGTGTCCTCCTGGTCGTACCCGGACCGACAGCTGTCGGCCAGGTCCGGCGAGGCTCGTCCACAGTCCGGTCCGGGTGCCGATCGTGCCCGGACGGGCAGACCAGGTCAGTTCCCCCCGCTCCGGCGGGTCGAGGGAGGCATTCGAACGTGAAGTTCAGCAAGCGCGGCGCAGCGCTCCTCGCGACCGGCATCGCCGGCGCGATGGTGCTGTCGGCCTGCGGAGGCGGCAGCAGCAGCGGCGGGGGCGGTGAGTCCGGGTCCTCCGGGCAGGGCCGCGTCGTCTTCGGTGAGTCCACGGACTTCCCGGAGAACCTCTTCCCCTACATCGCGGCGGGCAACGCCACCTCCGTGGCCAACCTGCTCATCCGTGTCCTCCCCGGCCCGTACGTGGTCGAGCCGGACTTCAGCGTGAAGTGGGACCAGGACCTGCTGGCGTCGGAGCCGGAGCTGGACACCTCGGGCGGTGGCCAGGTCAACACCTACGAGATCAACCCCGACGCGGTGTGGAGCGACGGCACCCCGATCACGGCGGCCGACTTCGAGTTCACCTGGCGGATGAGCCGCTCCGGTGACCCGGCCGACGGCGGTTGCGCCTCCCTGCTGTCGACCACCGGCTACGAGCAGATCGGCTCGGTCGAGGGCTCCGGGGACGGCGACAGGACCGTCACCGTCACCTACGACACCCCGTTCTCCGACTGGCAGTCGCTGTTCGGCAACCTGCTGCCGGCGCACCTGATGGACAACGAGGACCCTGTCGCGCTCTGCGACACGATCACCAACGGCTGGCCGATCGCCGACGGCATCGTCGACGACATCTCCGCCGGTCCGTGGCAGATCAAGAAGGAGAACATCGACGTCGGCGGCCAGATCGTCGTCCTGACGCCGAACCCGGAGTGGTGGGGCGAGCCGACCGGGCTGGCCCAGCTGGTCGTGCAGAACATCGGCAACGACCCGACCACGGCGGTGCAGGGCATCCAGTCCGGCGAGCTCGGCGTGATCTACCCGCAGCCGCAGCTGGACCTGGTCGACCAGGTGCAGGGTCTGGAGCCCAACGTCTCCAGCGCCGTCAACTTCGGTCTGTCCTTCGAGCACCTGGACTTCAACACCACCTACGGGCCGCTCGGCGACCTGGCCGTGCGGCAGGCCTTCACCATGGCCCTCAACCGGCAGGAGATCGTCGACCAGACCGTCGGCCAGTTCTCCTCCGACGCGCAGGTGCTGGAGAACCGGATCTACTTCAACAACCAGCCGCAGTACCAGGACACCGCGCCTGACCAGTACAAGACGCAGAACACCGCGCTGGCCAAGCAGACCCTGGAGGGCGACGGCTGGGTCCTGGGGGCCGACGGCGTCTACGCCAAGAACGGCCAGCGGCTGACGGTGCAGATCGACACCACCGCCAACAACCCGCTGCGCCAGACCACCATCGAGGTCATGATCCCGCAGCTGGCCCTGGCCGGCATCGAGGCGACGTTCAACGCCAACCCGGACATCTTCGCCGGTGCGGACAAGCCGACCTCGCTGGAGGCCGGTGGCTTCCAGGCGGCGCTCTTCGCCTGGGTCGGGTCGCCGTTCCGCGGCGCCACGCAGTCGATCTACCAGTCGCCGCAGGGTGACAACATCGGGCAGAACTACTCCCGCCAGGGCACCCCGGAGATCGACGCCCTGTTCCAGCAGTTCCAGGTCGAGCCCGACCCCGACAAGCAGGCCGAGCTGGGCAACCAGATCGACGCCCTGCTCTGGGGCCAGGTCGCCACGGTGCCGCTGTACCAGAAGCCCACGTTCATCGCCTACCAGAGCTCGATCAGCAACGTCGAGGACAACTCGACGCAGGCCGGCCCGCTCTGGAACTCCGACACGTGGACCACGCAGTGACCCGCTGACCACCTGGTCGGCATGATCCACCGCACCACCTGATCGCAGATCGCAGTCACGGCCCCCGGGGGCACCCCCCGGGGGCCGTGCTGTGTCCGCGATGTGTACGTCCCCAGCTGACCAGGTCGTCCCGACCGGACGACTTCCGCTCACGGCGTAAGGTCCCCGCATGTTCTTCTTCACGATCCGACGGGTCATCGCATCCGTCTTCGTGTTGCTCGCCAGCTCGTTCCTGGTGTTCGCGCTCTGCGCGGCGAGCTTCGACCCGCTGTCGAAGTACTACACGCAGAACCCCCGGCCCCCGGAGTCGTTCTTCAACAACCTCCGTGAGCAGCTCGGGCTCAACGACAACTTCTTCGTCCGGTACTGGCGCTGGCTCTCCGGCGTGGTCACCGGCAACTTCGGCGAGACCATCAACGGCACGCCGGTGAGCGAGCAGCTGCCCGGCCGCCTGATGGTGACCGGCCGGATGATCGTGCTGGCGATCATCATCGCGGTGGTCCTCGCGGTGATCGTGGGCGTCATCGGCGCCGTCCGGCAGTACAAGCCGTCCGACTACGCCTTCACCTTCCTGGCGTACCTGCTGATCGCGCTGCCGACCTTCTGGTTCGCCGCGATCCTCAAGGAGTTCGTCGCCGGCGGGGTCAACGACATCTTCGGCCGACAAGTGCTCTACACGATCGGTGAGGAGACACCGGGGCTCTCGCTCTACGCCTCGGGCTGGGAGCTGTGGAGCGACCGCATCGGTCACCTGGTGCTGCCCACCATCAGCCTGGCGCTGCTGTCCTTCGCCGCGTGGAGCCGCTTCCAGCGCTCGGCGATGCTCGACGTGCTCGGGTCGGACTACATGCGGCTGGCTCGCGCGAAGGGTCTGCCCTACCGCCGCGTGGTCATGAAGCACGGCCTGCGCAACGCCCTCATCCCGCTGACCACCGTCGTGGCGCTGGGCATCGGCACGCTGTTCGGCGGCGCGGTGATCACCGAGCAGGTCTTCGTCTGGCACGGCATGGGCGAGTACCTGCTGCAGGACGGCATCGGCCAGAACGACATCAACGTCGTCCTGGGCTGGCTGCTGGTCAGCGCCGTGTTCGTGGTGGTCTTCAACCTCGTCGCCGACGTCCTGTACGCGGTCCTCGACCCGCGCATCCGCCTGTCCTGACCGGCTGAGAGGACCTCCCATGGCCACCACCCAGGCCGCCGCCGAGGCGGCCGTCCCCGCAGAGCCCGGCGCCCCCGTCGGCGGCGGCGTCGAGCGCGAGTTCACCGTCAAGGCCCGCAGCCAGCGGCAGCAGATCGTCCGGCGCTTCCTGCGCAACAAGGTCGGCATGACCGGCCTGGTCGTCTTCGTCCTGCTGCTGGCCTTCGGCTTCCTGGGCCCGCTGGTCTACACGACCAGCTACGCCACCCAGAACTCCGGCGCCCAGTCGGTGCCCCCCGGGACCCTGGGCTACCCGCTGGGCAGCGACGCCATCGGCCGTGACCTGCTGGCCGGCCTCATGCAGGGTGTGCAGCGCTCGCTGTTCATCGTGCTGCTGTTCGTCGTCATCGCCCTGCCGCTGGGCCTGCTGGTCGGCGCACTGGCCGGCTACTTCGGCAAGTGGGTCGACAGCGTCCTCATGCGCCTGGTCGACCTGATCCTGACCGTGCCGCTGCTGGTCGTGCTCATCGTCGTGGCCAGCAACTTCCCCTCCAGCCGCACGCCGCTGGGCGTCGGCATCATCCTGGGGCTGTTCGGCTGGCTGGACCTGGCCCGCATCGTGCGCAGCCAGTTCCTCTCGCTGCGCGAGAAGGAGTACGTCGAGGCCGCGCACGCCCTGGGCGCCTCGAACACCCGGATCATCTTCAAGCACCTGATCCCGAACGCGCTGGGGTCGCTGATCGTCTGGACGACGCTGGCCGCGGCCACCGCGATCATCCTCGAGGCGTCGCTGACCTACCTCGGGTTCGGTGTGAACGGGGCCAACCAGACCTCCCTGGGCCGCCTGGTCTCCGACGGGGTGCAGGCCACCACGACCCGGCCCTGGCTCTTCTACTTCCCCGGCATCACGCTGTTGGTCATCGTGCTGTCGATCAACCTGATCGGCGACGGGATCCGCGATGCCTTCGACCCGAGCAACCGCCGCGTGCGGGCCTGAGGGGCTAGTCCATGACGATCAAGGAAGACACCGATCCCGCGGCGCCGCTGCTGGCCGTCGAGGACCTCAACGTCCGGTTCCCGACCGAGGACGGGCTGGTGCACGCCGTCCGCGGGGTGGACTACACCCTGCGCTCGGGTGAGGTGCTGGGCATCGTCGGCGAGTCCGGGTCGGGCAAGTCGGTGACGTCGCTGGCCGTGATGGGGCTGCTGCCGGCCTCCGCGCGGGTCAGCGGCTCGGTGAAGTACCGCGGCCAGGAACTGCTCGGGCAGGGCGACCGGGCGATGTCCCGGGTGCGCGGCAAGGGCGTGTCCATGATCTTCCAGGACCCGATGACCTCGCTGGACCCGGTCTACCGGGTGGGCTACCAGATCGAGGAGACGCTGCGGGTCCACGACAAGAAGCTCTCCTCCCAGGCCGCGCAGGCCCGGGCCGCCGACCTGCTGGGCATGGTCGGCATCCCCAACGCCGCGGAGCGGGTGCGGTCCTACCCGCACGAGTTCTCCGGCGGCATGCGCCAGCGCGTGGTCATCGCCATCGCGATGGCCAACCAGCCCGACGTGATCATCGCCGACGAGCCGACGACGGCCCTCGACGTGACCGTGCAGGCGCAGATCCTCGAGGTGCTGCAGACCGCGCTGTCCGAGACCGGTGCGGCGATGGTGCTCATCACCCACGACCTGGGTGTGGTCGCCGGCATCGCCGACCGGGTGCTGGTCATGTACGCCGGCCGGCCGGTCGAGATCGGCGGGGTCGAGGACATCTACTACGAGCCGCGGATGCCCTACACGCTGGGCCTGCTCGGCTCGCTGCCCCGGCTGGACTCCTCCACCAAGCAGCGGCTCACCCCCATCAAGGGCTCGCCGCCCTCGGTGGTCAACATGCCCCCGGGGTGCCCCTTCGCGCCGCGCTGCCCGCTGCACGTGGCCGAGTGCGACGTCACCGAGCCCGAGCCGGCCGACGTCGGCGGTGGGCACACCGCGGCCTGCATCCGCGTCGACGAGGTGGCCAAGGCCCACGGCGAGGCGTCGACGGTGTTCGACGCCGCGGACGACGACGATGACGACGACGTCCCGACCGGTGACGGCCGCGCTGCCGCCGTGGCCGCGGCCGCCGGCACCGCCGACGACGGGGCGCCCGGCGACCCGGTCGGCGAGCGCACCGACCCCACCCCGCAGCCGGGCACCGGCTCGCTGCTGGAGCCGACCGCGAGCCCGAGCACGGACGGAGACCGGCGATGACCGCCACCCGAGAGCCCATCCTGAGCGTCCGCGGCCTGGAGAAGCACTTCCCGATCAAGGGCGGCGGGCTGATCAAGCGCACCGTCGGCGCCGTGCGCGCCGTCGACGGGCTGGACCTGGACCTCTACCCCGGTGAGGTGCTCGGCCTGGTCGGGGAGTCCGGCTGCGGCAAGTCGACCACCGGCCGGGCCATCCTCAACCTGCAGCCGGCCACCGGTGGCTCGGTGACGTTCCAGGGGCGCGAGCTGGTGGGCCTGGGCCGCAAGGAGATGCGGCCCCTGCGCCGGGACATCCAGATCGTGTTCCAGGACCCCTACGCCTCGCTGAACCCGCGGCTGCCCGTCTTCGACATCGTGGCCGAGCCGCTGATCATCCACGGCCTGACCAAGGACGAGGCCGAGCTGCGCGAGCGGGTGCGCACCCTGGTGGAGACCGTCGGCCTGAACCCCGAGCACACCAACCGCTACCCGGCGGAGTTCTCCGGTGGTCAGCGCCAGCGCATCGGCATCGCCCGCGCGCTGGCCCTGGAGCCCAAGGTGCTGGTGCTCGACGAGCCGGTGTCGGCGCTGGACGTGTCCATCCAGGCGGGTGTGATCAACCTGCTGGAGGACCTCAAGGAGCGGCTGGGCCTGTCCTACCTGTTCATCGCGCACGACCTGTCGGTGGTCCGGCACATCTCCGACCGCGTCGCCGTCATGTACCTCGGCAAGATCATCGAGGTGGCTCCGCGGGACGAGCTGTTCGACCGGCCCACCCACCCCTACACCCAGGCCCTGCTGTCGGCGATCCCGCTGCCCGACCCGCGCCGCGAGCGCAACCGGCAGCGGATCATCATCACCGGTGACGTGCCGAGCCCGGCCAACCCGCCCTCGGGCTGCCGGTTCCGCACCCGCTGCCAGAAGTTCGCGGGCGTGCTGAACGAGGCCCAGCGCGAGAAGTGCATGACCGTCGAGCCGCCGCTGGAGTCCCGCGGCCCCGCCCATCAGAGCGCCTGCCACTACGCCGAGGCGCAGCGGATCCTGTAGGGGATCATGGCCGGGTGGCCCCGTCTGACCGTCGTCTCCTGCTCGTGCACGCCCACCCCGACGACGAGTCGATCAACAACGGGGCCACCATGGCGCGCTACGTCGCCGAGGGCGCGCACGTCACCCTGCTCACCTGCACGCTGGGGGAGGAGGGCGAGATCCTCGTCCCGGAGCTGGCCGGGCTGGCCGCCGACCAGGCCGACCAGCTCGGCGGGTACCGCATCGTCGAGCTGGAGCGGGCGATGGCCGCCCTGGGCGTGACCGACCACCGCTTCCTCGGCGGCACCGGCCGCTGGCGGGACTCCGGCATGGTCGGCACCCCGGCCAACGCCCACCCCCGGGCGTTCTGGAACGCCGACCTCGACGAGGCCGTGGCCGCCGCCGTGGCCGTGCTGCGGGAGGTCCGGCCCCAGGTCGTGGTCGGCTACGACGAGCACGGCGGGTACGGCCACCCCGACCACGTGCAGGCCCACCGGGTGACCATGGCCGCTGCCGACGCCGCGGCCGATGCCGGGTACCGGCCGGACCTGGGCGAGCCGCACCACGTGGCCAAGCTCTACTGGACCTGCGTGCCCGTGTCGGTGCTGCAGCAGGGCCTGGACGCCCTGGCCGCCGCCGGCACCGGGTACGACGGCGTCACCGACGCCCGGGAGATCCCCTTCGCCGCCGAGGACGCCGACGTCAGCTGCGAGCTCGACGGCGCCGCCTTCCGCGGGGAGAAGGCCGCCGCGATGGCCGCGCACGCCACCCAGCTGACCCTGGACGGCGACTTCTTCGCGCTGTCGAACAACCTCGGCCAGGAGGTCCTCACCACCGAGTACTACCGCCTGGTGCGTGGCGAGCGCGGGCCCGGCGACGGGCCGCACGGCTGGGAGACCGACCTGTTCGCGGGCCTGTGAGCGGCCTGCGCACCACCGGCTGGGCGCTGCTGGCCGTCGCCGTCGCCTTCTGGCTGGCGGTGGTGGAGGTGTTCTGGCTGCCGCTGCGGGTCGGGTCGGTGCCCGTGCCGCTGTCGGTGGTCGGTGCTGGGGTGGGCAACCTGATGCTGGTCGCGTGGGCGCACCGGCTGTCGGGGTCCCGGCTGGTCGCCGTCCTGCCGGTGGTGACCTGGCTGGTCGTGGCGGTCGGCGCCTCGGTGCGCCGGCCGGAGGGCGACCTGGTGATCACCGGGGCGACCACCGCGACCCAGGTCGTGGGCCTGGCGTTCCTGCTGGTCGGGGTGCTCTTCGGTTCCTTCGCGGTCGGGCGCGCGCTCAGCCGCGGCGGTAGTGGTAGCGGTGGTGCTCGATGAAGCCCAGCCGGCGGTACAGGGCCCGGGCGGGCGCGTTGCCGGCGACCACCTGCAGGTAGCACCAGCGGGCCCCGGCGTCGACGGCCCAGGACTGCAGCGCCCGGGTCAGCGACGTGGCCAGCCCGCCGCGCCGGGCGCGCTCGGCGACGGTGACCGCGGTGATGCCGAGCCAGTCGTCGGTCAGCACCCCGCGGGCGACCGCCACCACCGCGCCGTCGTCCTCCCGGACCGAGGCGAAGGCCAGCCGGTCGGCGCCGGTGAGCACGGCCCGCGCCCCGGGCGGGAGCGGGTCGCCGCCGTGCTGCCGGGCGGCGTCCAGCCAGGCGTCGTCGGGCACCGGTGCCAGCTCGACGCGGGGAGGGGGACCGATCGGGTCCAGCTCGGTGGTGAGCACCAGGGTGTCCTCGTCGCGCTCCCAGCCGGCGGCGGCGAAGGCGGCATCGGCCGGGCGGGCCTGCCGGCCGGGCAGCTGCACGCAGGGCCGCAGCCCGCGGTCGCGGTACCAGTCCCCGACGGCGGCGACCGCGTCGGGCAGCGGCACCCCCGGGTCGCCGACGGCGAGCGCGGAGTGCGCCCGGCTGGAGTACCCGGCGCCCCCGGCCCGCAGCAGCCACGCGCCCAACTGCTGCACCTCGCCGCCGCGCCACCCGCGCGCGGCGAGCAGTTCGAGCTCGACGACGTCGAGCGGGCTGCGGCGCTGACCCACGGCTCCTCCTCGGTCCGACCCGGTGGGGTGGTGAGGCGACCCTGGTCTCGCTGGGCCCCGTCCCCGGACCCATACTGGTGCCACCCAGAAGCGCTCTGGCCCGCACCCCGGAGGGACCCCCGTGACCTACGTCATCACCCAGGCATGCGTCGACGTCCTCGACAAGGCGTGCATCGACGAGTGCCCGGTGGACTGCATCTACGAGGGCGACCGGATGCTCTACATCCACCCCGACGAGTGCGTGGACTGCGGCGCCTGCGAGCCGGTCTGCCCGGTCGAGGCCATCTACTACGAGGACGACGTCCCGGACAAGTGGAAGGACTTCTACAACGCCAACGTGGAGTTCTTCTCCGAGCTGGGCAGCCCCGGCGGCGCGGCCCGCACCGGCAAGGTCGGCAAGGACCACCCGCTGGTCGCGGCGCTGCCGCCGCAGGGGGAGTGACCTCCCGCTCGCTGCCGGACTTCCCCTGGGACTCGCTCCGGCCGGCCCGCGCGCGGGCGGCCGAGCACCCGGGGGGCACGGTGGACCTGTCGATCGGCACGCCGGTCGACCCCACACCCGACGTGCTGCGGACGGCGCTGGCCGACGCCGCCGACGCCCCCGGCTACCCGACCGCGCTGGGGACCGCTGACCTGCGCACCGCCGCGGCCGGCTGGTTGTCCCGCCGCCTCGGCGTGCAGCTGGCCGACCCGCTGGGTGCGCTGCCGTCGGTCGTCCCGACCGTCGGCTCCAAGGAGCTCGTCGCGCTGCTGCCCACCCTGCTGGGCCTGCGGGCCGGCACGGTCGTCATCCCCGAGGTCGCCTACCCCACCTACGAGGTCGGCGCGGTCGTGGCCGGCCTGCCGGTGGTGCGCAGCGACACCCCGCCGGACGCCGTCGCCGACCCGGCGCTGGTCTGGCTGAACTCCCCGGGCAACCCGCACGGCCGGGTGCTGTCGCCCGAGCAGCTGCGCGCCTGGGTGGCGTGGGGCCGCGAGCGCGGCGTGCCCGTGGTCGCCGACGAGTGCTACGTCGAGCTGGGCTGGGACGCCGCCCCCACCTCGGTGCTGCACCCGTCCGTCTCCGGGGGCACCCACGAGGGCCTGCTGGCCGTGCACTCGCTGTCCAAGCAGTCCACCGCGGCGGGCTACCGGGCCGGGCTGCTGTCCGGCGACCCCGCCCTGGTCGGCCGGGTCTGGGAGGCGCGCCGGCACCTGGGCCTGCTGGTGCCCGGACCGGTGCAGGCCGCGATGGTGGCGGCGCTGGCCGACGACGAGCACGTCGAGCTGGCCCGGGCCCGCTACGGCGCCCGGCGCCGGCGGCTGCGCGCGGCGGTGGAGGCCTGGGGCGGGCGGGTCGAGCACTCCGAGGCCGGCCTGTACCTGTGGGTCACCCGGGACGAGGACTGCTGGACGACCGTCGACCGCCTGGCCGACCTCGGCGTCGTCGTGGCCCCGGGGTCGTTCTACGGCCCGGCGGGGGAGCGGCACGTGCGCATGGCGCTGACCGCCACCGACGAGCGGGTGGACGCCGCCGTCGCGCGGCTGTCCTCCTGACCCGACGTCCCTAGACCGCCAGCTGCAGGCGGAGCACCGCGCCGACGTCGTCGGCGGCGTCCTGCGACCAACCGTCGGCCGGCGTCCAGCGCCAGTTGGTGTACTGCACCTCCGTGAGCTGCAGGTTCTGCGCGTGCGCGACGGCCCAGGTGACCTCGGGCCAGCCGGTGACGCCGACCTGCACGACGCCACCGGGCTGCACCGTCGGGGAGCCGGCCTCCCGGCGGACGACGTCGGCGACCGCGGCGGCCCGGTCGTCCACCGGCCCGGCCGCCTGCGGGGGCGAGTAGGTGCACGACAGGGCGGCGGGGGTGGTCGCCAGCAGGGCGCCCGCCAGCGTCGTGCCCATCTCCTCCCACTGCTGGTAGGCCTCGGGGAACCCGGACCGCTGCACGGTCTGCGCGACCTCGGTGAGCCGGCCGGTCTCCCAGCCGGGGACCTCGACCAGGCCGTCGAGGAACTTCCCCGTCGCGTAGACCGGGTCCTGCACCTGCTCCGGCGACCCCCAGCCCTGCGAGGGCCGCTGCTGGAACAGGCCGAGGGAGTCGCGGTCGCCGTAGGCGAGGTTGCGCAACCGGGACTCCTGCTGGGCGGTGGCCAGCGCGATCACGGTGGCCCGCTCGGGCAGCCCGCGGCTGCGCGCGACGGCGGCGATGGTGGCGGCGTTGGCCGCCTGCTCGTTGGTGATGGTCAGCGCCGACCCGGCGACCGTGCAGCGACCGGCCACCGGCGGCACCCCCTGGCTGTCGGTGTCCCAGGACAGGCCGACGACGGCCACCACGACGACCAGCAGCGGGGCCCACAGCCCGGCCATCCGGCCGGCGCGCTTCTTCCGGCGTCGGGCGGGCGGACGCGGACGCGGGCGCGGGCGGGGCCGCTGGGCCGCCGTCCGTGCGCTGGTCACCGTTCCCAGGGTAGGTGGGGCGCGCGCGATGCCCTGTCCGGACACGGCGGTGCTGGCTAGCCTCTGCGCCGTGACCGACCACCTGCTGCCCGGAGTCCGCGCCACGAAGGTCGGGACCGACCGGCTGACCCAGCAGGTGCTGCACCGCGAGGACGTCGACCCCCACGGCGGCGGCGAGGTGGTGCTGCTGGTGCACGGCAACGTCAGCTCGGCCCTGTTCTGGCAGCAGCCGCTGCTGGCGCTGGAGGGCCCGTGGCGGGTGCTGGCGGTCGACCTGCGCGGCTTCGGCGGCACCGACCCGGCCCCGGTCGACGCCACCCGCGGCGTGCGCGACTGGTCCGACGACCTCGAGGCGCTGGTCACCGCGCTGGGTGCCGACAGCGTGCACCTGGTCGGCTGGAGCATGGGCGGCGGCGTGGTGCTGCAGCACCTGCTCGACCACGCCGACCGGGTCGGGTCGGTCACCCTCGTGGCGCCGGTCTCGCCGTTCGGCTTCGGCGGGACGGCGGGCCCCGACGGCCACCGCGTGCACCCCGACGGCACCGGTGCCGGCGCCGGCGGGGCCAACCCGGACTTCGTCGCGGCACTGGCCGCCGGGGACACCACCGCCGACGCGCCCACCAGCCCGCGCTCGATCCTCCGGGCCTTCTACGTGGCGCCGGGCAGCCTGCCGGTCGACGAGCAGCTGGAGGACGTCTACGTCGCCTCCATGCTCACCACCCGCACCGGCGAGGACCACTACCCCGGCGACGTCGTGGCCGCCGACGCCTGGCCGGGCGCAGCGCCGGGCAGCCGCGGGGTGCTGAACACCATGGCCCCGACGGTCATGGACCTCTCGGGCATCACCGAGCTGCCGGTCAAGCCGCCGGTGCTGTGGGTCCGGGGCGACGCCGACCAGATCGTCAGCGACACCTCCGCCTTCGACCTGGCGTTCCTCGGCTCGATCGGCGCGGTGCCCGGCTGGCCCGGCGCGGAGGCCTTCCCGCCCCAGCCGATGGTCACCCAGACCCGCACCGTGCTCGACCGCTACGCCGCCAGCGGCGGGTCCTACCGCGAGGTCGTGCTGCCCGGGGTCGGCCACTCCCCGCACGTGGAGCGGCCCCAGGAGTTCGTCGTCGCCGTCCTGGAGCACCTCACCGCGCCGCCGGCGGAGCCCGCCGGCCTCACCTGAGGTGGACGACGACCCCGGCCGCGTCCTCGCCGGGCGGCCGCCCGGTCCAGGCCTCCTCGACCGCGACCACGGTCAGCCCGGCGTCGAGGGCCAGTGCCCGGAGGTCGTCGACGGTCAGGTGACGTACGCGGTCGACCCGGTGTGACCCGTCGCCCATCACGAAGTCGAAGACGAGCAGGCCGGTGGCCGGGTCGACCCAGGACTCCACCGAACCCTCCTCGCCGGGCCCCCAGGTGACCGGCCGGGGTCCGACCGGGCGCGGGAGAGCGAGCACCCCCATCTCCACGAGGAGGGTGCCTCCCGGGAGCAGCAGCCCGCCTGCACTGCGCAGCGCGGCGACCTGGCGCTGCGCCGTCGGCAGCATCCAGATGCTGTTGCAGGCGATGAGGACCACCCCGTAGCGCCGTTCGTCGACGACGGCGTCCATGCTCTCGACCCGGCTCCGCACGAGTTCGGCGCCTGGCTTGGACCGGAGCACGGCGACCATCTCGGGGGACACGTCGCTCGCGGTGACGTCGAGCCCGGCCTGGGCGAGGGGGATGGCGAGCCGGCCGGTACCGGCGGCGAGCTCGAGCACCGGTCGCCCGGCCGCGAGCGCGACGACCCGTCCCACCAGGGCGGTCACCGTGCTGGTGTCCTCCCAGCGGTCGTAGTCGGCCGCCCAGACCCGGCCGTACTCGGTGTCCGGGTCATCGGGTGTCGTCGCCACCGGGCTCTGGCCGGTCAGTTGGCGTGCAGGGCGGCGTTGAGCGCGCCCCAGTCGCCGTCGCGAGGCAAGGCCTCCAGCGCGCCGGACACCGAGTTGCGGCGGAACAGCAGCCCGGGCTTCCCGGACAGCTCCACCGCCTTGACCACCGACCCGTCGGGCAGCGTCACCCGCGAGCCGGCGGTGACGTAGCAGCCGGCCTCGACCACGGACTTGTCGCCGAGGGAGATGCCGATGCCGGCGTTGGCGCCCAGCAGGCAGCCGGACCCGATCGACACGACCTGCTTCCCGCCGCCGGACAGCGTGCCCATGATCGAGGCGCCGCCGCCGACGTCGGAGTCCGCGCCCACCACCACACCGGCGGAGATGCGGCCCTCCACCATGGAGGGGCCGAGCGTCCCGGCGTTGAAGTTCACGAAGCCCTCGTGCATGACCGTGGTGCCCTCGGCCAGGTGCGCACCCAGTCGCACCCGGTCGCCGTCGCCGATGCGCACGCCGGAGGGGAGCACGTAGTCGACCATCCGAGGGAACTTGTCGACGTGGGTGACGGTGACGTGCCCGTGCGCGGCCCGCACCTTCGCCGCGCGCACCGGCGTCCAGTCCGCGGCCTCGACCGGGCCGGCCGTCGTCCAGGCGACGTTGGTGAGCAGGCCGAACTGGCCGTCCAGGCTGAGCCCGTGCGGACGGACGAGGCGGTGGGAGAGCAGGTGCAGCCGGAGGTAGACGTCGTGGGCGTCCACCGGCGCGGCCGCGAGGTCGGCGATCGTCGTCCGGACGCCGACCACCTCGACGCCCCGGGCGTCGTCCACGCGCACCAGGGACCCGAAGTCCGGGCCCAGCTCGCCCTCCAGCTCCAGGGTGCCCAGCCGCTCGGTGCCCGTGCCGCCGTCCACCGCGCCCAGCGCGGGGGAGGGGAACCAGGTGTCGAGGACGACGCCGGCGGTGGTCACGGTGGCCAGGCCGACGGCGGTGGCGCCGGTGGGTGCATCAGTCACGGGGCCCGAGCGTAGGCGACCGTAGGCTGCCGCCCGTGACCGTTCCGGCCCTCGACCTGACCGCCGACGTCCTCACCCTCACCCGGGCCCTGGTCGACGTCCCGTCCGTCTCGGGCACCGAGGAGCCGCTGGCCGACGCCGTCGAGGCGGCGCTGCGCGGCCTCGGCGGCCTGGAGGTGGTCCGGATCGGCAACTGCGTGCTGGCCCGAACCGACCTCGACCGCGACACCCGCGTCGTGCTCGCCGGCCACCTGGACACCGTGCCGATCGCCGACAACGTGCCCAGCCGGGTGGAGACCGTGGACGGCGAGGAGCGGCTGTACGGCTGCGGCACCAGCGACATGAAGGCGGGCGATGCGCTGATGCTGCGGGTCGCCGGGCTCCTCGGCGTCCCCGGCGCGCAGCCCGCGCACGACCTGACGTTCGTGTTCTACGACAACGAGGAGGTCGAGGCCGTGAAGAACGGTCTCGGCCGGGTGGCCCGCGAGCTGCGCGGCTGGCTGTACGGCGACCTCGCCATACTGCTCGAGCCCACCGACGGCGACGTCGAGGGCGGCTGCCAGGGCACGATGCGCGTCGTCCTCACCGTGCCCGGCGAGCGGGCGCACAGCGCGCGGTCCTGGCTGGGCCGCAACGCCATCCACGGGGCCTCGTCGATCCTGGCCGTCCTGGAGGCCTACGAGGCGCGCGAGGTCGAGATCGACGGGCTGCGCTTCCGCGAGGGCCTCAACGCGGTGCGGATCGAGGGCGGGGTGGCCGGCAACGTCGTCCCCGACGAGTGCCGGGTGACCGTGAACTTCCGGTTCGCCCCCGACCGCGACGAGGACGCCGCCGAGGCGCACGTCCGCGAGGTCTTCGCCGACGCGCTCGCCGCCGGGGTCACCCTCGAGGTCACCGACATGTCCGGCGGTGCGCTGCCGGGCCTGTCCGAGCCCGCGGCCGCCGCGTTCGTCGCCGCGGTCGGACGGCCGGCCAGGGCCAAGCTGGGCTGGACCGACGTCGCACGGTTCGCCGCCTTCGGGATCCCCGCGGTCAACTACGGTCCCGGGGACCCGAACCAGGCCCACCAGCGCGGCGAGCACGTCCGGGTCGACCGGCTGCAGCCCGCCGAGGACGCCCTGGTGGCCTTCCTGACCGCACCGACCAGCACGGGGGACACGGCATGAGCGACGACGGTGGACGGCGCGAGCGGCGCCGCACCCGCGGACCGATCCAGCTGCGCGGCGGCGAGCCCGACCCGCGCCGCGAGGGGACGACGACCGACCAGCGGCTGCTGGACTCCCGCGGCCCCTCGGACTGGGTCCACGGGGACCCGTGGCGGGTGCTGCGCATCCAGTCGGAGTTCGTCGAGGGCTTCGGGCTGCTCGCCGAGCTGCCGCGTGCCGTCAGCGTCTTCGGCAGCGCGCGGACCAAGCCCGACGACCCGTTCTACGCCGCCGGCGTCGAGCTCGGCGCGGCGCTGGCGCAGGCCGGGTACGCGGTCATCACCGGCGGCGGCCCGGGCGCGATGGAGGCGGCCAACAAGGGCGCCTGTGAGGCCGGGGGGATGTCGGTCGGGCTGGGCATCGAGCTGCCGTTCGAGCAGGAGCTCAACGAGTGGGTCGACGTCGGCATCTCCTTCCGCTACTTCTTCGTGCGCAAGACGATGTTCGTGAAGTACGCGCAGGCGTTCGTGATCCTGCCCGGCGGCTTCGGCACCCTCGACGAGCTGTTCGAGGCGCTCACCCTGGTGCAGACCACCAAGGTGACCCGGTTCCCGGTGATCCTGTTCGGCAGCGCCTACTGGGCAGGTCTGCTGGACTGGATCCGCGGCACACTGGCCGACCACGCGATGGTCTCGCCCAAGGACCTCGACCTCCTCACGGTCACCGACGACGTCGCCGAGGCCGTGCGCGTCATCCGTGCCGCCGACGCCGCCCGGGAGGCAGCGGGGCAGGACTCCGGCGACCCCGCCCCGGTCGAGGGCTGACCCGGTGATGACGTTCGTCGTCTTCGTCGTCGGCCTGGTGCTTGTCGGCGGGCTGCTGTTCCTCGGCGCCTCGCTGCTGCTGGGCCGCGGGGAGACCCAGCCGCCCGCGGAGCTCGACCGCTCGCCGGTGGAGCTGCCCGACGACCGGCCGGTCACCGGGGACGACGTCCGGGCGCTGCAGGTGTCGGTGACCGTCCGGGGCTACCGGATGACCGAGGTCGACTGGCTCCTGGAGCAGTTGGCGCAGACCATCGACGAGCGCGACGTCGAGATCGCGCAGCTGCGCGCCGCGCAGCCCGCAGAGGACCCTGCTGTGGACGACGAGGAGGACCCGGGTGCCTGAGCTGGTCGAGACCGTGGACGTCGACGCCCCGCGGGAGCAGGTGTTCGCCGCGCTGGTCGACTGGACCACGCAGGGCGAGTGGATGCTGCTCACCGACGTCCGCACCGTCGACGGCCCCGCGCAGGAGGTGGGCGGCCGGATCGAGGCGGTCACCGGCATCCCGCTGCCCGGCGGGCGGCGCCTGGGTGTGCTGGACCGGATGACCATCACCGGCTGGGAGCCGCCGAGCGTGGTGGACGTGCGGCACACCGGGCGCGTGGTGCGGGGCACGGGCAGCTTCCAGGTGCGCGAGCGCGCGGGCGGTGGGTCCACCTTCGTCTGGGTGGAGACCCTCGACCTGCCGCTGGGTGCGCTGGGCCGGCTGGGCTGGCCGCTGGTCAAGCCCGGCTTCGTGGCCGGCGTGCGGCTGTCGCTGAAGCGGTTCGCCCGCTACGCGGAGTCGCGCGCCCGCTGAACGCGGACGGCGGCCCACGCGGCGGACACGGCCAGCACGACGCCGACGACCACCAGCAGGGTCAGGCCGTAGTTGCGCGGCTCGAAGGAGTAGTCGCCGGGGTCGCCGCCGAACCCGAGGAGGAAGGGCAGCGCCACCAGCGACACGGCCCCGCTGACGGCGACCCCCACCACGGCCGGGGCGCGGGCGGGGCGGGGCAGCACCCGGGCCGCCAGCCAGCCTAGGGCGATCCAGACGGGGGCGACGAGCAGGTCGTTGACCAGCGCGGACCCGACGAACCACACCGCCCACGAGCCCAGTGCGCTGGCGCTCAGGTCGGTCCACAGGCCGTAGCCGCCCACCCCGACGGCGACCAGGCCCGGCACCAGGAACAGCCAGCGCCACCACGGGGTCAGCGCCGAGCGCAGGGGCCGGGAATCGTCGGAGACGTACCGGTGGTCCGGCGGCGGCGTGCTCACCCTGGTCACGACCCCACCCCCGCGGCACCCGGTGCGATGCGGCCCAGCCACTTCGTCTGCATCGCACCGGGGCGGTTGGGGGCGATCAGCCGCACCGGGTAGCCGTGGTCGACGTGCAGCTCCTCCCCGTTCAGCCGCAGGGCGAGCAGGGTCTTCTCGCTCGCCGAGTGCGGCTTGGACACGGTGGAGACCCGGTAGGACCCGCCGGTCTGGATGGACTCGACGTGCACCACCGCCCCGCGGGGCAGGCCGGCTGCGGCCAGGACGTCCCGCAGGCGCGGACCGGTCCAGTCGGCGTTGGAGCTCCACCCCTCGACGCAGGCGATGGGCAGCCGTTCGGTGTACTGCGGGAACGCCTGCAGGTCGGCCAGGGTGAGCTCCAGCGGGGTCGGTCCCTCCACGACGAGGCGGTAGGCCGGGTCGACGGCGGTCTCGGTGACCCCGGCGCCCTCGGCCGTCTGGTTGACCGGCAGGTCCTGCGGTCCGTAGCCCGGGATGCGCGGGCTCAGCACCGAGACCTGGGCCAGGGGGGAGACCGTCTGGCCCCACTGGGTGAGCGCCACGGCCCCCGTCGTCGCCACCGCGGCGGCGACGAAGGCGCGGCGGCTGACCGGTCCGGTCTCCTCCGCGTCGGTCTCGTCGTGGACCCGGTCGGCCTCCTCGGGGGCCAGGCCGGCGACCGCGGCGGGGGTGCCGCGACGGGCGAGACCACGCCGGATCTGCGGGGCGTAGGAACCGACGTGGGTCAGCACCGCGCCGACGGCGACCCAGCCGGTCCAGTAGTGCGCCGACCGGAACCCGAAACCGAACGGGTACCACTGGCTGATGTTCACCAGCCCGGTGATCAGCATGAACATCGAGCTGCCCACCAGCACCAGGATGCTGATCCGGCCGACAGCCTTGGCCGGTGTGGCCGCCGGGGGCCAGCTGAACAGCTTCGGGTAGACCGTCCACAGCTTGACCAGCAGCAGCGGGATCAGCGCCAGGCCGACCGCGACGTGGGTGCCCTGGGTGACGCGGTAGAGCCACACCGGACCCGCCGGCCAGACGAACCAGCCCGGTGGGTCCTGGATGAGGTGGCTGACCAGACCGGTCAGGAAGCAGACGACGAACCCCGCACCCAGCCAGACGCCCACGCGGGACGCGCGGCGCTCGGTGTGCAGCGGGCTGGGGAAGGCGTCCTCGCGGAGGGGTCCCCGGCGCAGCGCACCGGGAGGGTCGGGCAGCCTGGCCCCCAGCACCCGGTCCACAGCTCGTGTCACGTGACCTCCTTCCCGGTGCGTTCGTCGCGGGGGCGTCGTCCGGACGTCACAGCGACGCGGCGATCTCCTCGACGGTGCGCCGCATGCGGCTGCCCTCGGGGCACAGCGCCGCGACCTCCACCGCCTCGGCCCAGTGGTCGACGTCGGTGAGCCGGGGCAGGTCGTGCACGGTCAGCCCGGCTGCCTCCAGCGCCGCGCGGGTGTTGACCGCGGTGTCCTCGCGCGACATCGGCACGTCGGGCAGGACGGCGGCGGCGTCGGGGGAGTGCACGCCCAGGGCCCACCAGCCGCCGTCGGGGGCGGTGCCGAGGACGACGCTGCCGGGGCCGGCGGTGACCAGCCGCGCGAGGGAGTCGGTGAGCAGCTCCGGGCTGATCTGCGGGGTGTCCATGCCGACCAGCAGCGTGGGCAGGGCGCCGTCGCCGGCCATCGCATCGGCGAACGCCGCGGCCAGCCGGGTGCCGAGGTCGCCCTCGACCTGGGGCACGACGACCATCCCGGTCAGGTCCAGGTCGCCGGGGGCGCCGTCCAGCGCGACGACCCTCCGCCGCACGGGCGCGGCCCGGACGACGTCGAGGGTGTCGCCCACCGCGGCCGAGGCGACGGCGGCGGCCTGCTCCGGCGTGCACGGCGGGGTGAGCCGGGTCTTGCTGCGCCCGGCCACCGGGGCCTTCGTGATGACCAGCAGCTGCGTCTCGCTGCTGCGCAGGGGATCCGGTGCTGCGCCGCTCATCGGGACAGCACCCGGGACATGTCGCGGACGGTCTTCGCGGTGCCCAGCACGGTGCCGGTGACCTTGGACTTCGTGCCGTCCGCGCGGGGGTGGTAGTCCACGTCGAGCTCACGGATCCGCCAGCCGGCGTCCGAGGCCTTCGTGACCATCTCCAGCGGGTAGCCGAAGCGCCGGTCGGTGATGCCGAGCGCGAGCAGGTCGGCGCGGCGGGCGGCCCGCATCGGACCCAGGTCGTGCAGCCGCAGGCCGGTGCGCCGGCGCATCAGGATGCTCAGTGCGGTGTTGGCGACCCGGGCGTGCGGCGGCCAGGCACCGCGGCTGCTGGGCCTGCGGCGGCCCAGCACGAGGTCGGCCTCGCCGGCCTCGACCGGCCCGACGACGCGCGGCAGCTGCTGGGGGTCCATGGAGGCGTCTGCGTCGCAGAAGCACACTACGTCCGCCGTCGCGGCCTCCAGGCCGGCGTGCGCGGCGGCGCCGAACCCGCGCTGCGGCACGTGGACGACGGTGGCCCCGTGGTCGGCCGCGATCTGCGCGGAGCCGTCGGTGGAGCCGTTGTCGGCGACGATCGCGCGGTAGCCGTCGGGCAGGCGGGACAGGACCCAGGGCAGGGCCCCGGCCTCGTCGAGGCAGGGCAGGACGACGTCGGGCACCAGGGGACGCTAACCGCGGTCCGGCGCGCCCGCTCACCGACACCTACAGTCCGACCTCGTGACCAGCGCGGAGCCGACGACGTCCCGGGTCCGGCGCAGGCTGCCGGTGGTCGCGGTGGTGGCCACGGCCCTGTTCGTGCTGGTGGTGGGGTTCATCGGGTGGCGGCTGGCCGAGGGCGGGACCGTGCTGCACCTGCTCGGCGGCTACGTGCTGCGCGGCGGGTTCGGGGTGGTGCTGACCCCGCGGGTGCTGATGCCGGTCGCGGTCGCGGTGGCCGTCGTCCTGGTCGGCCCGGGGCTGGCCTCCCGGCTGCGGTTCGGCGTGCTGGTGGCCGGGTCGGCGGTCGTGGCGGCGGTGTGGGCGGTTGCGCTGGCCCTCAGCAGCGGTTGGCACCGGTTGCCCGAGCCGCTGTCGGTGGTCTACGAGTACCCGAACGACGTGCCGCGGGTGGGCTCGATCGGGACCTTCCTGTCCACGTTCACGCAGTTCGTGCCGGCCGACTCCGCCGACCCGTGGACCACCCACGTCGCCGGGCACCCGCCGGGTGCGCTGCTGGCCTTCGTGCTGCTGGACCGGCTGGGGCTCTCGGGCCTGGGCTGGGACGCCGCGCTGTGCATCGTGGGCGGGGTGCTCGCCGTCCCGGCCGTGCTGGTCACGGTGCGGGCGGTCGCCGGGGAGGGGCACGCGCGGGTGGTGGCGCCGTTCCTGGTGCTGGCGCCCATCGCGCTGTGGGTCGCCACCAGCGCCGACGCCCTCTTCGCCGGGGTCGCCTCGTGGGGGGTGGCCGGTCTGGCCACCGCCGCGGTCTCATCCGGCCGGCGCCGGGACGCGAAGGCGCTGGCCGGCGGCCTGCTGCTCGGGCTGGCGCTGTTCCTGTCCTTCGGGCTCACCGCGCTCGGCCTGGTGGCGGTCGTGGTCGTGCTGGTGCACCGGCGGGCACTGGGCTGGGGCGGGGTCGTGCGCGTGCTGGCCGTCGGCGCGGTCGGCGTCCTGCTCGTGGTGGGCCTGTTCCTGCTCGGCGGCTACTGGTGGCTGGACGGGTTCCACGCGGCGGGGGACCGGGTGCGCTCGGGTCCCTCCTACGCCAACCGGCCGCTGGCGTTCTTCCTGTTCTCCAACCTGGCCGCGGGTGCGCTCGCGGTCGGCCCGGCCGCGATCGCCGGGCTGGCGTCGCTGCGCCGGCACCGGCTGGCGCTGCTGCCGCTGACCGCGCTGGTCGGCATCCTGGCCAGCGACTCCACCGGCCTGGTGCGCGGGGAGACCGAGCGCATCTGGCTGCCCTTCTACGTCTGGGTGCTCTGCGCGACGGCCTTCCTGCCGCAGCGGCAGCGCCGGATGTGGCTGGCGCTCGGCGCAGCGCTGGCGATCGTCATCGAGGTGACCGTCCGCACCGAGTGGTGAGATCTGCGCGTGAGTCGTCGGGGTTGGGCGCTGTTCGTCGCCATGTCGGTCATCTGGGGCGTGCCCTACCTGCTCATCAAGGTCGCCGTCGGCACCTTCGACCCGGTGCTGGTGGTCTTCACCCGGTGCTCCCTGGGCGCCGTGCTGCTCGTGCCGCTGGTGGTGGCGCGCGGGCAGCTGCGCGGGCTGGCCCGGCACTGGAGGCCGTTGCTGGCCTTCACGGTCCTGGAGATGACCGGGCCGTGGCTGCTGCTGAGCGTCGCCGAGCAGACGCTGTCCTCCTCGCTGACCGGGCTGCTGGTGGCCACCGTGCCGTTCGTCGCGGCGCTGGCCGGGCGGGTCGTGGGTGGGGAGGAGCCGCTGTCGCGGGTGCGGATCGGCGGCATGGTGCTGGGGGTGCTCGGCATCGTCGCGCTGCTGGGCCTCGACGTCCGCGGCGCGGAGCTGGTGGCGATCGGCGCCGTCGTGCTCACCGTGCTCGGCTACGGCACGGCCCCGCTGATCATCAGCCGGAAGCTGTCCGACGTGCCGGGGGTGGCCGCGAGCGCGGTGGCCCTGACGGTCACCGCCCTGGTCTACGCCCCGTTCGCCGTCCCGCGGCTGGGTCAGTTCTCCGGCGCCCCGCTGGACGCGGTGGCCGCCGTCGTCGTCCTCGGGCTGGTGTGCACCGCCCTGGCGCTGGTGCTCTTCTTCCGGCTCATCCGCGAGGTCGGCCCGCAGCGCGCGCTGGTCATCACCTTCGTCAACCCGGCGGTGGCGGTGCTGCTCGGCGTGCTGCTGCTCGGTGAGCCGTTCACCGTCGGCATCGCGGTCGGGTTGCCGGTGATCCTGGTCGGCTGCGTGCTGGCCACCCGGCGCGCCCGCACGCCCGCACCCATCCCGGCCTGAGGTCGGCCGGCGTCAGGCAGCCTCGGGTGCCGCGTGGTCCTGCTGGCGACGACGGCGCAGCACGGCGCGGTTGTCCAGCAGGACACCCAGCGCGTAGCGGAACTGCAGCCGCTCGCCGTTGGCCCGCCAGGACGCCGGGAGACCCTCGACGGGCGGGGCAGCCGGGGTGACGTCCCCGGGCTCGGGGACCACCCACACCGGTGCGCCGTCACCGGTCCGTGCGGTGAACCGGCCCTCCGGGGTGCGCCGGACGGTGAGCCCGAGGTCGTGGACCAGACCGTGGCAGCGGTCGCACAGCAGGACCAGGTTGTCCACGTCCGTTCGTCCGCCGGCCAGCCAGGACACCAGGTGGTGGGCGTGCAGCCGTTCGGGGCGGGTCTCGGTGCACCCGGGGCGGGCGCACCCGCCGTCGCGCACCAGCAGTGACCGGCGCTGGGCGGCCGTGGCGAACCGCCGGCTGCGGCCGCAGGCCAGTACCTGCTCACCCTGCACGAGCACGGTGGTGACGGCCGCGTCGCAGGCCAGCCGGCGTGCCTGGGCCGGGCTGAGGGCGGCGACCCCGGTGAGCGCTGCCTGCCCGGCCGCCGCGTCGTCGGCCAGCACCCCGGCGTCGACTCGGATGAGCACCTCCCGCCGAGCAGGGTCCCCGGCCCGGTGGTCGACGGCCGCGACCCCGGCCCGCGCGAGGTCGAGCAGTGCCGCGGTGCGGGCGACGGTCACCCGGGCGCGGCGGCGGTCGGCGGCCTCCAGGCCCCGCCCGGCTGCCCGCTCGTCGTCCAGGTCGTCGCCGTCGACCCAGGCCGTCCAGTCCTCCGCCGGCGCCGTGTCGCCGTCCCGCTCGTGGTCGCCGTCCTGGTCCCGGCGGGCGACCCGCTCGAGGCGGGTGAGCACCTCGGCCCGGTGCTCGACCGCGGCGACCAGCTCGGCGGCGTCCTCCGCGGACAGCCGCAGGCGGAGGCTGACACTGCCGTCGCCCTCGTCCCGCCAGTCGAACCGCGACTCCCACGGTGATGCCTGGAGGTCGGGGTGGGCGCCGTCGGCCCAGCCCTCCAGCCACACCGCCGCGGCGGCCCGGCGTCCGGCGGCCGCGGCGTCGTCCTCGGAGGCGCCGTCGGCCAGCGCCTCGTCCCGTGCATCCTCCTCGGCGGCCTCGCTCCGGGCCCGCGTCATCTCCGTCTGCGTGCGGTCGGACCGGCGCCACCCGGCGACCACCCTCTCCAGCTGCGCGGCCGTGCAGTGCTCGGCCACCCGCAGCAGGACCGGCTCGGTGTCGGCGTCGGCGACCCGGGCGATCGCCCGGGCCTTGGCGAAGGAGATCAACCCCCGCCGCAGCTGGTCGCTGACCTCGGGCAGGCCGGGGAGCGCCCTGGCCAGGCGCACGTGGTCACGGGCGGTGCCGGGGCCGATGCCGCACTGCCAGGACAGCCACTGCGCGCACGAGGTGATCCCCGGCAGCGCCCAGCCGCGCCGCCGGTCGAACTCCGCCACGAGGAGCAGCCAGGCCGCGGTGGCGGCGGAGAGCGACACGGCCCCGGCACGCAGCCGGGCGGCGAGCTCCTCGACCGGCTCGTCGTCCGTGCTCGCGGACACCGCCGGGTCGGCGGGGGATGCGGTCGGGACAGGCACAGGGACCACCTCGCGGCAACGTGTTCGAACAGGTGTGCGAACAGTGGCACGGGGGTCCGACAGAACCGGCGGGGGCGTTTCCGCGGAAACGCCCCCGGGTGGTCAGGGCTGCTGGGGTGCGGCCCGCAGCTCGGCGGTCGCGAACTCCCGCATGCCGTCCTCGAAGCTGACGGCGGCGGCGTACCCCAGCTCGTCCTGGGCCCGGGACGGGCTGGCCACCACGTGCCGGACGTCGCCGATGCGGTACTGGCCGGTGACCTCGGGCGCCGGGCCGCCGAACGCGTCGGCCAGCGCGCGGGCCATGTCGCCGACCGTGTGCGGGGTCCCGCTGGCGACGTTGTAGGTGCGCAGCGTCGACTCCTCCGGCGGGTTCTCGTACGCCTTGAGGTTGGCCTGCGCGACATCGGTGACGTGCACGAAGTCGCGCATCTGCCCGCCGTCCTCGTAGACCTGCGGCGCCTTCCCACCCTCCAGCGAGGACCGGAAGATCGAGGCGACGCCGGCGTAGAAGGTGTCGCGCGGCATCCGCGGGCCGTAGACGTTGTGGTAGCGCAGCCCCACCGCGGTGCCCCCCGTCGAGCGCGCCCAGGCCGAGGACAGGTGCTCCTGTGCCAGCTTGGTGGCCGCGTAGGTGTTGCGCGGGTCCGGCGGGGTCTCCTCGCCCACCCGCCCCCACGCCAGCTCGCGCCCGCAGACCGGGCAGGGCGGGTCGAAGCGTCCCTCGTCGAGGTCGGCGCGCCGTCGCGGTGCGGCGGGGACGACCCCGTGCTCGGCGCACTCGTACCGGCCCTCGCCGTAGACCACCATGGAGCTGGCGAACACCAGCCGGCCGATGCCGGCGCGCGCCATGCCGGCCAGCAGCACCGCCGTCCCCAGGTCGTTGATCCCGGCGTAGGCCGGCATGTCCTGCACGTCGATGCCCAGGCCGACCATCGCGGCCTGGTGGTTCACCGCCTCGACGCCGTCGAGCACGCGGTCGACGGTCGCCGGGTCGCGCACGTCGCCGACCACCAGCTCGGCGCCGTCCAGACCGGGCGGGCCGCCGGGGTACACCGGGTGGACGGCGGGCAGCAGCGCGTCGAGCACCCGCACCTCGTGCCCGGCCTCGAGGTGGGCGGCGACGACGTGGGAGCCGATGAACCCGGCTCCGCCGGTGACGAGGATGCGCACGACGGCGAACGCTAGACGGGCGCCACCCCGGTCGCAGCGCGGGCGGCGAGCCGGGCGCGCAGACCGTCGAGCATGAGCGCCAGACCGTCCTCGAACCGGTCGTCGTCACCGCCCATGTCGGCCGCAGCTGCCCGGAGGTGGGGGTGTGCCCGGGGGTCGGCGAGGTTGTCGGGCACCGGGCGGTCCCGAGCGGCCTGGGTCTCCAGCACGTCGCCCAGCAGGAAGGAGCCCAGCGCGGTGAGCACCCGGACCGCCTCGCCGGGGGACAGGCCGGCGTCGGTGAGCACCGCGACGGTGGCGTCGATGGCCGGCATGGCGTCCTCGGTCGGCCGGTTGCCGGCGACGACCAGGGCGCTGTCGCGGTGGGCGAGCATCGCCGCGCGGCGCACCCGCATGCCGTCGGCGAGCCAGTCGACCAGCGGCTCGCCCTCGGCGGGCGCGCGGCGGGCCGGCAGCTGTGCCAGCACGTGCTCGGCGACCAGGTCCAGGAGGTGCCGCTTGTCCGTGACGTGCCAGTAGAGGGTCGGGGCGCTGATGCCCAACCGGGTGGCCAGCCCGCGCAGGGTCAGCCCGCCCAGGCCCCGCTCGTCGATCACCTCGACGGCGGCGCGGACGACGTCGTCCCTGCTGAGCGGCACGGTTGACACCCTAACGGTGTTAGGGCCATGCTCGCACCATGCCTCTAACAGTGTTAGGGACCTATACGGGCGAGGTCGCCGTCGACCGCGAGCCCGCCGTGCAGGTCCGCGGTCTGGTCAAGACCTTCCCGGGCGGGGGGAAGCGCCCGGACGTCGAGGCGGTGCGCGGCATCGACCTCGACGTCCCGTCCGGCGAGCTGTTCGGGTTCCTGGGCCCCAACGGCGCCGGCAAGTCCACCACCATCAAGATCCTCTGCACCCTGGTCCGGCCCACGGGTGGTTCGGCGCAGGTCGCCGGGTTCGACGTCGTCGCGCAGAAGGACGACGTCCGGCGGCACATCGGGCTGGTCTTCCAGGAGACGACGCTGGACGGGCACCTCACCGCCGAGCAGAACCTCCGCTTCCACGCCGAGATCTACGGCATGGCCCCCGCCGACGTCGCACCGCGCACCGACGCCGTCCTGGAGATGGTGGGCCTGGCCGACCGCCGCACGGCGGTGGTGAACACCTTCTCGGGCGGGATGAAGCGCCGGCTGGAGATCGCCCGCGGCCTCATGCACTCCCCGCGCGTGCTCTTCCTCGACGAGCCCACCATCGGCCTGGACCCCGAGTCCCGCGCCGGCCTGTGGGACTACGTCGACCGGCTGCGTGCCGAGGAGGACATCACCGTCTTCCTGACCACGCACTACATGGACGAGGCCGAGCGCTGCGACCGCATCGCCATCGTCGACGGCGGCCGGGTCGGCGCGCTGGGTTCCCCGGCGGAGCTCAAGGCCAGCGTCGGCCACGACCGGGTACGGGTGGTCACCGCCGACGACGACGCCGCCGAGGCGCTGGTCCGCGAGCGGCTGGGTGCCGAGACCACCCGGGAGCGCGGCGCCCTGGTGGTGCTCACCCCCGACGGCGAGCAGTTCGTGCCGCGGCTGTTCGAGCTGGGGATCACCGTCCGCGCGGTGAGCGTCACCCGGCCCAGCCTGGACGACGTCTTCCTCGCCTACACCGGCGCCCGGCTGGCCGACCGCCAGGCCGCCGCGGGCGGGCGCGGAGGACGGCGGTGACCGCCACCCTCGCCCCGGTCCGGGTCGCCGCCCGCGGACCGCGGCACGAGCTGCGCGCGGTCAAGGTCGTCTGGCTGCGCGAGCTGATCCGCTTCCGCACCGACCGCGGCCGGATCATCTCCTCCTTCGCCCAGCCGCTGCTGTTCCTGTTCGTGCTCGGCAAGGGCCTGGGCGCCAGCATCGGCGCGGGCACCTTCGGCGGGACCGACTACTCGACGTTCCTGTTCCCCGGCGTGCTGGCCACCTCGGTCATGTTCACCGCGGTGTTCTCGGCGATCTCCATCGTGTGGGACCGCGAGCTCGGGTTCCTGCGCGAGATGCTCGTCGCCCCGGTCAGCCGGACGTCGATCGTGCTCGGCAAGGCCCTCGGCGGCGCGACGGTGGCCACGCTGCAGGCGCTGGTGCTGCTCGCCCTGGCCGGGACGGTCGGCGTCCCCTACGACCCGCTGATGCTGCTGGCCGTGGTCGTGCTGCTGTTCGTCGTGGCCTTCGCGATCACCTCGCTCGGTCTGCTCGTCGCCGTCCGCGCCCAGCAGATCCAGACCGTGATGCCGCGGGTGCAGCTGCTGCTGGCGCCGCTGATGTTCCTGTCGGGTGCGTTCTTCCCGGTGACCGGCGCGCTGCCGGCCTGGCTGCACGGGCTCGCCCTGGTCAACCCGGTCACCTACGGGGTGGACGCCGTCCGCCGGGTGGTGCTGCACGCGGTGGACGGTGGCTCCGCCGCGGCCGCCGAGGTCGCGCTGCGGTGGGGGAGCTGGACGGTCCCGGTGTGGCTGGACGTCGTCGTGGTCGCCGGTGTCGGTGGGCTCCTGCTGGCCGTCTCGGCCTGGCTGTTCAGCCGCCCGGAGTGAGTGTCGGGGGGTCCCGCTAGCTTCCCGCCCGTGGAACCAGGACGCTGCAGCTGGGCGACCAGCACCCCCGACTACGTCGCCTACCACGACGAGGAGTGGGGGGTGCCGCTGCACGGCGACGACGCGCTGTTCGAGCGGCTGAGCCTGGAGGCGTTCCAGAGCGGGCTGTCCTGGATCACCATCCTGCGCAAGCGGCCCGCCTTCCGCGCCGCGTTCGCCGGTTTCGACATCGACGCGGTGGCCGCCTTCACCGACGCCGACGTGGAGCGGCTGATGGGTGACCCCGGGATCGTCCGCAACCGGGCGAAGATCGAGGCGGCCCGGCGGAACGCCCGCGCCGCCCAGCGGGTCGAGGGCGGGCTGTCCCAGCTGCTGTGGTCCTTCGCGCCGCCGCCCCGGCCGAACCCGGCGACCGAGGCCGACGTCCCGGCGGTGACCCCGGAGTCCACCGCGATGGCCCGGGAGCTCAAGCGGCGCGGCTTCGCCTTCGTCGGGCCGACCACCGCCTACGCGTTGATGCAGGCCACCGGCATGGTCGACGACCACGTGGCCGGCTGCTTCCGGGCCGGGGCCACCCCCGACGGGTGAGGGGCTCGTGTTGGCCCTGCACCAGGCATGCGGGAGAATGGGCGCAGCTCTGGTTCAGCACTGACGAACAGCCAGACCGCGCGCCCACCACGGGCACGCGGGTGGCCGGTGAAGGAGGCACGCATGGCGGCCATGAAGCCGCGTACGGGTGAAGGTCCCCTCGAGGTCACCAAGGAGGGTCGCGGCCTGGTCATGCGCGTGCCGTTGGAAGGCGGTGGCCGGCTCGTCGTCGAGCTGTCCGCCGACGAGGCGGCGGCGCTCTCCGAGGCGCTCCAGGGCGCGATCAGCTGACCAGCTCCGCGGCTCGGCCCCCGGCCGACCCCGCAGCAGGACGGACGGCCCCGGCCGCCGGCGCACCGCCGGCGACCGGGGCCGCTGCTCATCCCGGGGTCAAGCTGGCCACCTCGCTGCCCCGCCTGACCGAGGACGACGTCCTGGCGGTGCCGGTCGGTGCCCGCGGCGCGCTCCCCGGCTGGCTCGCCGCGGCCGACCTCGACCCCGCGTGGGTGGCCGGCGCGCTCGCCGACACCGGCAACGGGGGGCGCCCGGGCGGCATCACCAACCTGCCGGTACCCGGCCGGCAACCCCGCGCGCTGGTCGCGGTCGGTGTCGGGGACGCCACCCCCGCGCACCTGCGGTCCTACGTCGCGATCGCGGTCCGGCGGGCGCAGACCCTGGCCGAGCACGGGGCCACCCGGCTGGTGCTCCCGCTGCCCGCGGGCGCCGACCCCGAGGCCGTCCGGGTCGCCGCGGAGGCCGTGCTCCTGGCCGGCTACCGGTTCCGGCTCACCTCGGCCCCGCACCCGCCGCGGCTGACCCGCGTCGTGCTGGTCGTGCCCGGCGCCGGGCCGGTCGCGGTCGACGCCCTGCACCGCGGACTGGTCACCGCGGCCGCCGTCCTCTGGGCCCGCGACCTGGTCAACACCCCGCCCGACACCGCCGACCCCGCCTGGGTCGCCGAGCAGGCCCGCGACCGCTTCGCCGTCCACGACCGGGTCGGGACCACCGTGCTCGGTCCCCGCCAGCTGCGGGCCGCCGGGTTCGGCGGCCTGCTGGCCGTCGGTGGGGGCTCGGACCGCCCACCGCGGCTGGTGCTGGCGACCTACGTGCCGGCGACCGCACTGCGGCCGCACGTGGTGCTGGTCGGCAAGGGCATCACGTTCGACACCGGTGGCATCTCGATCAAGACCACCGCCGGGATGCGGTACATGCACACCGACATGGCCGGTGGCGCCGCGGTCCTCGCCGTGCTGGACGCGGTGGCCCGGCTGGCGCTGCCGGTGCGGGTGACCGCCCTCGTCCCGCTCGCCGAGAACTCCGTGTCGGGCGCGGCCTACCGGCCCGGGGACGTCCTCACCCACGTCGGCGGGCGCACCACCGAGGTCCGCAGCACCGACGCCGAGGGTCGGCTGGTGCTCGCCGACGCCCTCGCGCACGCCCGGCTGGAGCTCGCCGCCGACGTGCTGGTCGACGTCGCCACCCTCACCGGCGCCGCGCGCACCGCGCTCGGGGCCCGCACCGGCGCGCTGTTCACCACCGACGACACCCTGGCGGCCGACCTGCTCGCCGGGGGTGCGGCGGCCGGCGAGCCGTGGTGGCGGATGCCGCTGACCGAGGAGCACGTCGGCCACCTGCGCGCCCAGCTGGACAGCCCGGTCGCCGACGCGAACAACAGCCCTGGTGCACCCGGGGCCACCACGGCGGCGCTGTTCCTGCAGCCGTTCACCGGCGGGCTGCGGTGGGCGCACCTGGACGTCGCCGGACCCGCGCGGGCCGCCGGGGACGCCGCCGAGGTGGTCAAGGGCGGCACCGGGTTCACCGTCCGCACCCTGCTGCGCTGGTTGGAGGCCGGGGTGTCGGACCCAGCCCGACCGGGCACGGGGGAGGGCGGAGCCGCGCCACCAGGCGTGACCGGATCGGCTGCCCACAGCGGCCGGCGAGGAGGCGACATCATGGCAGGACTGGGCGACAAGGCCAAGGACTTCCTGAACAGCGACAAGGGCGAGCAGGCCAGCGACAGCGCGCTGGACAAGGGCGCGGAGTTCGCCGAGGGCCGCGCCGGGGGGCACGCCGACCAGATCGACAAGGGCCGCGACGCCCTCGACGACCGCATCGGCTCCGGCGGCGACGAGCGCTGATCGATCCCCCGCGGGCCGGCTGCCCCCGGCCCGCGGGGTGCGGCATGCTCGCCCGGTGAGCGAGCATCAGCACGGCGTCGTCTTCCCGACCGGCCCGGACGGACGGCGCAGCACGTCGGGCACCGGCCGCCGGGTGGTCGCCGACGCTCTCCGCCCGGTCGACCCGACCGGTGCCGCCGCGGCCGAGCGCGAGACCAACTGGCGCGCCGGGTACCTGCCGCACGTCCGGCGCACCACCGAGGCCGGGCTCGGCTCGCGGGAGGCCGCGCTCGCCGTCGCCGCCGCGGGGTTGGACTCGGTGCACCGGCAGCTGCGGGTCGTGGTCGACGGCGCCGAGGTGGAGCTGGCCACCCTGCGCAGCGCCTCCGCGCCCACGGCCCTCGGGACCGAGACCGTCACCGGGACCGCCGAGCCCGAGCGGGAGCTGAGCCTGCCCCTGCAGGGCCGTCGGCTGCGGGGCGCGGAGCTCACCGACCAGCTCGACAGCTGGGTCGCCCACGGGGTGGTCGAACCCAGCTGCGCCGCCGCCGTCCGCACGGTCGCCGAGCACCCGGAGTGGCTCGCGCTACCCGGCCGCACCGTCGCGGTGCTGGGGGCCGGGGCCGAGATGGGGCCGCTGACCGCGCTGCTGCGCTGGGGCGCCCGGGTGGCCGCGGTGGACCTGCCCCGCCCGCCGCTGTGGGACCGCGTGCTCGACTCCGCCCGCCGCGGCGCGGGCACCCTGCTGCTGCCCACCCGGGGCGGCACCCGAGGGGCCGACCTGATCGGTGAGGTGCCCGCGGTCGCCGACTGGCTGGGCGGGCTGGACGGCGTCCCCGTGCTCGGCAACTACGTCTACGCCGACGGCGCCACCAACGTCCGGGTGTCGGCCGCGGTCGACGCGCTGACGCTGCGCCTGGCGGGGCAGCGGCCCGACCTCGCGCTGGCCTTCCTGGCCACCCCCACCGACGTGTTCGTCGTCCCCGAGGAGGCGGTCGCGGCCTCGCAGGCCGCCTACGCCGCCCGCGGCCGGACGGCGAAGCTGCTCGGCCGGCCGCTGCGCACCGTGTCCGCCGGCCGGTTGCTGCAGCGGGCCCACCCGCGCGACGCCACCGGGCCGGGCATCGCCGACAGCCTGGTGCCGCAGCAGGGCCCGAACTACGCGCTGGCCAAGCGGCTGCAGCGCTGGCGCGCGACGACCGCACGGGCGGCGGGGACGACGGTGTCGATGAACGTCGCCCCGCCCACCCGCACCCGGTCGGTGGTGAAGAACCGCGCGCTGGCGGCTGCCTACGCGGGCGCGCACCGGTTCGGCGTGGAGGTGTTCGAGCCGGCGACGTCCAACGTGCTCATGGCCGCGCTGCTGGTGCACGACCTGCACACCGGCGGCGGCCCCGCGCACGAGGAGCCGTGGCAGGACGAGGCGAACGCCGCGGCGCACGGCGGGCTGTGGCGCACCGCCTACGCCCCGCGCAGCGCGCTCGGCCTGGCCGCCGTCCTGGGGCTGGGCGCCGCCCGCGGCTGATCAGTCCGCGTGCAGCTCGAGGCGCCCGCGGGACCGGGTTGGGGTCAGCAGGACACCGGACCCCGTGGGCGCGGGCCGGCCCGACCACAGCCGGCCGACGTCGGCGCCGCCCAGCCCGGCGGCCTGCAGGGCCTCGGTGAGCCGCTGGTGGTCCGAGCGCCGGACCACCACGCCGCACAGCACCAGCACCATCGCGCCCATCGCCAGCACCCCGGCGAGGAAGCCGCTCAGCAGCACCGGGCCGGAGCCGAGCCCGCCGTCGGCGGCGGACCGGACGAGGGCGACCACCAGCCCGCCGGTCGAGGCGAGCGCACCCAGCCCCATCAGCACGGCCAGCACCGCGAGGGTCAGCACGAGCCGGCGGTGGCTCCGGACGACGACGGGCACGGCCGCGATCCTGTCAGGCCGGACCCACCAGGCCGGCGACGATCTCGGCCGACAAGGTGACCAGCGGCAGCCCGCCACCGGGGTGCGAGGACCCACCGACCAGGTAGAGCCCCCGCACCGGCGAGGCGTTGGCCGGGCGCAGGAACGCCGCGGTGGTGCCGTTGGACGACGTGCCGTAGATCGCCCCGCCGACGCTGCCGGTGCCCCGCTCCAGGTCCGCCGGCGTCCGCACCTCCCGCCAGCGCACCCGGTCCCGCACGTCCAGCCCGCGGCGGGCCAGCACCGCCAGCACGTCGTCGGCGTAGGAGTCGGCCAGGCCCGGGGCGTCCCAGTCGACCGGCCCGTGACGGGGAGCGTTGACCAGCACGAACCAGGACTCGCTGTCGGCGTCGGGCCGGGTGGCCGGGTCGTCGGGGGCGCTGACGTAGACGGTCGGGTCGGGCAGCGGGCGCGGGTCGGCGAACAGGCCGTCGAACTCGGCGTCGTAGTCGTCGGGGAACAGCACGGTGTGGTGGGCGAGGTCCGGCGTCCGGCCCGAGAGCGCGAGCAGCAGCACGAACCCCGAGGAGGACGGTGTGGCCTTCCGCAGGTCGGCGCGGGCCCTGCGCACCGGGCCGGCCGGCGGCAGCAGGTCGCGGTAGAGGGCGGTGGCGTCGACGTTGGCCACCACGACGTCGGCGGGCACGGTCGAGCCGTCGGCCAGCCGCACCCCCGCCGTCCGGCCGCCCTCGAGGAGGACCTCGGTGACCGGCGTCGACGTCGCGATCTGCGCCCCGCGCTCGCGGGCGCGGTCGGCGACGGCCAGCGGCAGCCGGTGCAGCCCGCCGCGCACGTACCAGGAACCGAAGGCCTGCTCCACCCACGGCACCGTCGCGAGCGCGGCCGGGGCGAGGCGGGGGTCGGAGCCGGAGTAGGTGGCGTAGCGGTCCAGCAGCATCCGCAGGTGCGGGTCGGTGAGGTACTGCGCGCCGAGCCGGCGCAGCGACGCCCAGGGCGCGACGGTGCGGACGTCGGACGCCGAGCGGGCCAGCTTCGCCAGCGTCCGGGCGCCCTGCAGCGGGGAGCGGAGGAAGGGCTGCTCGGTGACCCGCCAGATCTCCGCCGCGCGGTCCAGCAGCGCCGACCACTCCGGGCCCAGGGTGTCCCGGACGCCGTCGAGCGTGCCCGGGACGGTGAGCCGGGTGCCGTCGGCGAACCGGTAGGCCACCGCCGGGTCCAGCCGCTCCAGCTCCAGGACGTCGTGCAGCGGGCCGCCGGTGGCGTCGAACAGGTCGCGGAACACCTGGGGCAGGGTGACCAGGGACGGGCCGGTGTCGAAGCCGTGCCCGTCACGGGAGACCCAGCCGAGCTTGCCGCCCACCTCGGCGCCCTGCTCCAGCACGGTCACCCGGTGACCCCCGGCGGCCAGCCGGGCCGCGGCCGCCAGCCCGCCGAGCCCGGCGCCGACCACCACCACGCGAGCCATGCCGCCCACGGTAGGTGGACGTACGGTGCGCAGGTGCCGGATGACGTGTTGACCCCCGTCCGGCTGCGCACCGGGCGCACCGTCCGGGTGCACCACCGGGAGTCCGGCTCCGGCGGCCGGCCGCTGGTGCTGGTGCACGGGCTGGGCATGTCCGGCCGCTCGATGGTCCCGGCGCTGCACCTGCTGGGCCCGGGCGGGCGCACGCTGGCCCCCGACCTGCCCGGCTACGGCCGCACCCACGGCCCCGGGCGGACCCTCGGCGTCCCCGGGCTGGCCGACGCGCTGTGCCGCTGGATGGACGCGGTGGGCCTGGACGAGGTCGACCTGGTCGGGCACTCCCTCGGTGCGCAGGTCGCCGCGGCGGCCACCCTGCGGCGCGGCGGGGTGGCGCACCTGGTGCTGGTCGGCCCGACCCGCGACCCCAGCGCCCCGAGCTGGCTGCACCAGGCCTGGCGGCTGCTGCAGGACGCGCCGCGCGAGGACCCACGACTGCTGCTGGTCGCCGTCCGCGACTACCTGTGTGCCGGTCCGCTGACCATGCTGGCCGTGCTGCGGCACGCGCTGCGCCGACCCGAGGAGCAGGCGGTGCGCGAGGTCGACGTCCCCGCCCTGGTGCTGCGCGGTGACCGCGACACGGTTGCCGGTCAGGCATGGTGCGAGGACCTCGCGCGGCGGCTGCCGCAGGGCCGGCTCGAGGTGGTGCCCGGCCCGCACGGGCTGGTGTTCTCCGCCTCCGAGGTGTTCGCCGACGCGGTCACGGGGTTCTGCCGGTGAGCCTCGTCGGGGTGCTGCACCGGGCCGAGACCGGTCTGCGGGACGGGATGTCCCGGGTCGCCCGGGTCTTCGGCTGGACGCCGGTCGCCATCCCCTACCCCGGCTACGGCAGCGGCGGGCGGGTGCGGGTGCTGGGCCGGGTGCTGCTCGCCCCGGCCGGCACGCACCCGGAGTCCCGGCTGCGCATCCCCGGCTGGCAGCGCTTCCTCACCCTCGAGGCGCCCGGCACCGCGGTGGACGTCGACGTGGCCGGCACCCGCCGCCGGCTGACCAGCGACGACGACGGGCTGCTGGACGCCGTGGTCGAGGTGGACCGCCCGCTCGACGGCCGCCCCGAGGTCGGCGTGCGCATGGCCACCGGCGACCGCTCGGCGACCGCGCCCGCGTACCTGGCCTCCACCGACGCGCACCGCGGCGTGGTCTGCGACATCGACGACACGGTGCTGGTCACCGAGATCGCGCACCCGCTGCGTGCGGCCTACCGCACCTTCGTGCAGCGCAGCCGCAACCGGCGCGCGGTCCCCGGCATGGCCGACCTGCTGCGGGAGGTGACGGCGGGGGAGGAGCACGTGCCGGTGCTCTACCTGTCCAACGGGCCGTGGAACCTGATCGGCCCGCTGGCCCGCTTCCTCGAGCGCCACGGCTTCCCGCCGGGGGCGCTGCTGCTCACCGACTGGGGCCTGCAGCGCGACCGGTGGTTCCGCGACGGCCAGGCGCACAAGCGCAGCTCGCTGCTGCGGCTGGCCGAGGACCTCCCCGGGGTGGACTGGACCCTGGTCGGTGACACCGGCGAGCACGACCCGGCGCTCTACGAGGAGTTCGCCCGCGCCCACCCCGACCGGGTCGCCGAGATCCTGCTGCGCGACCCCGCCGCCGCCGAGCCGGTGGTCGAGCGGGTCGGCGGCGTCCCCGTGGTGCGGGCCGCCGACGGCACGGGGCTCAGCCGCGGGCGGGCACGGCTGCGGGGCTGACCAGCTCGGCCAGCGCCGCGTCGGACTCGGCCAGCGCACCCCGGTCCAGGGTGGACGACGACGCCACCAGCTCGGCCGCGCCGGTGCGCGCGACGAGCTCCGCCAGCCGCTGCGCGACGTGCTCCGGTGTGCCCGCGAGCGCACCGGCCATCGTCTGCTCGGCGTGGCGCTGCTGCACCGCGGTCATCGGGGCCGGTCGCTGCAGCGGCGGGAAGGTGCCGGTGGTGCGTGCCTGCGCCATCGCCCAGGCCTCGGGGAGCAGCAGGTCGTGGGCGGCGGCGTCGGTGTCGGCCACCAGCACGTCGAGGCTGATGCCCACCCAGGGCTCCCGGCTCTGCGCGGAGGGCCGGAAGGCCTGCCGGTAGCGGTCCAGCGGCTCCTCGGGGTCGCGCAGCACCGGCCCGCCGACGACGACCGGCAGCCCGAGCCGTGCGGCGACGTCCAGGCCGTGCCCGGTGGCGAGCACGAACAGCGGGACGGCGGCGGCCGGCCGCGGGTGCGCGGTGATCTCGGCCGTGCCCTCCAGGTGGGCGCGCAGCTCGCCCAGGTCGGCGGCGAAGTCGGTCTCCGCCTGCCGCAGCGCGCGGCGGACCGGGGCGGTGAACCCGGGGGAGCGGCCGACCCCCAGGTCGATGCGCCCGGGCGCCACCGCGGCGAGGGTGGCGAACTGCTCGGCGACCACCAGTGGCTGGTGGTGCGGCAGCATCACCCCGGCCGAGCCCAGCCGGATGCGGGAGGTCCGCCCGCTCAGGACGGCGAGCAGCACCGCGGGCGCCGACCCGGCCACCCCGGGGACGCCGTGGTGCTCGGCGACCCAGAACCGGTCGTAGCCCAGCGCCTCGGCGCGGCGCGCCCGCTCGACGGTGTGCGCGACGGCGTCCGCGTCGGTCTCCCCGACCCGGGTGCGCGTGCGGTCCAGCAGCGAGAGCCCGATGTCCACGCCGGGCACAACGCACCCGGCTCCCGGGTCACTCCCGCCGGACGGGCAGGACGGCCGGGCCGTCGGGGCCGGGGACGACGGAGGCGCGCGCGCCGTAGTGGGTGCGCAGCGCCTCGGCGGTGAGCACCTGGGTGGGGGTGCCGTCGGCGACGACCCGGCCGCGGGCGAGCAGCACCAGCCGGTCGGCGTACTGCCCGGCCAGGGAGAGGTCGTGCAGGGTGGAGAGCACGGTGAGCCCGTCGGTGCGGCGCAGCCGGTCGACCAGGTCGAGCACCTGCTGGGCGTGCCCGAGGTCCAGCGCCGCGGTGGGCTCGTCCAGCAGCAGCACCCGCGGCTGCTGGGCCAGCGCCCGGGCGAGCACGGCGCGCTGCTGCTCGCCACCGGACAGCGTCGTCAGCACCCGGTCGGCCAGCGCGTCGAGCTCCAGGCGCGCCATCGTCTCCTCGACCACGGCCCGGTCGGCGGCCCGTGGTGCGGCCAGCAGGGCCCGGTGCGGGGTGCGGCCCAGCGCCACGTAGTCCCGGGTCGTGACGGCCTCGGGCAGCACCGGCAGCTGGGGGGCGTAGGCGAGCAGGCGGGCCCGCTCCCGGCGCGGCAGGGTGTCCAGGCCGGCGCCGTCCCAGCGCACCGTGCCGCGGTGGGCCACCACCCCGAGCACCGCCCGCAGCAGGGTCGACTTGCCGGCGCCGTTGGGACCGATGACCGCCGTCCACGAGCCCGGGGCGGCCGCGAGCCCGACGTCGGCGAGCACCTGCGCCCGGCCCAGCCGCACGCCCAGCCCGGTGACCTCCAGCCCCGCGCTCACCGGCGCCGGCTCCACAGCAGCGCGGCGAAGAACGGGGCGCCGACGAAGGCGGTCACCACGCCCAGGGGCAGCTCGGCAGGCGCCAGCACGGTGCGCGCGACCAGGTCCGCGAGCACCAGGAACGCCCCGCCGGTCAGCAGCGACATCGGCAGCAGCACGTGGTGCGCCCCGCCGACGAGCTTGCGGGCCACGTGCGGCACGACGAGCCCGACGAACCCGATCAGCCCGCTGACCGCGACCGCCGACGCCGTGGCCAGCGACGCCGCGACCACCACCAGCAGCCGCAGCCGACCCGGGTGCACCCCCAGGGAGCGCGCCTCGTCGTCCCCGACCGCGAGCACGTCCAGCGCCCGCCCGCAGACCAGCAGGACGGCGACCGCCACGCCGAGGTAGGGCAGGACCAGCAGCACCTGCGACCACGACGCCCGGCCGAGCTGGCCCAGCAGCCAGCCGTACACCTGCTGCAGGTCCTCGGCGTTGCGCTGCTGCACCAGCGTCTGCGCGGCGGCGAGGAACGACGCCACCGCGACCCCGGCCAGCAGCAGCGTCGCCGACGACGAGCCGCCGGCCGCCGTCCCCAGGGCGAAGGAGGCACCCACCCCGACCAGCGCGCCGACGAACGCCGCCACCGGGACCGTGCCGGAGCCGGGGGCGTAGGCGATCACCAGGGTGGCGCCCAGGCCCGCACCGGCGGCCGCGCCGAGCAGGTACGGGTCGGCCAGTGGGTTGCGGAACACGCCCTGGTAGGCGGCACCGGCCACCGCCAGGGCGCCGCCGACCAGCACGGCGAGGACCACCCGCGGCAGCCGCAGCTGCAGCAGCGCCGCGGCCTGCACCGTGCCCAGTCCACCGTCGACCGAGCCGCCGAGGGGGCGCACCGCGCGGTCGGCGAGGGTGGCCAGCACCGGCCCCGGGGCCAGCGGCAGCGCCCCGACCCCGACGCCGAGCAGCACCACCGCGACCAGCACCGCACCGGCGCCGGCCAGGTGCAGCGCAGGTCGGGCCCGCACCTCAGCCCTGCAGGGTCTGCGACACCTGCTCGGCGAGGTCGGCGATCCGCGGTCCCCACCGGGAGGCGACGTCGTCGTCGGCGGCCAGCACCCGGCCGTCGCGGACCGCGGGGATCGTGTCGAAGGCCGGGCGGGCGGCGAACGTGGCGGCGTCCTGGCCGCAGCACACGGTGTCGGCGAGGACGACGACGTCGGGTGCGGCGTCGACGACGTACTCCGCCGACAGCTGCGGGTAGCCGGTGTCCTGGCCGGCGGCGTCGGCGATGTTGGCCAGACCGAACAGGGAGTAGATGCCGCCGACGAACGTGCTGCGGGTCGCGGAGTACCCGGTGGGGTCCAGCTCGTGGTAGACCGACAGGCCCTCGCCGGCGCCGCCGGCGCCGCCGGCCGCGGCGACCGCGGCGTCGATGCGGTCCTTCGTCGACTGCACCAGGTCCTCGGCCTCGTCGCGGTGCCCGGTGGCGTCGCCCAGCGTCGTCATCTGCGCGTAGGCGTCGTCCAGGTACTCCGCGGCGCCCAGCTGCAGCACCGGGATGCCCAGGGTGTCCAGGTTCGCGGCCAGGCCGTCGATGTCGTCGCTGATGACGACCAGGTCGGGCTCGTAGCCGGCGATCGCCTCGGCGTTGGGCGTGAAGGCCGACAGATCGGTGACCGGCGCCTGCTCGGGGTAGGTGGAGGTGCTGTCGACGGCGACGACCTGGTCCCCGGCGTCGATGGCGAACAGCGTCTCGGTGGCCGAGGCCGACATCGACACGATCCGCTCGGGGGCGGCGTCCAGGGTGAGTTCGCCGGTGTCGCCGGTGACGGTGACCGGGAAGGCGCCGTCGGCGGCCGACGAGGACGGGGCCGCGGACGGGGCGGGGTCACCGCCGCCGGAGCAGCCGGCGAGGGCGAGCACGGTCCCGAGGAGGACGGCGAGGATCGGGCGACGGGGCACGGGAGCTCCTGCGGCGGGCGGAGCGGTCGCCGACGGGGGAGCCCGACTGCGCGACCCGCTCCGCGGGGGTCGGTGGCAGGACGGGGCGGCAGGCGACCTGGCTCGGGGCCCGGGGCCCCTCACAGTTGCGGGACAGCGCCGGATTCGCACCGGCTTCGCTCCCGCTCCGTCACCGGCCTCGCGGCCGGCAGGGGCACGTTACCCGCGCGCGGCGAGCACCCGCGCGTACACGGCCACGGTCTGCTCGGCGATGGCCGGCCAGCCGAACTCCGCGAGCACCCGGTCGCGGCCGGCGGCCCCCATGCCGGCCGCCCGGTCGGGGTCGGCCAGCAGCTCGGACATCCGCGCGGCCAGCCCGGCCGCGAACCCGGCCGGGTCGTGCTCGTCGTAGGGCACCAGCAGCCCCGTGCGTCCGTCGGCGACCACCTCGGGGATGCCGCCGACGGCGGAGGCGACCACGGCGGTGCCGCACGCCGCGGCCTCCAGGTTCACGATGCCCAGCGGCTCGTACACCGAGGGGACGACGAAGACCGTCGCGCCGGTGATCAGCGGGACGAGCTTCTCCCGCGGCAGCATCTCCTCGATCCAGACGACGCCGGTGCGGCGGCGCTGCAGCTCCACGACCGCGTCGGCGACCTGCTGCCGCTCGGCCGGGGTGTCCGCGGCGCCGGCGCACAGCACCAGACCAGCCTCGGGGGGCAGCTGCTCGGCGGCGGCCAGCAGGTGCACCAGGCCCTTCTGCCGGGTGATCCGGCCGACGAACAACGCGTAGGGCCGGGCCGGGTCCACGCCGAGCCCGCGGACCACGTCGTCGTCGTGCACCGGGCGGTAGGCCTCGGCGTCCACGCCGTTGCCGACCACCTGCACCCGGTCCGGGTCGAGGTCGGGGTAGGCGTCCAGCACGTCGGTGCGCATGCCGTGGCTGACCGCGATGACCGCGTCGGCGGCCAGGTAGGCGGTGCGCTCGACCCAGCTGGACAGCCGGTAACCCCCGCCCAGCTGGTCGGCCTTCCACGGCCGCCGCGGCTCCAGGGAGTGCGCGGTGACCACGTGCGGGACACCGTGCACCAGCGAGGCGAGCTGGCCGGCGTGGTTGGCGTACCAGGTGTGGGAGTGCACGACGTCGGCCGAGCCGAGCGCGGCAGCGATCTCGACGTCCACGCCGACCGCCTGCAGCGCGCCGTTGGCGTCGGCCAGCCCGGCCGGGACGGCGTGCGCGGTGGCGTCGGTGCGCGGCCCGCCGAAGCAGTGCACGTCGATGTCGGGGCCACCGGCCAGCCCGCGCATCGCGGCGACCAGGTGCTCGACGTGGACGCCGGCACCCCCGTAGACGTCCGGCGGCCACTCCCGGGTGACGACTCCCACGCGCATGGCGCAGAACCTAGTGCGCCGGGCCGGGATCAGTCCTGCGGGTCGTCGCAGTCGAAGTCGCCGCGGACGCTGGGGGCCGGTGTGCCGAGGGCCTCGAGCGCGGCGTGCACCCGGTGGCCGGCGCAGCAGTCGGGGAAGGGCGCCTCGTCCAGCGTGGTCAGCGGGTCGGGGGCGGGGTGCTCGACGGCGAGGTCGGGGCCGCCGTCCCAGTGGTCGCAGTGCTCCCCGGGGTAGCCGACGACGTCGGCCCGGCCGCGGTGCAGGCCGATGACCAGGCCCTCGGGGCAGGGGGTGAGGGTCCAGCGGCCGATGCACTCGAGCAGGTCGCCGTAGAGCTCGGTCCACCCGGCCAGCTCGGCGCCCACCGGGGTCAGCGACGTCGTCGCGCCCCCGACCACCAGGTCGACACCGGCCAGGCCGAGGGCGTCCAGGCTGCGCTGCAGCCGGAACACCACCAGGCAGTCGTGGACCCCGACCTCGCGTCCGACGGCGGTGCGCAGGTCGGCGAGGGTCCGCTCCAGGGCTGCGTCGGCCGCCCGGCGGGCGGTCTCGATCGCCACGCTGCGGGGGACGGCGCGGGTCAGCTTCACCGGCCCATTCTGACCGACGGTGCCGGCGGGCCGGGGACCCCGCGCGGACCGGGCACGCGCGGGACCTGTGCAGCCGTTAGGTTCACCACATGCGTGGCAGCCCGCGGATCCTCGGCATCGTCCTGGCTGGTGGCGAGGGCAAGCGCCTGTCGCCCCTCACCCAGGACCGGGCCAAACCGGCCGTGCCCTTCGGCGGCAACTACCGGCTCGTGGACTTCGTGCTGAGCAACCTGGTCAACGCCGAGATCCGGCAGATCGCGGTGCTCACCCAGTACAAGAGCCACTCGCTGGACCGGCACATCACCACCACGTGGCGGATGAGCAGCCTGCTGGGCAACTACATCACCCCGGTGCCCGCGCAGCAGCGGCTCGGCCCGCGCTGGTTCACCGGCAGCGCCGACGCGATCTTCCAGTCGCTGAACCTCATCCACGACGCCCGCCCGGAGATCGTCGTCGTCTTCGGTGCCGACCACGTCTACCGGATGGACCCGGCGCAGATGATCGACCAGCACCTGCAGACCGGCGCGGGGGTGACCGTGGCGGGCCTGCGGGTCCCGCGCCGCGAGGCCGACCAGTTCGGCGTCATCGACGCCACCGCCGAGGGCAAGGTGAAGAGCTTCCTGGAGAAGCCTGCCGACCCGCCGGGTCTGCCGGACTCGCCGGAGGAGGTCTTCGCCTCGATGGGGAACTACGTGTTCACCACCGAGGCGCTGCTGGAGGCCCTGCGCGCCGACGCCGAGGACGACTCGTCGGTGCACGACATGGGCGGCTCGATCATGCCGATGCTCGCGGACAAGGGCGAGGCCTGGGTCTACGACTTCACGACCAACAAGGTGCCCGGCGCCACCGAGCGCGACCACGGCTACTGGCGCGACGTGGGGACCATGGACAGCTACTTCGACGCGCACATGGACCTGCGCTCGGTGTCGCCGATCTTCAACCTCTACAACGACCGGTGGCCGATCTACACGCTGCCGCCGCAGCTGCCGCCGGCGAAGTTCGTGCTGGGTGGCCGGGCCGAGGACTCCATGGTCAGCGCCGGGGTCATCGTCGCCGGCGGCACCGTGCGGGGCTCGGTGGTCAGTCCCGGGGTGCGGGTGGACGGCGCCAGCTACGTCGAGGACAGCGTGCTCATGGACGGCGTGCACATCGGCGAGGGCGCCGTCGTCCGGCGGGCGATCCTGGACAAGAACGTCGTCGTCCCGCCCTTCGCCCGCATCGGGGTCGACCACGAGGCGGACCGGGCGCGCTACCACGTCAGCGCCGGCGGCGTGACCGTCCTGGGCAAGGGCGCGCGCGCCATCGTCGATTGACCGCACCGCTGGTCGTCACGCTGCTGGTCGCCGAGGAGGCCCAGCAGCGCTTCGACGAGCTCCGCGCCCGGCACTTCCCGGCCGACCGGCTGGTCGTCGGCGCGCACGTGACGCTGTTCCACGCCGTCCCGGGGGAGCACGAGGACGCCGTGCGCGCCGACCTGGCGGCCGCCGCCGACCGGCCGGGGTTCGAGGTCGAGGTGGCCGGGGTCCGGTTGCTGGGCCGGGGAGTCGCCTACGACCTGCGCTCGGACGACGTCGTCGACCTGCGGACGGCGCTGGCCCGCCGGTGGGCGCCGTGGCTGACCCGGCAGGACGCGCAGTGGCGGCACCCGCACGTCACCGTGCAGAACAAGGTCACCCCGGCCGCGGCGCGGGCCCTGCACGGCGACCTGGCCGCCGGGTTCGAGCCCTACCCGGTGCCTGCCGCGGGCCTCGGGCTCTGGCGCTACGAGGGCGGCCCCTGGTCACCGCTCGCCCGCTACGTCTTCGGGTAGGTCGCCTTCGGGTAGCTCAGCTGCGCTTGGTGGCGACCAGCAGGCCGGCCCCGACCGGGACCACCGCGCGGACCAGGTCCTCGTCGTCCTTCACCGCGCGCACCAGTTCCCGCCAGGCCACCGTCTGCGGGTCGCGCTGGGACCGGTCGGCGACGGCGGAGGCGCTGATGCCGTGCATGACCAGGGATCCGCCGGTGCGGACCAGGCCCAGCAGGGCGGGCAGCTGCTTGCTGTACTCCGCCGGCGGGCCGGCGCAGCAGACCAGGTCGTAGGCGCCGGTGGACAACCGGGGCAGCACCTCGGCCAGGGTGCCGAAGATCAGCCGGGTGCGGCCGCTGGGCAGGCCGGCGTCGGTGAAGGTGCGGCGGGCCGCGCGCAGCTCGGTCGGGTCGGCGTCCAGGGCGGTGAGCACGCCGTCCGGACGCATGCCCTGCAGCAGCCAGAGCCCGGCGACGCCACCACCGCCGCCGATGGTGACCACCGACCGCGCACCGACGCCCGCGGCCAGCACGGCCAGCGTCGCGCCGACCGCCGGCTCGACCGGGGCGACCGTGCCCAGCGCGCCGACCGCGGCGGTGGCCCGGTGCCGGGCGGCGACGAGGGCAGGCGTCTCGGCGGCGAAGGTGTCGGCGTAGGCCGCCGCGTCGGGGGTCGGGCCGCCCGTGGGCGGCGGTCCGGCGGCGGTGGTCACCGGGCGAGGGTAGTGCGCCCGGGCCGGCGGGGGCGCAGCGAGCCGGGCTGTGCACCACCTGTGCCCCGGCCGCGCACGGGAACACGGGGGGCCGGCCCGACCGTTGGTCCGGGTGTGCGCCTGAAGCGTCCCTCGTCCGAGTCGACCGACCCCCGAACGTCCCCCCGCGAGCAGGCCCGGGCCGTCGCCGTCTGCGATCCTGGAGAGGTGACCGAGCCCGTGCCCGCCACCGACACCTGGGTCGCGCCGACCTGGGAGCAGGTCGTCCGCGACCACTCGGCGCGCGTCTACCGGCTGGCCTACCGGCTGTCGGGCAACGCCCACGACGCCGAGGACCTGACGCAGGAGACCTTCGTCCGGGTGTTCCGCTCCCTGGCCGACTTCTCCCCGGGCACCTTCGAGGGCTGGCTGCACCGCATCACCACCAACCTGTTCCTGGACATGGTCCGGCGCCGGCAGCGGATCCGCTTCGACGCCCTGCCCGAGGACACCGAGCGGTTGCCGGGCACGGCCCCCAGCCCCGAGCAGGTCTACACCGACACCCACCTGGACCCCCAGGTGCAGGCGGCGCTCGACGCGCTGTCGCCGGAGTTCCGCGTGGCCGTGGTCCTGTGCGACATCGAGGGCCTCACCTACGAGGAGATCGCGGCCACCCTCGGGATCAAGCTCGGCACGGTGCGCAGCCGCATCCACCGCGGCCGCGTGCAGCTGCGCGAGGCCCTCGCCCACATGGCGCCCGGTCGGCGCCCGGTCCTGGAGGAGGGCATGCGGTGAACATCCCCGTGAGCCACCTGGCGCAGGAGGCCATCGCGGCGCTGGTCGACGGCGAGCTGTCGGGCACGGCCGCCGCCCGGGCTGCACGGCACCTGTCCGGGTGCGCGCAGTGCCGTTTCGCCGTCGAGGCCCAGCGGGAGGCCAAGGCGGCGCTGCACACCAGCCGCGAGGTCGCCGTCCCCGGTGACCTGATGAGCAGGCTGCAGGCCATCCCGTTCACCGCCGACGTGTCGTCCTCGGGCGGCTTCGGCGGCTCGGGCCCGGTCTTCGCCGAGCAGCTGGCCCCGCAGGAGACCCCGCAGCGCCCGGGCCAGGCACGCTGGCTGCGCCGCGGTGTCGCCGCCGGGCTGGCCGGCATCGGCATCGGGGTGGTCGCGCTCGCGGTCAACCTGCCCACCGGCGCCACCGCCGGCCAGGTCGCCCGCACCGACCCCGGCCTCCCCGTCAGCACGGTCGGCGAACGCACCGAGATCGTCCCGCCGGTCGTGCGCACCGTCTCGGTCGGCGCCGACCTCGACGGCGGCACGCCCTGAGCGAGCGCCCGGCCGACGACGACGGCTACGCCCGCCCGCCCGGCGCCGAGGGCCCCTTCGAGCGGAGCGCCACCACCCCGTCCGGTCCGCACCGGCCGCCGCCCGCGCCGCCCGAGCAGGCCGCCGCGTTCGGGCGGCCGGCCGACGTGGTCGGGTCCTTCT
>NZ_JAMXRZ010000001.1 GCF_024124375.1 Klenkia sp. PcliD-1-E
GGTCGCCGTCGGCGCCGTCGCCCTCGGCGGCGGTGGGTTCGCCATCGGGCGGGCGACGGCACCGGGGAGCACCTCGGCCACCACCGACCAGCAGGTCCCCGGCGGTGGCCAGTTCGGCACCCCGCCGGACGGCGGCCAGCTGGGCACCCCGCCCGACGGGGGCCAGCTCGGCACCCCGCCCGGGCAGGACGGCACCACCGACGGCGGGACGTCGACCGATCCCGACATCTGACCCGTCGCGGCCGGCGCCGGCGCGCAGCTGCCGTGGGGGGTGCGGGCGCGTGCGGTCCATGCCTACCGGCTGGCCCCGTGGGGGCGCGGTCGGCGCGGGAGTGCGCGCCTACGTGGGTCTCCCGCACCGGTGCCCAGGATGGGCGCGCAGCCGCGGTGCGCTCGCGCGTGGGCGCGGGCCGATGAGTTCCGGGCGGAGCGACTGCCAGACGGGGTGACGGGGCCGCGACGGCCGCCCCACGACCCGAGGAGCACCCCGTGCGCATGGTCTTCGTGAACCTGCCCGTGTCCGACGTCGACGCCGCGAAGGCGTTCTACGCCGGGTTGGGCTGGCAGCTGAACGAGCAGTTCTCCGACGAGTGGACGGCGTCCTTCGTCGTGTCGGACACCATCACCGCGATGGTGCTCAACCGGGAGAAGTTCGCCGGCTTCCTGCCCGAGGGAACCGAGGTCGGTGATCCGGCGCGGGCGGTGTCGGTGATGACCGCCCTGTCGGCGGACAGCCGGGCGGAGTGCGACGACCTGCTGGCCAAGGCGGTGGCGCACGGCGGCCGGCAGTTCAACGCACCGCACGACCACGGCTCCATGTACGGCACCAGCTTCACCGACCCCAGCGGCAACGTCTGGGACGCGGTGTGGATGGACCCGTCAGCCCTGCAGGGCCGACGGCAGAAGGGCCCCCTCGCCCCCCGACCCGAGCAAGCTCGGGCCGGGGCCCTGCGAGGGGGCCGTTCCGTCAACTCACCTGCGGGCCAGCTGGCGCTCGCCGTTGGCGCCGGTGGAGTAGGGCAGCTGGTAGTGCGCGAACACGTTCGGCTCGTCGGCGGCGGTGAGCTCGCCGTCGGTGTCGATGCTCGGCGCGGCCTTGGCCAGGTCGCGGGGGAAGGCCACCCGGACCTCGCGCGGACCGACGGTGGAGTCCTTCAGCGGGACGAACACGATGGACTTCCCGCCGATCAGCCCGCCGACCTCGACCCCGATGAAGGACGGCTCGTCGGACACGACGTCGACGTAGATCGACTCCAGGGTGCCGATCTTGTGGCCGTCGGGGTCGACGACGTTCTCGCCGCGCCAGTCGCGGATGTTGCCAGCGGGGATCATGGGAGCAGCCTCCGTGTTCGCGGGCCCCTGGTCTGGAGCCGGTCACCGCGCCCATGCCCCGGATCGATCGCGCGCAATCGTCCGATCCGGGAGGACCTAGGCCGTCAGCAGCCCCTCGATCGCCGTCCGCACCTCGGGGGCGGTGGGCTCGGTGCGCGGTCGGAACCGGGCCACCACCTCGCCGTCGGCGGAGACGAGCCACTTCTCGAAGTTCCACTGCACGTCCCCGGCCTCGCCGGCGGCGTCGGGGACCGCGGTCAACGCGCGGAACAGCGGGTCGGCGCCGTCGCCGTTGACCTCGACCTTCGCCGTCATCGGGAAGGTGACCCCGTAGGTCGCCGAGCAGAACTCCTGGATCTCCTCGGCCGTCCCGGGCTCCTGGCCGGCGAACTGGTTGCACGGCACGCCGACGACGGTGAACCCGCGGTCGCCGTACTCCTGCTGCAGCTGCTCGAGCTGGGTGTACTGCGGGGTCAACCCGCACCGGCTGGCCACGTTCACCACCAGCGCCGGACGGCGTCCGGTGAGCTCGCCGAGGGTGGTCGGCTCGCCCTGCAGCGTGGTGACGGGGACGTCGTTCAGGTCGGTCATGGTCAGGGCGAACCCGCGGGGGGCGGCGGCGATTCCAGCCCGGACACGTCGTCGGGGACGTCGACCGCCTGCGCCACCAGCATCTCCAGCGGCACGACCTCCAGGGCGGCGACGTTGGTCGCGGCCAGCACCACCCCGGCCGGCACCCCGGCCTCGTAGGCCTGCCGCCAGCGGACGGCGACCACGCACCACCGGTCGCCCGGCACGAGCCCGGGGAAGCCGAACTCCGGCCGGGGCGTGGTCAGGTCGTTGCCGAGCCCGGCCTGCAGCGCCAGGAACTCCGCCGACACCACCGTGCACACGGTGTGGCTGCCGATGTCCTCGGGCCCGGTGCAGCACCAGCCGTCGCGGTAGAACCCGGTGACCGGGTCGGTGCCGCACTGCTCGAGCGGCCCGCCGAGGACGTTGCGCTCGCCGGGCACGAACGGTCCGCTCACGCCGGGCCGTCCGACCCGGCGGGGTAGTCGACCATCGGGACGTCGTCGGCGGCCCAGGCGTCCAGCACCGGCTGCACGATCCGCCAGCCCTGCTCGGCCTCGACGTCGGAGATGCTCAGCGTCGGGTCGCCGGCCAGCATCTCGCGCAGCAGCAGGCCGTAGGCGGGCAGGTCCTGCTCCGGCGAGGCCGCGCGCAGCACCTCCCGCTCCAGGTCGAAGGGGTCCCCGGCACCGTTGAGGTTGATCTCCAGCGCGATGCCGTCGGGGGACAGCTGCAGCCGCAGCACGTCGGGCTCGGGCTGCTCGTCGGCGAAGGCCAGGTGCGGCACCGGCTCGAACCGGACGACGATCTCCTTGCGCCGGGTGCCCAGCCCCTTGCCGGTGCGCAACCGGAAGGGGACCCCGCTCCAGCGCCAGTTCTCGACGGTCACGGTGAACTCGGCGTACGTCTCGGTCATCCGCGCCGGGTCGACGCCGTCCTCGTCGACGTAGGCCGGCAGGTCGCGGTCGCCGATCCGGCCGGCGGTGTACCGCCCGCGGACGCTCCGCGCCGGGTCGGGCCGCACCGCGCGCAGCACGTCGGCCTTGCGGGCCTGCAGGGTGGCCGCGTCCAGCGCCTGCGGCGGCTCCATCGCGACGACGGCGAGCAGCTGCAGCAGGTGGTTCTGCAGCATGTCGCGCAGCGCGCCGGCCTTGTCGTAGTACCCGGCGCGGCCCTCCAGGCCCAGGTCCTCGTCGAAGACGACGTCCACCGACGCCACGTGCTGGGCGTTCCAGACCGGCTCGAAGATCCGGTTGGCGAACCGCAGGCCGAGCACGTTGAGCACGGTCTGCTTGGCCAGGAAGTGGTCGATGCGGAACACCGCGTGCTCGGGCACCAGGTCGTGCAGCACCTCGTTGAGCCGGCGGGCGTCCTCGATGCCGGTGCCGAAGGGCTTCTCGACCACCACCCGCGCGCCGTCGGGCAGCCCCACCTCGCGCAGGGCGGTCAGGGTGGGCAGGAAGACGGTGTTGGGCAGCGCCAGGTAGACCACGGGGACCCCGCGCACGCGCTGCAGTGCCCGGCGCAGGTCGTCGGCGCTGGTGACGTCGCCGTGCTCGTGGCCCAGCTGCGCGACCACCCGCTCCCGGGCGTCGGCGTCGAGGCCGGCGGCGTGCGCGGTCAGCCGCTCCCTCGCCCACTCGCGGTAGCGCTCGTCGTCCCAGTCCTGCTGGCTGACCGCGAGGACCTCGACCTCCTCGTCCAGCACCCCCCGCCCGTACAGCTCGGCCAGGCTGGGCAGCAGCAGCCGCCCGGTCAGGTCACCGGAACCACCGAGCACGACGAAGGAACGCTCCACGGCCCGCCCCTTCCCGGCCGAGGGCCTCCTGAACCGCCGCGACCTGGCAGGGTGCGGGGCGTGACGCTGTGGTCCCCGACACCCGAGTCCGCCGCCGCCTCCCAGCTGGGCCGCTTCGCCGCCTGGGTCGACGACCGCCGGGGGCTGTCCCTCGGCACCGACTACGACGCGGTCTGGTCGTGGTCGGTGCAGCACCTGGACCAGTTCTGGGCCGACGTCGCCACCTGGTTCGACGTGTTCGGGACCCCGGTCGAGGACACCGAGGTGCTCGGCTCCCGGGCCATGCCCGGTGCGCAGTGGTTCCCCCGCCGGACGACGAACCTCGCCCGGCTGGCGCTGCGGCACGCCGCCGACGAGCGGCCGGCGATCGTCTCGGTGCGGGAGACCGCTGACGGGCTGTCGACCCCCGAGGAGCTGTCCTGGGCCGACCTGCGCGGCCAGGTCGGCGCGTTCGCCGCCACCCTGCGCCGGCTCGGCGTGCAGCGCGGTGACCGGGTCGCCGGCTACCTGCCCAACGTGCCCGAGGCCGTCGTCGCGTTCCTGGGCTGCGCCTCGATCGGCGCGGTCTGGTCGGCCTGCGCGCCCGACTTCGGCCCCCGCGCCGTCCTGGACCGGTTCGCCCAGATCGAACCCGTCGTGCTGGTCGCCGTCGACGGCTACCGGTTCGGCGGCCGCGAGCACGACCGGCGCGACGTCGTCGCCCAGCTGCGCGGTTCGCTGCCGACCGTGCGGACGACGATCGCCCTGCCCCGGCTGCGCGACGAGCTGCCCGAGGGCGCCCTCGCCTGGGCGGACGCGGTGGCCGACGTCTGCGAGCCGGCGTTCGAGGAGCTGCCCTTCGACCACCCGCTGTGGATCGTCTACTCCTCGGGCACCACCGGGCTGCCCAAGGGGATCGTGCACGGGCACGGCGGGGTGGCCCTGGAGCAGCTCAAGCAGGGCGGCCTGCACCTGGACGTCGGGCCCGGTGACCGGTTCTCCTGGTACGCCTCCACCGCCTGGATCATGTGGAACATCGCGTCCTGCTCGCTGCTCACCGGTGCGACGCTGGTGGTGCACGACGGCGCCCCGGGGTTCCCGTCCCTGGACGCGCAGTTCGCCGTCGCCGCGGCCTGCCGCACCACCTACCTGGGCACCAGCGCCGGCTACCTCACCGCCTGCGAGAAGGCCGGGCTGCGGCCGGGGTCCGCGCACGACCTGTCCGCGCTGCGGGGCATCGGGTCGACCGGGTCGCCGCTGCCCGCCTCGACGTTCGAGTGGGTCTACGACACGGTGAAGGCCGACGTGTTCCTCGGCTCGCTGTCCGGCGGCACCGACGTCGCCACCGGGTTCATCGGGTCCTCGGTGCTGCTGCCGGTGGTCGCCGGGGAGCTGCAGCGGCCGATGCTCGGGGTGGCCGCGGCGTCCTGGGACGAGGACGGGCACCCGGTGGTCGGCGAGCTCGGCGAGCTCGTGGTCACCGAGCCGATGCCGACGATGCCGCTGCGGTTCTGGGGCGACGAGGACGGTTCGCGGTACCGGGAGGCCTACTTCGAGCCCTGGCCCGGCGTGTGGCGGCACGGCGACTGGCTGGAGATCACCCCCACCGGCAGCTGCATCATCACCGGCCGCTCGGACTCCACGCTCAACCGCGGCGGCGTCCGTATGGGGACCGCCGACCTGTACGCGGCGGTGGAGAGCATCCCGGCCATCGCCGACTGCGTCGTCCTCGGCGTGGAGCAGCGCGACGGCGGCTACTGGATGCCGCTGTTCGTGCAGCTGGCGCCGGGGTTCGAGCTCACCGACGCCCTGGTCGCCGAGATCCGGGAGGCGGTGCGGCGCGAGGCGAGCCCACGGCACGTGCCCGACGAGGTGGTCGTCGTCCCCGGCGTCCCGCACACCCGCACCGGCAAGCGGCTGGAGGTCCCGCTCAAGCGGCTCTTCCAGGGTGTGCCGCCGGAGAAGGCGCTGAACCTGGGTGCCGTCGACGACGCCGACGTGGTCGCGCACTACGTCCGGCTCGCGCAGCAGCGCGGCCCCCGCTGACGCAGGCCCGTCGCCGGGTGAGCCGGGGTCGGGGGGACAGCTCCACCCTGGGCCCCGATGTCGGGGAACCCGGTGCCCTGGTGGGCGTGCGGGGCCCGCTGTCCCCGACACCGGGTCGACGGACGGCGCCCAGCGGGTTGTGATCCTCGGCGGAGCGGGTGCCGGGGTGGTTACCCGCCGGTAACTTGGTCCCGACCCCGCCCGACGACGTGCAGGAGACCGCAGTGACCGCGACCGAGGAGACCACCACCGGCACCGTCGAGATGGAGCCGCGCCGGCCGGACCTGCTGCCGCCGTGGCACACCCCCGAGCGCGAGGCGCTGCAGCTGCAGGCCCGGGCGTTCGCGATGGACGAGGTGCTGCCGGTCGCCGACGAGCTCGACCCGCAGAAGGGCGAGATCCCGCAGTACCTGCTCGAGCGGCTCGGCGAGCTCGGGTACTTCGGCATCACGGTCGACCGGGAGCACGGCGGCCTGGGTCTCGGCGTCTTCGAGTACTGCATGGTCAGCGAGGAGCTCGCCCGCGCCTGGATGAGCGTGGCCTCGATCCTGGCCCGTTCGCAGGGCATGGGCACCTCCGTCGCCGACGCCGGGCGCCGCGACGAGCTGCTGCGGAGGTCGGCCGCGGGCTCGTGGATCGGGGCGGTGGCGCTGAGCGAACCCGACGCCGGCTCGGACCTGGCCAACGTGCAGACCCGCGCCGTCCGCGAGGGCGACGAGTGGGTGATCACCGGGCGCAAGCGCTGGTGCGGCAACGCGAAGGCCGCGGACTTCATCCAGGTGCTGGTGCGCGTCGCCGACCCGGAACCGGGTGAGTCCCGCTCCCGGGGGCTGCGCAACGTGCTGCTGGCCAAGGAGCGCGGCTCGTTCCCCGAGGGGCTGTCCGGCTACCCGATCGACAAGGTCGGCTACCACGGCTTCCTGACCTGGGACCTCACCTTCGACGGCGTCCGCATCCCGGCCGACGACCTCATCGTCGGGCCCGGGGACGGCGACGGCGACGGGGGCTCGAAGGCCGGGTTCGCCGAGGCGCAGGCCTTCCTGAACACCGCCCGGGTGCACACCGCCGCCCGCGCCGTCGGCCTGGCCCGCGCCGCCGTCGAGGACTCCACCACCTACCTGCAGGAGCGCGAGCAGTTCGGCCACCCGATCGGCGACTTCCAGGCGCTGCGGTTCGCCCTGGCCGAGATGGCCGCGCAGGTGGAGGAGTCGCGGGCGTTCTACCGGCAGGTCGCGCACCTGCTCGACGTCGGCGTCCCGTGCGAGCGCGAGGCCGCGATGGTCAAGCTGCAGGCCACCGAGATGGCGGTGCGGGTGACCAACCAGGCCATGCAGCTGCACGGCGGCAACGGCTACACCACGGAGCGACAGGTCGAGCGGCACTGGCGCGACGCCCGGCTGACCACCATCTTCGAAGGCACCAGCGAGATCCAGAAGCGGATCATCAGCGACCGGATGCTCCCGCGCTCCCCCCTGACCTGACCCCACCCCCGGGCCGGCGAGGGGGCGGGGGTGGTGTCAGGTGAGCTGGGCGCGGAGCTGGCGGCAGCGGTGCGCGGTCTCCGCGGCGGCCTCGGCCTGCAGCCGGCAGGTGCGCCACTCCAGGTTCTGCGCGCCCAGGTGGGCGGCACGGTCCAGCGCGTGCACGGTCGTGCCGAGCACCGAGCGCCACACCGGGCTGGCGGCGGGGGTGTTGCGGGCCAGCACCCGCCGGCACACCGCGGCGAGGTCGGCGGCGTCCTGGGTGGCGGCGATGCAGGTGCGCAGCTGGGCCACCCTCGGATCACCCATGAGCGTGGCGACGCTGGTCAGCGCCACCTGCTCGTAGCCGGCGAGCGCGTCCAGGGTGCTGGCGAGCTGGTCGGGGGCGGTGCCCAACGGGACGACGCGGGCCTCTTCGCGCAGCATCGTGGTGGTCGACTGCATGACGTCCTCCCTGAGATCGGTTGCACGGACCAACGTCGACCCCGAACCCGGGAACGGGCTGTGAAGCTGCTCCGAGGTCGCTGCCGGGGCGGTGCAGGACGCCTGTGCGCGGACACGATGGGCCGGTGGAGAGCACCCGGCTGCACGGGGTGGACGTCGCCCGTGGCCTCGCCGTCGTCGGCATGCTGTTCGTCGACAACCGCGGCAACGCGGAGATCGGCGAGCAGCTGGTGCACGCCCCCTGGCACGGCCTGCGCGTGGCCGACGTCGTGTTCCCGGTGTTCCTGCTGGTGGTCGGGGTGTCGATGCCGTTCTCCCGGCGCGCCGACCGGCCGCGCGCCGTCCTCACCAGGGTGCTCAAGCTGGCGCTGCTCGGCTGGTTGGTGGTCACCGCCAAGTACGGCTTCGGGGCGGTCGGCGCCGGGGTGCTCGGCCACATCGCCGGGGCGTACCTGCTGTGCTGGCTGCTGCTGCGGCTGCCCCGTCGAGCGCAGGTGCCCGCGGCCGCGGCGGTGCTCGCCGTCCTCACCGCGGTCGCGGTCTGGGTGCCGGTACCCGGCAGCGGCCGGACGGCGGTCGACCCCGACCTGTCCTGGGCGCACTGGTTCGACCAGACCCTGGGCCTGGACTTCTCGGCCGAGGCCCCGCACTCCTACCTGCCCAGCGCGGTGACCGTGTTCGTCGGGGTCCTCGCCGGCCGGGTGCTCGTCGAGCGCGGGGTGCGTGCCGCGCTGCCGCGGATGCTGGCCGGGGCCGCCGTCCTGCTGGTGCTCGGTCTGGCGCTGGCCCCGCTGCTGCCGGTCAACAAGCGGCTCTGGACGCCGTCGTTCGTGCTGGTCACCGGCGGGATCGGGCTGGTGGTGCTGGCCGCGGCCCTCTGGCTGGTCGACGTGCGCGGGGTGCGCCGCCCGTTCCGGCCGGCCGAGGTGCTGGGGCTCAACGCCATCGTGGCGTTCGTGACCTCTGAGCTGGTCTTCCGGGCGGTGCTCCGGTACGACGTGCAGCCCGCCGTGGACCGCTGGCTGACCGACCTGACCAGCGCGACGGCGTCGGCCTACCTGTACGCGGCGTTCTCCGTCGTCGTGGTGTGGGCGGTGTGCCAGGTGCTGGCCCGGCGGGGGATCGTCGTCCGGGTCTGATCCCCCGCCGGGCACCGCTCACCAGGTGGACGGGGTGATCACGTCCAGCACCCAGGTGACGCCGAACCGGTCGGTCACCATGCCGTACAGCGTGGAGAACCCGGCCGGGCCCAGGTCGGCGCGCACCGTCCCGCCCTCGGCCAGACCGCGGAAGAAGCGGGTGATTTCCTCGGCGTCGTCGCCGCGCACGGAGACGAACAGGGCGTCGGTGCCCTGGTCGTACCCGCGGCCGGGCGGGACGTCGAAGGCCATGACCGAGAACCCGTTGGGCGCGGTCACCCCGCCCCAAATGATCTGGTCGTCGACCGCGCCGTCGGCCCGGTCCTGGTCGGTGCCGCCCTGGGCGAACGTGAAGGCCCGGACCTGGCCGCCGAAGACGTCGGCGTAGTGGTCCAGCGCCGCCCGGGCCTGGCCGCGGAAGTTGAGGTGGGTGGTCGTCGTGATGGTCATGAACCCAGCCTGACGGGGGTCGCGGCCAGTTCCCGTCCTACACGTGCGTCATCCTGGTCGTGTGAGCGGAACCCCCGGCCGGCTGCTGGCCCTGCTGTCGCTGCTGCAGTCCCGCCGCGACTGGCCGGGCTCCCTGCTGGCCGAGCGGCTGGAGGTCAGCCCCCGCACGGTGCGCCGGGACGTCGACCGGCTCCGCGACCTGGGCTACCCGGTCCGGGCCGCGATGGGGCCGGACGGCGGCTACCGCCTCGCCGCCGGGGCCGAGCTGCCCCCGCTGCTGCTGGACGACGAGCAGGCCGTCGCGGTCGCGCTCGCGCTGCAGCTGTCCCCCGACGACGCCGCCCACCGCGCACTGGCCGTGCTGCGCCAGGTGATGCCGTCCCGGCTGCGGCACCGGGTGGACGCCGTGCAGGTCGCCGCCGTCCCGGGCCGGCCGGTGGCGGAGGTCGACCAGGACGTGCTGGTCGCGGTCACCGGCGCGGTGCGGGCCCGGCAGGAGCTCCGGTTCGACCTGGGTGACGCCGTGCGGCGCACGCAACCGCACGCCGTCCTGGCCCGGGACGGCCGCTGGTACCTGCTGGCCTGGGACCTCGACCGCAACGACTGGCGCACCTTCCGGCTGGACCGGATCACCCCGCGCACCCCGCTCGGCGCCCGGTTCACCCCCCGCGAGGTGCCCGGCGGTGACCCCGGAGCCTTCGTCGCCGCCCTGTTCCGGGGCTCCCGCGACCCGGACGCGGGCTGGCCGTGCCAGGGGCGGGTGGTGCTCGCCGCGCCCGCTTCGTCGGTCACCCCCTACCTGGGCGACGCGGCCGTGGAACCCCTGGACGACGACCGCTGCCGGGTGTCGGCCGGGGCATGGTCCTGGACCGGCCTCGCCGCGTCGCTGCTGCGGCTGGACGCCCGGGTCGACGAGGCGGAGCCGGCCGAGCTGGCACATGCGTTCGGCGAGCTGGCGGCCCGCTGCGCCGCGGTCAGTTCACCGGCGTCGTCGCGGGCTGGCCGCCGATCGGCTCGGGCTCGCTCATCGCCAGCAGCCGGTTCGCGCTCATCAGGGTGATCCCCCGGTCGGCGATCTGCTGCAGGGCCGAGGGCAGCGCCTGCACCTCGAGCTCGCGCCGCTCCGACAGCGCCTGCGCGAAGGACGCGGTGGGGTCGAAGGTGCCCTGGCCGATCCCGTCGTGCAGGCCCAGCACGTCCCCGGCGACCACCGTCCGGCCCATGTAGTCCTGGATGTCCCGCACCTCCTTCTTGTCGCCGGGCCCGCGGGTCACCGACCAGATGTAGGTGTCGTAGCCCAGCTCCGCGGCCACCCGCAGCGCGTAGCCGGTGATCTCCCCGCGCGGGGGGCGGAAGCTGGTGAACGGCTGGTCGACCAGCGCGGCGACCTCGTCGCGGCAGCGCACCAGCTCGTCGCGGGTCTGCGCGGCGGTGAGCGTGGTGAGGTCCTTGTGCGTCCAGGTGTGGTTGCCGATCTCGTGACCGGCCGCGAGCACCTCGCGCAGCAGGTCGGGGTGCTGCACCGCGTTGTAGCCCATCACGTTGAACGTGGCAGTGACCCCGGCGGCGGCCAGCGCGTCCAGGATGCGCGGGGTGAACTCCGGGGTCGGCCCGTCGTCGAAGCTGATGCAGGCGATCGGGGACGTCACCGTGGTGTTCCAGACCACCCGGTGGGTGCCCAGCCGGGCGACGCTCTCGCCCTCGTCGGCGGCCCCGCCGGCCTCCATGAACCGGGCCTGCGCCCGCTGCCGTTCGTCCGCCCGGACCTCGTCGTCGCTGGTGGCGACCACCGTGCCGATGGTCCCGCCGGCCGCCGCGCCGACGACCAGCCCCCCGATCCCGAGCCCTGCGCGGCCCAGGAACTGCCTCCTGCTGCTCATGCAGCCTGTTCTACCGGCCCCGGGCTGGGAGGACGCTGCCAGTTCGGCAGCAGCGGCTGTGGGTCTGCTGGGAGCCGGGTCCGCAGGCCCCCGGGAGACCTACCGTCGCCGGACGTGAGCGCAGCGGGGACGACGACGGGCCGGCGGCTGGCCGTCGCGGGCGTCGTCACGGCCGTGGTGGTCGGCGTGGCCTGGACCCAGCGGCGAGACCTGGAGGACGTCGTCCGCGGGGTGCACCTGGCCGACCCCCGCTGGCTGCTGGTGCTCGCCGCCGCGCTGCTGGGGTGGTGGGTCGCCTGGACGGCGCTGCACGCCACCGCCCTGGCCGGGGTGACCCGGGTGCGGGCCGGCGACCTCCCGGCGGTCGCCGGCGGCGCGGTCTCGGCCGTGGCGCTGAACTCCGTCGTCACCTCCGCGGGGCTCGCGGGCCTGGCCGCGATGGCCCGGGCCGGACGCCGCCGCGGGCTGCCGCGCACCGACGTGGCCACCGCCTACCTGCTGGCCGCCACGGTCACCGACCCGGGCTTCCTGCTGGTCCTGCTGGCCGGGTTCGGCGTGCTGGGCGCCCGCGGGGAGCTGACCGGGCTGGACTGGCTGGCCGGCGGGGTGTTCACCCTGCTCACGGTCGCCCGCGTCGCCCTCACGGTGCTCGCCGTCCGCCGCCCGGCCGCCCTGCACGCGCTCGCAGTCCGGGCGGCCCGGGTGCGGGCCGCGGTCACCCGCCGCCCCGCCCGGGACCCCGACCCCGCGCGCACCCGCGAGCTGGTGGAGACCGCCGAGGTGCTCACCCGGCGCCCCGCGCGGGCCGTGCCGCCGCTGCTGGCCGCGGCCTGCGTGGACGTGGCGGGCGTGCTGATGCTCTGGGCCGCGCTGGCCGTCGTCGGCGGGCCGCACGACCTCGGGCTGGCGCTGTCGGCCTACGTGCTGGCGTCGGTGGCGGCCATCCTGGGCCCGCTGCCCGGCGGGATCGGCGCGGCCGAGCTCGGCGCCGGGGCGGCGCTGACGGTCGGAGGGGTGCCGCTGGGCGTCGCCGCCGCGGCCACCCTGCTCTTCCGGGTCGCGGAGTTCTGGGTCCCCCTCGCCGTCGGTGGCCTGGCGTGGGTCGGCCTGCGGGGAGGGGAGCCGGCATGAACGTGGTGGCGGTCGGGCGGTGGGTCCGGCGGGGCAGCGCGCTGGTCGCGCTCCTGGTGGGGGTGGCGGCCCTGTCGTCGGTCGCCGCGGTGCTGCCGCAGCCGCACCACCGGCCGGTGCCGGGCCTGCGGCCCCTCGACAGCGCGGTCGCGGCCATCGACGGCGGCCGCTACCTGCTGCTCGGCGCCGGTCTGGTGCTCCTGCTCGTCGTCCGGGCGCTGCTGCGGGGCCGGCGGGCCGCCTGGCTGGCCGCGGTGGCCGCGCTGGTCGCCGCCACCGCGGGCTCGCTGGTGGTGCACCGGCACGCGCCGGTGTCGGTGCTGCTGGCGCTGCTGACGACCGGTGTCGCGCTGGGTGGGCGGTCCTTCGTGGCCCGCGGGGACCCGATGCTGGTCCGCCGCGGCATCGCGGTGCTGGCCGGCGGCTCGGTCCTGGTCGGCGCCGTCGCGACCCTCGGGCTCTACGAGCTGGACGGCCAGTTCCGCGGCGGGACGACGTTCGCCGGCTCGCTGGGGTCGGCCGGCCGGCTGCTGCTCATGCTGCCGGTGGACGACCAGCCGCTCACCCGGCACGCGCAGTGGCTGGTGTCGGCGACCCGCGGCGCGACGCTGGCCGTCGTCCTGGTCGGCGCGGCGCTGCTGGTCGCCGCGGTCTCGGGCGGGCGGCAGCGGGAGGCCGACCGGGCCGTGGTGGCGCGGCTGCTCGCCGAGCACGCCACCACGTCGCTGGCGCACTTCCAGCTGCTGCCGGACAAGCGGTGGCTGATCGCCCCGGACGGGCAGGCCTTCGTCGGCTACGGCCTGCGCGGCCGGACGGCGGTCGCCCTCGGCGGCCCGATCGGTGCGCCCGGGAGCCGGCGGGCGGCGGCGCAGGAGTTCCTCGAGCTGTGCCGGCGCAACGGCTGGACGGCGGGGTTCCACCAGGTCACCGGCGACGAGCTGGACGACCTGGCGCCCCTGGGCCTGCGGGCCTACAAGATCGGCGAGGAGGCCGTCGTCCCGCTGGACGCCGAGGTGCCCCCCGCCGGCCGGCCCGGGAAGTCCATCCGCTCGGCGGTCCGCCGCTGCGAGCGGGCCGGGTACCGGGTGGTCGAGCTGCAGCACCCGCTCACCGACGCCGACCTGGCCCGGCTGCAGGAGGTCTCGGACGCCTGGTCGGCCGACGGTGAGCACCGGGAGCGCACCTTCACCCTGGGCCAGTTCGACGCCGACCAGCTGCGCGCCACCCCGGTGCTCGCGGTGGTCGACGCCGAGGACCGGGTGCAGGCCTTCGCCAACACGCTGCCGCCCTACCGCGGCCGCGAGCGCAGCTTCGACCTCATGCGCCGCCGGCCCGGCTCGGTCAACGGCGTCATGGACCAGCTGTTCGTCGCGATGGCCGAGCGGTTCCGCGCCGACGGCGGCACCGGCATGAACCTCGGCCTGGCGCCCTTCACCGGCCTGGACGACCAGCCGGGCGTGCCCGCCCGGGTCATGCGGCTGCTCTACGAGCACGGCGGGGCGCTGCTGGACTACGCCGGGCTGCGGTCGTTCAAGGACAAGTGGGCCCCGCGCTGGGAGCCCCGCTACCTGGTGACGACGTCGGAGAGCGCGCTGCCCCGGGTGGCCCTCGCGGTGGCCCGCATGGGCGAGCTGCCCGACCGGCGCAACCCGCTGGTGCGGTCGGCCGGCGTGGTGCGGGAGTTCCCGGTGACGACGGCGTTCGTCGCCGTCCAGCTGTGGCTGATGCTGTCCAGCGCCTACGACCCGCAGGTGCACCGGCAGCTGATCCTGGCCGCCGGGTCGTCCTGGGACCTGCTGCTGCACGGGCAGGTGTGGCGGCTGCTCACCTCGCCGGTGGTGCAGGCCAGCCCGGGCCTGGCCTGGGTGAACATCCTGCTCATGCTGGTCGTCCCCGTCGCGGAGAAGCGGCTGGGCAGCCGCTGGACCGCGGTCGGGTTCTTCGCCGGCGACCTGCTCGGCTCGGTGCCGGTGCTGCTGGGCACCCGGGTGGCCGCGGCCCTGGGGTTCGACCCGGCGCGCCTGCTGCTGCACGAGGTGGACGGCGGGACGTCGGCCGGCAGCTGGGCGCTGATCGCGGCGCTGGTGGTCACCATGCCGGCCGGCCGGTGGCGGCGCTGGGCCGGGGCGGCGCTGGCGGTGTGCATGGTCGGGGGGCTGGTGCTGGACCGGGGCATCGCCGACGTCCAGCACGCCGCGTCGGTGCTCGGCGTCGTCCTGGTGCTCACCGTCGGCCGCCGCGTCCTGGAGGCCCGGCGTGGATCAGGTGGGACGACCGACGTGCATCCTCAGCCGCCGACGCCGGTGGCGGAGGTTGCACGGTGATCAGCTGAGCTGATCCACGCCGAGCAGGAGGGAGACGGCGAGGGTGGCCATGACGGCGGCGATGACCCCGTCGAGCACCCGCCAGGCCGTGGGCCGGGCGAACACCGGCCGCAGCGCCCGGGCGCCGGAGCCCAGGCCGGTGAACCACAGCAGGCTGGCGGCGCACGCGCCGGCGGCGAACCACCACCGGTCCTCGCCGTGCGTCCCCGCGACGGTGCCCAGCAGCAGCACGGTGTCCAGGTAGACGTGCGGGTTGAGCCAGGTCAGCGCCAGCGCGGTGCCCACCACCGCGCCCAGCGCCGCCCGGGAGCCCCCGGCGTCGGTGGCCAGCACCGCGGGCCGCAGCGCCCGTCGGGCAGCCAGCACGGCGTACCCGCCCAGGAACAGGGCGCCGGCCACCCGGACGACGTCGACCAGCCACGGCACCCGGGTCAGCACCGCCCCGGTGCCGGCCACCCCGGCCAGGATCAGCACCACGTCGGAGGCCGTGCAGACGGCCACGACGGCGGCCACGTGCTCCCGGCGCAGACCCTGGCGGAGCACGAAGGCGTTCTGCGCGCCGATGGCGACGATCAGCGACAGCCCCAGGCCCAGCCCGGCGAGCACAGCGGTTCCCACCGGTCGGACGCTAGGCGCCGCCCGACGACAGCACCATGCGCGGTTCTGCTGCACCGTAAGCTGCGCTGTCGATGGACCTGGCCCAGCTGCAGGCGCTCGCCGCCGCCGTCGAGGCGGGCACGCTCGACGGCGCCGCCCGGCTGCTGCACGTCACGCCGTCCGCGGTCAGCCAGCGGTTGCGGGCCCTCGAGTCGGCCACGGGCCAGGTCCTGCTGGTCCGCAGCCGGCCCGTCGTCCCCACCGAGGCCGGTGCCGCGGTGCTGCGGCTGGCCCGGCAGGTGCAGCTGCTCGTCGACGACACCACCGCGCAGCTGACCGGCGATGCGGCACCCGGGCCGACGGCGGTGCCGGTCGCGGTCAACGCGGACTCCCTGGCCACCTGGTTCCTGCCGGCGGTCGCGCCGCTGGCCGACCGGGTGCAGCTCGACGTGCGGGTGGCCGACCAGAGCCTCACCAGCGCACTGCTGCGCGACGGCACGGTGATGGCCGCGGTCACCGCCGACCCCGTCGCGGTCCCCGGGTGCTCGGTCACCCGGCTGGGGGCGATGACCTACCGGCCGATGGCCACCGCCGGCTTCGCCCGCAGCTGGTTCGCCGAGGGTGCGACCCCCGCCGAGCTGCGTCGGGCCCCGGTGGTGGTCTTCGACCGGACCGACGACCTGCAGGCGGCCTACCTGCGCCGTCGCACCCACGACCGGCCCGCCCCGCCGGTGCACTTCGTGCCGGCCAGCGCGGACCACCTGCTCGCGGTCCGGCTGGGCCTGGGCTGGGGGATGGTGCCCGACCTGCAGACCGGACCGGACGACGGCCTGGTGGAGGTGGACCCGGACGGCGCCGTCGACGTCGTGCTGTGGTGGCAGCAGTGGAAGCTGCGCTCGCCCGGCCTGGACGCCCTCGCCGGCGCCGTCCGCGGCGCGGCTCGCGCCGCCCTGGTCTGAGCCGGTCAGATGCCGGTGTTCAGGGGGGGGTCCGTGCCGTCGTCCTCGGTGGGCGGCGGGAGGTGGTGCGCGCCGGTCTCCAGCATCGTCTGCAGCCGGTCCAGCAGGCTCTCCAGCGACTCCTCGAACTCGGTGAGCGTCTCGTCGAGGGACAGCAATGGCTGTAGCTCGGAGATCAGCGGGTACTCCACCAGGTCCAGCTTCGTCGCCGTCGGCTTGCCGTCGGGGTCGTCCTCGGGGTGCACCGACACCCCGCGCTGGGCGACCTCGAGCAGCAGGTGCCCGAGCAGGAAGCTGGTGTAGGCGCGGTAGGCCACCACCGCCTGCACGCTGCTGAACCCGTGCTCGTGCAGGGCCCGCAGAAGGGACTCCACCCACTTCAGGCTGCGCAGCGGCGGGCGCACCCACGGGGCGGCCGGCGGGCGGGTGGCCACCAGCGGGAACAGCGCCGGGTGGGCCAGCGCGATGCGCCGGACCCCGTGCGCCAGCCGCTGCAGGTAGTCCTGCCAGCCGAACCTCGGCTCGAAGAGCACCTCCTCGTCGCGGAAGAGCTCGTCGACCACCGTGTCCACCACGCCGTCGAGCAGGTCGTCGCGCCCGGGCACGTAGCGGTACAGGCTCATCGCCTCGACACCGAGGGCGGCCCCGAGCCGGCGCATGGTCAGCAGCGGCAGCCCGTGGGCGTCGATGTAGTCGATGGCGGCGGAGATGATCCGCTCGCGGTCCAGTGGGACGCGGGTGCCCAGCGACGGCGGACCGGTGACGTCCTCGGCCGCGGGGCGACCCCGGTTCTCGGGCAGGTCGGGGTCGTCCGGGTGGTCGGGCGGTTCGAGCCCGCCCTCCTGGATCGCACCCGCGTCCGTGCCCGGCTGGTCGTCCCCGGGGGTCGTCACTGGTCCACCTTCCGCCGTCGTCCCGTCGAGGTTGGCACCGCACACCGGCTCCGCGCACGTCGAGCACCCGGGAGAGTGATCCGTCCCGCACATGTTTGGCGTACGCGCTTACGGCGTAATGAACCGTTGTCCGCAAGGCACTTACGACGTAGGAAGCGTTGCGGACGATCCGGTTGCGGGCCTGTCCGTCCGCCCGGGCCCGGCGAGGCGACCGCCCCGCCGCAACCGGCACCACCCTGGTGCCCGACCCACGGGAGCAACGCCATGAGCGGTCTCGACAAGATCAAGAACAAGGCCGAGGAGCTGGTCGGCGACGCGAAGGAGGCCATCGGGAAGGCCACCGACAACGAGAAGCTGCAGGCCGAGGGCAAGAGCGACCAGGCGTCCGCCAACACCAAGCAGGCCGGCGAGAACGTGAAGGACATCTTCAAGTAGGCCGCCTGCGGGGCCGGGTGCACGAGCGCCCGGCCCCGGCACCTCGCCCCACCGCCCCCCGTCCCCCGTCCCCCGCCCTCGATGCGGGAGCCCACCCCAGGAGTGACCGTGTCCATCGACCCGAACCCGCGCCCCGCCACCACCCCCGGTGCCCACGCGGCGGACGACACCACCGTCGCCGCCACCCCGGTCGCCGCCGCCCCCGCCACCCCCTCGCGCCGCGACGTGCTCGCCGCCGAGAAGGATCGCGCGGGCGGTGTGAAGATCGGGTCCGCCTTCTTCGGCTGGCTGACCGCCACCGGCATGGCCGTGCTGCTGACCGCGCTGGTCGCCGCCGCCGGTGCCGCCGTCGGCCTGGCCACCGACACCTCGCTGTCCCAGGCCGCCCAGGACGCCACGAACAACCCGCAGGCCGTCGGCTGGGCGGGTGGCGTCGCCCTGCTGGTCATCCTGTTCCTCTCCTACTACTCCGGTGGGTACGTGGCCGGCCGGATGGCCCGCTTCCACGGCGCCCGCCAGGGCATCGCGGTGTGGGTCTGGGCGGTCGTCGTGGCCGTCGTCGTCGCCGTCCTCGCCGCGGTGGCCGGCAACCAGTACGACGTGCTGGGCCAGCTGAACGTCTTCCCCCGCCTGCCGATCAACGAGGGTGACCTGAGCACCACCGCGATCGTCGTGGCGCTGGTCGTCGCCGGCGTCGCCCTGGTCGGGTCGATCCTCGGGGGTCTGGCCGGCATGCGGTTCCACCGCAAGGTCGACCGCGTCGGCCTCGGCGACTGATCCACCGGCTCCGGCCCGGTCCCCGCACGGGGGGCCGGGCCGGAGGTGTGCTCAGGGCCGGAAGTTGGCCTGGATGCGGCGCAGCAGGAACTCCCCCGCCGTGATCGGCTCCTCGGCCGGGGCCTCGATCACCGCGCCCTTGTCGGCCTGCGCGAAGTAGGCGATCGAGAACCGCGGGTCCCTCGACTGCCCCGGGCCCGGTGCGGCCACCCGGTGGAAGTTCGACGGCAGCCGCCCGCCCGACCAGCGCTCGAGCATGTCCCCGATGTTGCAGGTGATGGCGTCGTCGGTGGCCGGGACCGGCGTCCAGGCGTAGCCGTCTGCGGTCGGCCGGGCCGCCTCGGCGCCGGGCAGCACCTGCAGGCCGTCCTGGCCGGCCCGCTGGAAGAGCAGGGTCAGGCAGTCGAAGTCGGTGTGCGCACCGGCCCGCCACGTGCCGGGGACGCCGACCAGCTCGGCCGGGAACGCCATGTAGTGGATCAACCGCAGGCACGACTGGTGCTGCGGGTCGGCCGGGTCGTGCACCGCGGCGAAGAAGTCCCGGGGCATGCCGAGGACGTCGGCGAAGCAGGACAGCACGGTCATCGCCACCTGGTGGCAGTGCGCCTCGAAGGCCAGCACCGTGGCACGGAACCCCGCCACCTCGTCCTCGGACGGCCACAGCCCGGCCATGTGCGGGCGGGTCAGCTGCCAGGACTCCTTCTGGTCCGGCGTGCCGACCGACGGCCGGACCTGCGACTTGTGCTCGTAGCCGGCGTTGAGGCCCTTCTTCAGCGGGTAGCGGGCCTTGACCTCGGCGGGCAGGGCGAAGAAGGCCTGCGACGCCGCGAACGCTGCGTCGACCTCGGCCGGGGCGATCCCGTGGTCGACCAGCTGGAAGAAACCGATGTCGGTCGCCGCCGACCACAGCTGCTCGGTGACCTCGGCCCGGCGGGCGTCGAGGTCGGCGAGGGAGACGCGGCGGACCTCGCGGTCGGTCGTCAGGGTGCCGGGTGCACCCATCCGGGACTCGCGGGCCAGCTCGGACAAGGTGGGCGTGCTCATGGTGGGGACCCCCGAGGGGTGGCCGCACGGCAGCTGCCGCGGCTCTGCACCCATTCGAGCCGGGGTCCACGGGCCGGGGCAAGCCCCCGGGCCAGACGTAACGCAGGCTTCACACCGGGCGCTCTGGTTGGGTGGGGCGAGACCGCCGGGGACCACCCCCGGTACCGCGACCCCGAGGAGACCTGCGTGGCCGAGCCGACCCGCCCCGACGTCGAGCCCCCGACCGGGCCCGCCCCCGACGACCTCGTCATCGAGGACATCACCGTCGGCGACGGCGCCGAGGCCACCGCCGGCAGCCTGGTGTCCGCGCACTACGTCGGCGTCACCCACGACGGCGGCGAGCAGTTCGACGCCTCCTGGGACCGCGGCGACCCGCTGGAGTTCCGGCTCGGGGTCGGCATGGTCATCGCCGGCTGGGACGAGGGCATCGCCGGCATGAAGGTCGGCGGGCGTCGCCGGCTGACCATCCCGCCGCACAAGGCCTACGGCGACCGCGGCGCCGGCGGGGTCATCAAGCCCGGCGCCACCCTGGTCTTCGTCGTCGACCTGGTCGGCGTGCGCTGACCCGCCGGGACCCGCCCGGGAACACCGGGCGGGTCCGGCCTGTTGGGCCGCCCGTGAAGGTGGAGATCTGGTCCGACGTCGTCTGTCCGTGGTGCTACATCGGCAAGCGCCGGTTCGAGACCGCGCTGTCCCGGTTCGAGCACGCCGACGCCGTCGAGGTGGTCTGGCGCAGCTTCCAGCTCGACCCCTCGGTCGCCGAGGGCGACGTGCACCCCACGCTGCCCGCGCTGGCCCGCAAGTACGGCCGCAGCGAGGACGAGATGCGCGAGCAGATGACCTCCCTCGACGCGCTGGCTCTGCGCGAGGGCCTGCACTACGACCTGGCCAACGGCGTCAGCGGCAACACCCTGCTCGCCCACCAGCTCATCCACCTGGCCGCCGAGCACGGCACGCAGGACGCCATGAAGGAGCGCCTGCTGCACGCGCACTTCGAGGAGCGGACGTCGGTCTTCGAGCTGGACGCCCTGGTGCAGCTGGGCACCGAGGTCGGCCTGGACGCCGACGAGGTGCGCGCCGCGCTGACCGACCGCCGGTACCTGGCCGCGGTCCGCGAGGACATCGCCACCGCGCAGGCCCTCGGCGCCACCGGCGTGCCCTTCTTCGTCGTCGACCGCACCTACGGCGCGGCCGGCGCGCAGGACCCGTCGGTGCTGCTCCAGCTGCTGGAGCGGGCCTGGGCCGACGCCCACCCGCTGGCGACCGTGCCCCCGGCCGCCGGCTGCGAGGGCGACAGCTGCGCCGTGTGACCTAGGGTCGCGGCATGGAGGGGACGCCGCGGATCCGGATCTCCGACGCCGACCGCGAGCGAGCGGCCCAGCGGCTGCACACCGCGATGGCCGAGGGCCGCATCACCTTCGCCGAGCTCGACGAGCGGTTGGCCGTCGTCTACGCCGCCCGGTTCGCCGAGGACCTGCACCTGCCGCTGGCCGACCTGCCCCCCGAGCACCCGGTCGCAGCGTCGGGGCCGCCGACCACGGTGCCGACGGTCTGGCAGCCGGCGCCCCCGGCCGGGCCGGCGCCGGTCGTGCTGAAGTCCGGCATGGGCGACATCAAGCGGAACGGGGCCTGGCAGGTCCCGCCGGTGCTCGAGGTGCAGAGCACGATGGGTGACGTCGTCCTGGACCTCACCCGGGCGGTGCTGCCCCAGCAGGTGGTCGAGGTCCGGGTCAAGCTCGGCGCCGGCACCGCGAAGTTCATCCTCCCGGCCGGCGCCACCGCCGACGTCGACGGCGTCTCGGCCGGGATGGGCGGCGTGAAGAGCAAGGTGCCGGGCGGGCCGGTGCACGGCCGGCTGCACCTGGTGGTCCGCGGCAAGGTCTCCATGGGCGACGTCGTCGTCCGCTACCCCTACGAGGTCGGCCGCTTCCGGTTCTGATCGCGGGGTAGGGGAGCGCCGTGCTGAACCGTGCCGACCCCTTCCCCGACCGGCCCGGCCCGGTCGTCGTCCTGCTGCCCGCCTTCCCGCTGGACCACCGGCTCTGGGACGACGTCGCCGCCCTGCTGCCGGCGCCGCTGCGGCCGGTCGCCGTGGACCTGCCCGGCCTGGGCTCCCCGACCGGTGGCGAGCCGACGCTGGAGCGCGCGGTGGACGGCGTGCTCGGACTGCTCGACGACCTCGGCGCCGACCGCGCGGTGGTCGTCGGGTTGTCCACCGGCGGCTACGTCGCGGCGATGCTGGCCGGCCGCGCCCCGGAGCGGGTGGCGGCGCTGGCGCTGTGCGACACCACGACCGGGGTCGGCCCGCCCGACGTCCCGGCCGACCGGCTGGTCGCCGCCGACGACCTGGAGCAGCACGGCATCGAGGTGGTCATGGACTCCGTCGCCGAGGGCCTGGGTCCGCACGCCGGCCCCGAGCTGGCCGAACGGGTGACCACGATGATCCGCTCGCAGGACCCGGCCGGGGTGGCATGGGTGTGCCGGGCGCTGGCCGCGCGACCGGACACCTCCGCCGCCGTCCGGGACCTCGGGGCACCGGTGCTGCTGCTGTTCGGCGAGCACGACGGGCCGACCCCGCCGGACGAGCGGCTGGTCCAGCTGCAGCAGCTGCGGCCGGACGCGGTCGCCGTCGTCGTCCCCGGGGCGGGCCACCTGACCGCGCTGGAGGCCCCGGAGGAGGTCGCCGCGGCGCTGGCGGACCTGGCGGTCAGGGTAGAAGACGTCTGATACGTCTGGTCCACAGGTAGACGTCAGATACGTCTCACCCGTTTCACCTGTCCGCGGCGCGGCTCCGGCGCTAGCCTCGTCCGATCGCACCACCGCCGGCGCGAGCTCCGCGCGGCGATCGATGGATGGAGACGCCTGTGACGTCCGTGGCCACCCCCGGTCTGGAGAACGCCCCCACCACCCACGCGCGCCTGCTGGCCTGGGTGGCCGAGATGGCGGAGCTGACCACCCCGGACCAGGTGGTGTGGGTGGACGGCAGCGACGAGGAGTGGACCCGCCTCACCGAGCAGCTGGTCGCCGCCGGCACCTTCACCCGGCTGGCCGCCAAGCCCAACTCCTTCCTGGCCCAGTCCGACCCCAGCGACGTCGCCCGGGTCGAGGACCGCACCTACATCTGCTCGGTCGACGAGGCCGACGCCGGGCCCACCAACAACTGGATGGACCCGGTCGAGATGAAGTCGGTCATGACCGGGCTGTACCGCGGCTGCATGCGCGGCCGCACGATGTACGTCATCCCGTTCTGCATGGGCCCCATCGACGCCGAGTCGCCGATGTTCGGCGTCGAGCTCACCGACTCCGAGTACGTCGTGGTCTCCATGCGGGTCATGGCGCGCATCGGCACGCCGGCCCTGGAGGCCCTCGGCACCGACCGGCCCTTCGTGCCGGCCATGCACTCCCTCGGCGCCCCGCTGGAGCCCGGCCAGGACGACGTGCCGTGGCCGTGCAGCAGCACCAAGTACATCGTCCAGTTCCCCGAGGAGCGGATGATCTGGTCCTACGGGTCCGGCTACGGCGGCAACGCCCTGCTCGGGAAGAAGTGCTACTCGCTGCGCATCGCCTCGGTCATGGCCCGCGACGAGGGCTGGCTCGCCGAGCACATGCTGATCCTCAAGCTGACCAACCCCGAGGGCGCGGTGCACTACATCGCCGCCGCCTTCCCCAGCGCCTGCGGCAAGACCAACCTGGCCATGCTCGAGCCCACCATCCCGGGGTGGGAGGTCGAGACCCTGGGTGACGACATCGCCTGGATGCGGTTCGGCGAGGACGGCCGGCTCTACGCCCTCAACCCCGAGTTCGGCCTGTTCGGCGTCGCGCCGGGCACCGGCTGGGACACCAACCCGAACGCCATGCGCACCATCGAGCAGGGCAACTCGGTGTTCACCAACGTCGCGCTCACCGACGACGGCGACGTCTGGTGGGAGGGCATGACCGACGAGCCCCCGGCCCACCTCACCGACTGGAAGGGCCGTGACTGGACGCCGGGTTCCGACGAGCCCTCCAGCCACCCCAACAGCCGGTTCTGCACCCCGATCACCCAGTGCCCGATCCTGGCGCCGGAGTGGGACGACCCGAAGGGTGTGCCGATCTCGGCCATCCTGTTCGGCGGTCGCCGCAAGACCACCATTCCCCTGGTCACCCAGGCCCGGGACTGGAACCACGGTGTGTTCATGGGCGCGACGCTGTCCTCGGAGACGACCGCGGCGGCCACCGGCGCGGTCGGCGTCATCCGCCGCGACCCGTTCGCCATGCTGCCCTTCATCGGCTACAACGCCGGTGACTACTTCAACCACTGGGTGGAGACCGGCAAGTCCGCCGACGCCACCAAGCTGCCGGCGATCTTCTACGTCAACTGGTTCCGCCGGGACGCCGACGGCGGCTTCCTGTGGCCGGGCTTCGGTGAGAACTCCCGGGTGCTCAAGTGGGTCGTGGAACGGCTGGAGGGCACCGCCTCGGCCACCGAGACCCCGGTCGGCCACGTGCCCACCGCCGACTCGCTGGACGTCGAGGGCCTGGGCATGACCGCCGAGCAGGTCGAGGCCGCGCTCGCGGTGCGCCCGGAGGAGTGGCGCGAGGAGATCCCGCAGATCACCGAGTGGTTCGAGAAGTTCGGCGACAAGCTGCCCACGACGATGTGGGACGAGCTGGAGATCCTCAAGAGCCGCCTCGCCTGACGGGCACGGTCCCGATACGGTCCGTGCATGCGGCACCTGGTCGGGATCGTGCTCGGTGCGGTCCTCGTCGCGGTCGCCTCCGCCGTCCTGCTGTTCGGGGTCGGCGAGGTGGCCGGGCGGGGCGGCGCGACGAGCACCACCGGCCTGGCGCTCGTCTGCGCGGCCGGTGTGCTGTTCGGCCTGCTCGCCGCACTTCGCCGGCTGTCCCCGCTCGCCCCCCTGGTCGGCGGTCTGGCGCTGCTGGCGGCCGGCATCGGCGCCTGGGTGCGGCCGGCGTTCTACACCGGGGTCGACACCGGCGTCGACCAGCTGCAGGTGGGGCTGCCCGCCGTCCTGCAGGGCGGCACGGCCCTGCTGCTCGGCGCCCTGCTCGTCGTCGTCGGCCTGCTGCCCGGCGGCCGTCGTCGCCCCCGGCGGGACGAGGACGAGGACGACGACGGCTTCACCGCGGTGCCCGACGGCGCGCCGCAGGCCTGGCGCTCGCCCGAGAACAGCACGAACGCCTACCCGCGCGCCGAGCCCTACCAGCGCCCGCCGCTGCCGCCGTCCTGACCCTCCTGCGGGCACCGGCCCCGCACGGCGGTTAGCGTCAGGACCCGCACCCCTCGACGCCGCCGGAGGCCACCTCCCCGTGCCCAACCCGTACCTGCACGTGCTGCGCACGCCGCACGTGCTGCCGATGGTGGCGGCGGCCTTCATCGGGCGCCTGCCGCTGTCGATGGTCGGGCTGGGCAGCGTGCTGCTGGTGCAGGACTACACCGGCTCCTACGCGCTGGGCGGCGGGGTCGCCGCGGCCGGCGCGGTGGCCACCGCGATCAGCGGGCCGGTGCTCGGCCGGCTCGCCGACACCCTCGGCCAGCGCCGGGTGCTGCTGCCGGTCCTCGCGGTGTTCGTGCTGGCCGGCTTCGGGTTCCTGTTCTCCGTCCGGGAGGGCTGGCCGCTGTGGACCGTGTTCGCGACCGGCGCCCTGGCGGGGGCCTGCATCCCGCCGGTCGGGTCGATGATCCGGGTCCGCTGGACCCACCTGCTGCGCGGGACGCCCCGCCTGCCGACGGCGCTGGCCATGGAGTCCGTGGTCGACGAGTTCGTCTTCATCGTCGGCCCCGTGCTGGTCACCTTCCTGTCCACCACCGGGCACACGACCTCCGGCGTGGTCACCGCCTTCACCCTCGCGGTCGTGGGCAGCCTCGCCTTCGCCGCGCAGGGCCGCACCGAGCCGCCGGCGCACGGGCACGAGGCCCGGCAGGGTCCCTCGGCGATGCGCACGCCCGGGTTGCGGGTGCTGTTCGTGGTGGGGCTCGCGGTCGGCACGATGCTGGGGACGCTGGAGATCGCGCTGGTCGCCTTCGCCGACCAGGTGGGCGCCAAGCCCTACTCCGGCGTGCTCATCGCCGCGCTGGCCGTCGGTTCGATGGTGTCGGGCATCGGCTGGGGCACGGTGCACTTCCGCTCGCCGGTCCGGCGCCGGCTGCTGGCGGTGCTCTGCCTGTTCGTGCTCACCAGCCTGCCGCTGGTCCTGGTCGGCGGGCTGTGGCTGATGATCCCGTTCACCGTGCTCGCCGGGCTGGCCGTCTCGCCGTCGCTGATCAGCGCCTTCACCCTCGCCGAGGTGCTGGTCCCTCGGGCGGTGGTGACCGAGGCCTTCACCTGGATCGGCACCGCGCTGGCCATGGGGGTCGCCCTGGGCGCGTCGCTGTCGGGCAAGGTCGTGGACGCGGTCGGCGCCAACGCGGCGTTCCTGGTGGCGACCTGCGCGGCCGCCGCGGCGGGTGTGGTGGTGGCGGTGTTCCAGCGGCTGCTGGTCGTCCCCGCCGAGCACGCCGGGGACCCCGCCCTCGCCCGCTGAGGCAATCCGCACCGATCCGGTGTGGTTGGTTGCACCGGGGGCCCGGGTGTGGTGTCCTCTCCGCCGTGACGTACTCGCTCGCGCTGCACCGGAGGTCCGCCGTCGACCTCCTGCGCGTCGCCAGCGCGCTGTGTCCGGGCTGCTGACCCCCAGCCCCCGTCACCCCGCCGCGGACCGTCGCGTCCCGCCGCGCCCCCACCCGGAGACACCCCTGTGCCCAGCACCGTGCTGCCCACTGCCCTGACCACCTCCCCGACCGCTGCCCCGTCGGTCCCGGCCGACGCCCCCGCCGGGGCCGCTGCCCTGGCCGTCGCCCTCGCCATCCGCACCGACCTGTGGGCCGACCGGGTCGAGTACCGGGAGGCCTCCCGCTGGACCTCGCTGCTCGACCCCGCCGACGTCGCGCCGGCCCTGGACCCCTCGCTGCACGCCGAACTGCACGACGCGCAGGTCTGGCTGCTGTCCTGGCTGCCCGGCCAGGGCACCCCGCTGCACGACCACGGCGCCTCCGCCGGTGCCTTCGCCGTCGCCCGGGGGACCCTGACCGAGCGGGTCGTCGCCCGCGGGACCGGTCGCCCGGCCCGGCAGAGCACCACCGACCTGGGTGCCGGGCGGGTCCGCTTCTTCGGCGCGCACTACGTGCACCAGGTGGTCAACACGCTGCACGAGGCGGCGGTGAGCGTGCACGTCTACGCGCCCCGGCTGACCCTCATGAACACCTACCGCGTCGACGGCGGCCAGCTGGTCCGCACCGGCACCGAGCGCGCCGGGGTGGACTGGTGACCGCCCTCCTCGAGCCCGTCCGCGCCCGCCCGGCCGGGGCGGTGTCGGTCGACGAGCTGCTCGCCGCCGCGCGCTCCCGCATCCAGCGCGTCACCCCGCTGGAGGCCGCCGCCCGGGTCGCCGCCGGTGGGTTGCTGGTCGACATCCGCCCGGCCGCGCAGCGGTACCGGGAGGGCTGGGTGGCCGGCGCCCTGGTGGTGGAGCGCAACGTGCTGGAGTGGCGGTTCGACCCGGCCAGCGGTGCCCGGCTGCCCGAGGCCACCGGCTACGACGTCGACGTCGTGGTGCTGTGCTCGGAGGGCTACACCTCCAGCCTGGCCGCCGACGCGCTGCGGGCGATCGGGCTGTCCACCGCCACCGACGTGGTCGGCGGCTTCCACGCCTGGGTGGCGGCAGGACTGCCACACGTGCGCGGGCACGGGGTGTCCTGACCCACCGTGGCCGCATGACCCCCCGTGCGGGGGAGACTGCGGTTTCAGGCTGCAGTTACGGACGACGGCGTTCGAGAATGCGTCCGTGACGACCTCGAACCTGGTGGGTGACCTGCGCGGCGCCCTCGCAGGTGTGCCCGGGGCCGGGTCGTTGGAGGTCCACTTCCAGCCGGTGGTCGGCATCGCCCACGGCGACCCGCTGGGGGCCGAGGCGCTGGTGCGCTGGTGCCACCCCCGGCTGGGCCTGCTGCCCCCGGACGCCTTCGTGCCGGTGGCCGAGCGCGTGGGCCTCGGCCTGCGCCTGGACGCCGCCGTGCTCGGGCTGGCCCTGCGCCAGCTCGCCGTGTGGGACACCGAGGGCATCCGGGTGCACCGGGTGGGGGTCAACCTCGGCCGCACCAGCCTGCACTCGCCGGAGCTGGTCGGCGTCGTGCACCAGGCGTGCGACACCACCGGGGTGCTGCCCGACCGGTTGATGCTCGAGGTCGTGGAGCACGACGAGCTGACCCTGACCCCCGCCCGGCTGGCCGCGGTGCAGTCCCTGGCCGACGCCGACGTGACCCTCGCCGTGGACGACTTCGGCGCCGGCCACGCGGGGGTGGGCCTGCTCGGCCGCGTGCCCTTCGGCGTGCTCAAGGCCGACCGGTCGCTGCTGCCCGGCCCGCACCGGGTCGCGGCCGCCCACGCCCCCGACGCCCGCCGGGTGCTGGCCGGGGTCCTCGCGCTGGCCGCCGCGGTCGGCGTCGAGGTCACCGCCGAGGGGGTGGAGACCCCCGCGCACCGGGAGCTGCTCGCCGACCTCGGCGTCCCGCACGCCCAGGGCTGGCTCTACTCCCGCGCCCTGCCCGCGCCCGCGTTCGCCGCGTGGTGGCGGCAACGGGTGGCCGCGCTCACCGCCTGACCCTGGCAGGGTGGGCCCGGTGACCCGGTCCCGGCCCGCTGCCGGGGGCGGCCGGCTGGTGCTGGTGCCCCCCGCCCGCCTCGAGCGCTGGCTGGACAACGCCGCCGGCCGGCACGGCGCCTTCGCCGACGTCCGCCCGGACGACGAGGGCGTCACCGTGACCTGCGCGGACGGTGCGGTGTTGCGCCTGGTGCCGCCCTTCGGCTGGGACGGCCCCGGACCGGCGGCGCTGACCCGGTTGGGCACCGCGGCGCGCTCGGCCCACCGCGTCGCGGTGCTGCTGGTCCGCCGCGGACGGTGGGCGGTGGGTGTGTTCGACGGCGGGGACCTCGTGGTGTCCAAGGTCGACGCGCGCCAGGTGCAGGGCCGCACGGCCGCCGGCGGCTGGTCGCAGCAGCGCTTCGCCCGGCGACGGGGCAACCAGACCGACGCGGTGGTCGACCACGCGGTGGGGACCGCCGTCCGGGTGCTGCTGCCGCACGCCGGTTCCTGCGCCGCCCTGGCCACCGGCGGGGACCGGGGTCTGGTGGACGACGTGCTGGCCGACCGGCGGCTCGCCCCGCTGGCGGCCCTGCACCGGCTGGACCCGGTCGAGGTCGGCGACCCCACCAAGCAGGAGCTGCTGGCCACCCCCGACCGGTTCCGCGCCGTCCGGGTGCGCGTCCTCGACCCCGACGACTCCTAGGGCCGAGGACGCGCCGGGGTCAGAGCAGCTCGAGGATGGTGGCGTTGGCCTGCCCGCCGCCCTCGCACATGGTCTGCAGGCCGTAGCGGATCCCGTTGTCGCGCATGTGGTGGACCATCGTGGTCATGATCCGGGCGCCCGAGGCGCCCAGCGGGTGACCGAGGGCGATGGCCCCGCCGACCGGGTTGAGCACCTTCTCGTCCGCGCCGATCTCGGCCAGCCAGGCCAGCGGCACCGAGGCGAAGGCCTCGTTGACCTCGAACACGCCGATCTCGTCCAGCCGCAGCCCGGAGCGGTCGAGCACCTTCTTCGTGGCCGGGATGGGTGCGGTGAGCATGATGACCGGGTCGTCGGCGGCCAGCGCGACGCTGTGCACCCGGGCGATCGGGGTCATGCCCAGCTCGGTGGCCTTCTCGCTGGTCATCATGAGCAGGGCGGCCGAGCCGTCGGAGATCTGGCTGGCGTTGCCGGCGCTGACCACCCCGTCGGCCTGGAACGGGGTCTTCAATCCGGCGAGGGCCTCGACGGTGCCGCCGCGGCGGACGCCCTCGTCGGCGGCCACCCGGCCCTCGGGGGCGTCGACGGGGGCGAGCTGGGCGTCGAAGCGTCCCTCGTCCTGGGCGGCCGCGGCGCGCTCGTGGGAGCGCAGCGCGAACTCGTCGAGCTGGGTGCGGGACAGGCCCCAGCGTTGGGCGATCATCTCGGCACCGATGCCCTGGTTGGGGGAGACCCCGTCGTAGCGCTCCATGAACCGCGGGCCCATCGGGTCACGGTCGCCGCGGGAGGAGCCCATGGGCACCCGGGACATCGACTCGATGCCGCCGGCGACGACGACGTCGTAGTGCCCGGCGACCAGCCCGGCGGCGGCGAAGTGCACGGCCTGCTGGGAGGAGCCGCACTGCCGGTCGACGGTGGTGCCGGGCACCGACTCGGGCCAGCCGGCAGCGAGCACGGCGGTGCGGGCGATGTCGAAGGTCTGCTCGCCGCTCTGCGAGACGCAGCCCCAGACCACGTCGTCGACCAGGGCGGGGTCCAGGCCCGCGCGGCCGACGAGGCTCTGCAGCACGTGGGCGGACAGGTCGGCCGGGTGGACGCCGGACAGGCCGCCGTTCCGCTTCCCGACCGGGGTGCGCACGGCCTCGACGATGACTGCGTCGCGCATCCGGCGACTCCTCTCGTGGAGCGCCGGCTCCGCTGCCGGCGCTGGAACGGTCAGCACTGACTGTAGCGCGGTCGAGCCGATCGGTGGAGGGGTGCGCGAGCGCAGCACCCTGCCCTGGTCGTGCTCAGCCGAGCCGTCGCTGGTCGAGCGGGCTCACCCGGGCCAGGACGTCGAAGTCCCGGTCGCGGTGGACGACCTGGGCGCCGTGCCGGATGGCCACGGCGGCGATCAGGCAGTCGACGAGGCTGCGGACGGTGGCGCCCTCGGACCGGGCGGCCTGGTACAGCCCGGCAGCGGCGCGGAAGTCCAGGGTGGCCCGCAGGCCGGCGACGGGCAGGCCGCCGACGATCCGGTCGACGCGGGCCAGCTCGCCGCCGCGCGCGCCGGCGAGCAGTTCCATCACCACGGGCTCGCAGAGGTGGACCTCGAGGAACCGGTCGTCGAGCAGTCGCTGGACGTCATCGGCGACCGGGCGGGGACGGTCGCGCAGGTAGGCGATCCAGGCGGAGCTGTCGAGCAGGATCACGTGCGGGGCGCTGTTCCGTCCCGCATGGCCTCCAGGTCACCCGACCAGCCCGAACCTCGCAGGTCCCGCAGCGTGTCAGCGGTGACCGGGCTGCCGACCAGGCGGCGCAGGGCCAGGTCGACGGCGTCCTTCTTCGTCGACACGTCGAACCGGCGCATCACCTCGGCGACCAGGGCGTCGTCCAGGTCGATGTTCGTGCGACTCATGCACCAACGATACACATCAGAGGTGTACGGAAGCCAGCAGATCGTCGCGGGCGGTGGTCAGGGAGGGGCCGTACCAGGTGAGCTGCCGGCCGCTGACCAGCGCGGTCACCCGCCCGGGGAAGGCCTCGGGACCGTCGTCGGCGGTGAAGACGTAGGGCTCGTCGGGCAGCAGCACCACCTCGGCGTCGACCTCCTCCGGGTCGGCCTTCGGGTAGCGCTCGGTGGTGACGGCGTTGGTGCAGCCCAGCCGGGCCAGCAGGTCGCCGGTGAAGGTGCGGGCGCCCACCCACATCCACGGGTCGCGCCAGATGGCCACCGCCACCCGCGGGCCGGGTTCCGGCGCCGGTGCCCACGCCCCTTCGGCCTCCACCAGCCAGTCCGGGGCGCCGGCCCGCAGGACGTCGCCGAACAACCGTCGCATCGAGGCGAAGGCGTCGTCCAGGGTCTCGATCCGGGTGACCCACACCGGGACGCCGGCCTCCCGGAGCCGGCGTACGTCGAGCTCCCGGTTCTCCTCCTGGTTGGCGACCACCAGGTCCGGGGCCAGGTCCCCGATCGCGGCGAGCGAGGGGTTCTTGGTGCCGCGCACCCGGGGGACGTCGAGGCCGGCCGGGTGCGTGCACCAGTCGGTGGCGCCCACCAGCCTGTCGGGGACCGTGACCGCCAGCGCCTCGGTCAGCGACGGGACCAGGGAGACGATGCGGGCGGGCGCCGTCGGGAGGGCGACGGGGTGCCCCAGGTCGTCGGCGAGTGGCACCTCGGCGCGGGTGCGGGCGCCGGACATCAACGGTGGGCCGTCACTCGAGGTCCCCGGCGTCGGCGCGCAGCTCGCGGAGCACGTCGACGAGGTCCTGCACCCGGTCGGGGGCCAGGCCCGGCCTGGTGAAGACCTCGGCGTTGAGGGCGTCGGTGGCCTTGGCCGCCACCCGCCGTCCCTCGTCGGTGATCGACACGACCACCACCCGGCCGTCGGTCGGCGACGGCCGGCGCACCACCAGCTCGGCCGCCTCCAGCCGCTGCGCCGCGTTCGTGACCGACGCCGGGTGGACCTGCAGCAGCGCGCCCGCCCGGGTCATGGGCAACGAGCCCTCGCGGGTGAAGGACAGCAGCTGCAGCAGCTCGTAGCGGGCGAAGGTCAGCCCGAGGGGGCGCAGCACGGCGTCCACCCGGGCCTGCACGATCGCCTGCGCCCGCATCAGCGAGGTGACCGCCAGCATCCCGGGGGTGGCATCACCCCACCCGCGGGCCGTCCACTGCCGCCCCGCCTCCTCGATGGGATCAGACATTGCGCCGGTACTGGCCGCCGACCTCGAAGAAGGCGTCGCTGATCTGGCCCAGCGAGCAGACCCGGACGGCGTCCATCAGTGCGGCGAAGACGTTCCCGCCGTGCATGGCCGCGTCCTGCAGCGCCGCGAGGGCCGCGGGGGCCTCCGAGGCGTGCCGGGCGTGGAAGTCGGTGAGCCGCCGCAGCTGCGACTGCTTCTCCTCCTCCGTGGCCCGGGCCAGCTCGACGGTCTGCGGCGCCTCCTCGGCCGCGTGCGGGTCGAGGAAGGTGTTCACCCCGACGATGGGCAGCGAGCCGTCGTGCTTGCGGTGCTCGTAGAGCATCGACTCGTCCTGGATGCGGCCGCGCTGGTAGCCGGTCTCCATCGCGCCCAGCACGCCGCCGCGCTCGGCGATCCGGTCGAACTCGGCGAGCACGGCCTCCTCGACCAGGTCGGTGAGCTCGTCGACGACGAACGAGCCCTGCAGCGGGTTCTCGTTCATCGCCAGGCCCCACTCCTGGTCGATGATCATCTGGATGGCCAGCGCCCGGCGGACCGAGTGCGCCGACGGCGTGGTGACCGCCTCGTCGTAGGCGTTGGTGTGCAGGGAGTTGGCGTTGTCGTAGATCGCGCACAGCGCCTGCAGCGAGGTGCGGATGTCGTTGAAGTCCATCTCCTGCGCGTGCAGTGACCGGCCCGAGGTCTGCACGTGGTACTTCAGCTGCTGCGCGCGGGGGTTGGCGCCGTAGCGCTCCTTCATCGCCACCGCCCAGATCCGGCGGGCGACCCGGCCGATGACGGTGTACTCGGCATCCATGCCGTTGGAGAAGAAGAAGCTCAGGTTGGGCGCGAAGTCGTCGATGTGCATGCCGCGGGCCAGGTAGGCCTCGACGTAGGTGAACCCGTTGGCCAGGGTGAAGGCGAGCTGGCTGATGGGGTTCGCCCCGGCCTCGGCGATGTGGTAGCCGGAGATCGAGACCGAGTAGAAGTTGCGGACCTTCTCGGCGATGAACCACTCCTGGATGTCGGCCATGCACCGCAGGGCGAACTCCGTGGAGAAGATGCAGGTGTTCTGGCCCTGGTCCTCCTTGAGGATGTCGGCCTGCACCGTGCCGCGGACGTTGGCCAGCACCCACGCGCGGACCTCGGCCGGGTCCTCCTCGGGGTGGGCGGCCAGCCGCTGGTCGATCGCGGTGTTCAGGAACATCGCCAGGATCGCCGGCGCGGGACCGTTGATGGTCATCGACACCGAGGTGGTCGGCGAGCACAGGTCGAACCCGTCGTAGAGCACCTGCATGTCCTCCAGCGTCGCGATGGAGACGCCGGAGGTGCCGACCTTGCCGTAGACGTCGGGGCGCGGGTCGGGGTCGCGGCCGTAGAGGGTGACCGAGTCGAACGCGGTCGAGAGCCGGGTCGCCGGCTGGCCCTCGCTCAGCAGCTGGAACCGGCGGTTGGTCCGGAACGCGTCGCCCTCGCCGGCGAACATGCGGGCCGGGGCCTCGCCGTCGCGCTTGAAGGGGAAGACGCCGGCGGTGTAGGGGAACCGGCCGGGCACGTTCTCGCTGCGCAGCCAGCCGACGAGCTGGCCGTGGTCGTCGGTGCGCGGCAGCGACACCCGCCGCACCTGGTTCCCGCTCAGGGTCTCCCGGGTCAGCGGGACGGCGATCTCCTTGCCCCGGACGGTGTAGGTGTAGGTGTCCCCGGAGTAGTCCTCGACGAGCTGCGGCCAGTCCTCGAGCAGGTGCACGGTGTCGGGCAGCAGGTCGATCTGCTCCGCGCGCGCCCGGGCGGCCTCGGCCGCGTCGCCGTCCAGCAGCTGTGCCGCCGTCCCCAGGTGCTGCCTGTCCCGGGCGGCCGCGGCCTGCTCGGCCGTCGTCCGGTGGTAGCCGCGCACCGTCTCGGCGACGTCGGCCAGGTACCGGGCCCGGGAGGACGGGACGACGCTGGTCAGCCCGGTGGAGGCCATGACGTCGACGGTCGGCAGCACCCCGGTGGCCAGCGACAGGCCCTTCGCGCCGAGCAGCTTCTTCAGCTCCTGGAACAGCGCGGTGACGCCGTCGTCGTTGAACCGGGCGGCGCTGGTCCCGAAGACCGGCATGGTCTCCCAGCTCTGGCCGAACGCCTCGCGGTTGCGCACCAGCTGGCGCGCGACGTCGCGGCGGGCGTCCTCGGCCCCGCGGCGCTCGTACTTGTTGACGGCGACGACGTCGGCGAAGTCGAGCATGTCGATCTTCTCCAGCTGCGACGCGGCGCCGAACTCCGGCGTCATCACGTACAGCGAGACGTCGGAGAACGGCAGGATCGCCGCGTCGCCCTGGCCGATGCCCGGGGTCTCCACGACGACGAGGTCGAAGCCCGCGGCCTTGGTCGCGGCGATGACGTGGTCGAGGTGCTCGGGGACCTGGGCGCCGGCGGTGCGGGTGGCCAGCGAACGGAAGAAGGTGGAGCCGCGGTCGCCGGTCTCCAGGGCGTTCATCCGGATCCGGTCGCCGAGGAGCGCACCGCCACCGCGGCGGCGGGACGGGTCGACGGCGAGGACGGCGATCCGCAGCTTGTCCTCCTGGTCCAGCCGCAGCCGGCGCAGCAGCTCGTCGGTGAGCGAGGACTTGCCCGACCCGCCGGTGCCGGTGATGCCCAGGACGGGGACGTGCCGCTGCGCCGCCTCCCGGGTCACCCGCTCGGCGAGCTCGGGGTCGGCGCCGGCCTCCAGCACCGTGATGGCGCGGGCGAGGGCGGCGGGGTCGCCGGTGAGGAGGGCCTCGACGTCCGGGCCGTCGGTGGTGAGGTCCACGTCGCAGGCGGCGATCAGCTCGTTGATCATGCCGGGCAGGCCGAGGCGCTGGCCGTCCTCGGGGGCGAAGATGCGCACCCCGCGGGAGCGCAGCAGCGCGATCTCCTCGGGGACGATGACGCCGCCGCCCCCGCCGAAGACCTGCACGTGGCCGGCGCCGTGCCGCTCCAGCTCCTCCTTGAGGTAGCTGAAGTACTCGACGTGCCCGCCCTGGTAGGAGCTCAGCGCGATGCCCTGCGCGTCCTCCTCCAGCGCCGCCCGGACGACGGTGGCCACGCTGCGGTCGTGGCCGAGGTGCACCACCTCCGCGCCCTGGCTCTGCAGCAGCCGCCGCATGACGTTGATCGCGGCGTCGTGGCCGTCGAACAGGCTGGCGGCGGTGACGAAGCGGACGGGGTTCACGGGCACGTGCAGGTCGGCCACGGGTCCTCCTGGCGCAGATGCATGGACGTCCAAGCAACCTACGCGCCGGTTGCTTGGACGTCCACACACCTAGGACCCGACAACCTGCGCGGCGAACGCGGCCGACCGGGCCCGCAGCGCCTCGATGCGCTCGGCGACGACCTGGTCGGCGACCGCCTCGATGCCGTCGCCGGCCTCGCTGCTCGTCGGGGGCCGCCGCACGTTGGTCGAGCAGGCCAGGTCGTCGCACAGCAGCACGCCGAGGGTGTTGCCGGCCCGACCCGACGCCCCGCCCCGGCGGGCGACGAACAGCCCCGCCCGCACGGTGAGCAGGTCCCGGCACCAGGTGCACAGGGCCTTCTTCCGCCGTCCGCCCGGCTCGGGGGTGCGCAGCAGGATGCCGACGGGTCCGTGGTCGAGCTCCAGCACGACGTAGGCGCGCAGCGGGGCCTTGGGGTCGCGCCAGCCCAGCAGGTCGAGGGAGTCCCACGGCTGGGTGGCGAGGTCGGGCAGGACGGCGTCGGCGGCCTCGCGGCGGGAGGCGTTGACGAAGGAGGAACGGATCTGCTTCTCGGTGAGGACGTGCACGGCTGGCTCCGGTGCGGGAGGAGGGGTGGGGGTCGTCGTCCCGCCCCGGGCACGCTGCCGCACCGGCCCGCTCGGGGGCCGTCGATCGTGCGGGTCAGCGGAGCCGGACGCGGGTCCGGCTCGGGGTCGACCAGGCCATCGCGGCCACCTGCCTCCCCGCGGGTCCCCCCGCACACGTGCTCGTCCCGGACAGTCTCGACGCTACGCCCGCTGTCCACCCGGTTCCGATGATCACCCCGGGTGGGGCGCTGCCCCGTCGTCGCGCAGGTCGCATCTGAGCCGGGGTGATCATGGGTCGGTGCGCATCGACGTACCCGTCGTCCCGGACATCGGCTTGAGCTCGGCGACCCGACCACCGGTGTCGGCTCGGCGGCTCTCGCAGAAGGTGATGCTGGTTCTGCTGTCGGGTCGCATGTGGGTACGCGACGGCGACGGGGCCCGCCGTGGCATCACCGGGCCGACCTGGGTCGTCTGGTACGTCGGCGAGGCCCTGGAGTACGGCACGGACGGTGACACCGTGCACTGGGTGGTCGGCCAGCGGACGGGGAGGCCCCCGGCCGGCCTGCCGCGCCCCGGTTCGCTGGTGCGGGTGGTGGACAGCGGCGGGGACGTCGTCCCCGCCGCGCTGATCCACCCGGGCCAGGTGCTGCCTCCGGGGTGACATGACCGCGCTGGACCCGGGGTGATCACCCGGGCGTGTGGCACGGTGGGCGGTACACGTCGAGCGAGGAGTGCCAGTGCAGCGGATCGCGGTCATCGGTGGTGGGCAGATGGGGGCCGGCATCGCCGAGGTCAGCGCCCGGGCGGGGTGCGACGTCGTCGTCGTCGAGGCCGACGAGGCCGGGGCCGAGCGGTTCCGCGCCCGGTTGGAGAAGTCGCTGGCACGCGCGGCGAAGTCCGGCCGGCTGAGCACCGAGGACGCCGACGCCGCGCTGGCCCGGGTCGACGTCGCCACCTCGCTCGAGGGGGCCGTGCACGCCGAGCTGGTCATCGAGGCCGCGCCCGAGGTCGAGGCGCTCAAGCTGGACCTGTTCCGCGAGCTCGACGAGCTGCTGCCGCCGGAGGCGGTCCTGGCGTCGAACACCTCGTCGATCCCGCTGGTGAAGATGGCCAGCGTCACCAAGCGGCCGGACAAGGTCGTGGGCGTCCACTTCTTCAACCCCGCACCGGTGCTGCCGCTGGTGGAGGTCGTGGCCAGCCTGCTGACCAGCGACGCGACCCTCGCCGCGGTGACCGCGTTCGCCGAGGACCAGCTGGGCAAGACCACCATCCGGTCCAAGGACCGGGCGGGGTTCATCGTCAACGCGCTGCTCATCCCCTACCTGCTGAGCGCGATCCGGATGATGGAGAGCGGCTTCGCCTCCGCCGAGGACATCGACGCCGGCATGGTGCAGGGCTGCGCCCACCCGCAGGGCCCGCTCGCCCTGGCCGACCTCATCGGCCTGGACACCACGGCCGCGGTCGCGCAGTCGATGTACGAGGAGTTCAAGGAGCCCCTCTACGCCCCGCCGCCGCTGCTGCTGCGCATGGTCGACGCCGGCCTGCTCGGCCGCAAGACCGGCCGCGGGTTCTTCCCTTACGAGCGGTAGACCGCCGGCAGCCAGCCCCGCAGCGAGCTGACCAGCGCGATCTCCGCCCCGGGCAGGTCGGCCGGGGTGATCCGGCCCTCGACGAGGGTGCCGTCGGCGACCAGCCGGGCCCGCTCGACGCCGGGCAGGCACCCGCTGCCCAGCGGCGGGGTCACCCACGCACCGCCCCGCCGGACGGCGAGGTTGGCGCGGCAGCTCTCGGTGACCTCGCCGGCGGTGTTGACCAGCAGGACGTCGTCGGCGCCGGGGTGGCGGGCCAGCCGGGTGTCGTAGGGCGCCCGCAGGGTGGTCTTGTGGTGCGGCCACGGCGCGTGCTCGTCGACCGGTTCCTCGTCCAGCTCCAGCCGCACCGGGCCCGCGTACGGCGCGGGGAGCGGGAAGGTCTCGACGGTGGGCGTGCCGTCGCGGGCCACCGTCAGCCGGACCCGCCGGTCGCCGTCCAGGTCCGCCAGGGCCCGCTCCACCCTGGCCGGGTCGACGTCGAAGCCGAAGTGCGCGGCGGAGTCCAGCAGCCGGGCCCGGTGGCCGGGCCAGTGGTGCAGGCCCGCGGCGGTGTGCCGCATCGTCTCCAGGAGGGCGAACTCCGGGGGTGCTGCGGTGAGCACCCGGGTCTTGGTCAGGAGTTCGGCGTGCTCGGCGGCGGGGTCGGACGACCACGTGATGCCCCCGCCGGCGCCGTAGGCCGCCGTCCGGGTGTCCCGGTCGACGACCAGCGTGCGGATGGCGACGGAGAACCGGGCCTCGCCCGGGCCCACGAAGCCTACGGCGCCGCAGTAGACCCCGCGGGGTGCGGTCTCCAGCTCGGCGATGACCGCCATGGACGACGCCTTGGGCGCGCCGGTGACCGATCCGCAGGGGAACAGCGCGGTGACCAGGTCGACCAGTCCGGTGCCCGGCCGCAGGGTGGCCCGGACGTCGCTGGTCAGCTGGTGCACCGTCGGGTACCGCTCGGCGGCCAGCAGCCGGGTGACCTGGACGCTGCCGGTGACCGCGACGCGGGCCAGGTCGTTGCGCACCAGGTCGACGATCATCACGTTCTCGGCGCGGTCCTTGGTGCTGGCCAGCAGCGCGTCGCGGGCGGCGGCGTCCTCGGCGGTGGTGCGCCCGCGGGCCGCCGTCCCCTTCATCGGGCGCACGAGCACGTGGTCGCCGGTGCGGTGCAGGAACAGCTCCGGGCTGGCGCTGGCGACGACGGCGGTGCCGGCGTCGAGGTAGCCGTTCCAGGCGCCGCGCTGGGCCAGGGCCAGGTGGGCGTAGGCGGCGAGGGGGTCGGCCGGGGCCGGTCCGCGCAGCCGGGTGGTCAGGTTGACCTGGTAGGTGTCCCCGGCGGCGATCCGCTCGCGGACGGCGGCCACCGCGGCGGCGTGCTGCTCCGGCGTCCAGTCGGGCACCCACGGGCCGGGCGGGGGAGTGCCCGCGGCCACCGGCGGGACGGCGCGGGGCGGGCCCTCGGTGATGCCGAACCAGAGCAGGTGGCCGTCCGGGTCGCGCGTGGTCAGGACCGGGTCCAGGCCGGGGGCGGCCTCGTAGGCGAGGAACCCCGCCGCCCAGCGGCCGGCGGCGGTGTGCGCCTCGACCTCGCGCAGCGCCGGGCCGACCTCGGCGGGTGTGCGGGCGACGACGACCGCGACCGGCGGGTCGAAGGCCAGGGCCGTGCCGGCGACGAGGTCGTCGAACCGCGCCCAGGTGCCCACCCGCTCATCGTCGCCGACGGGGTCCTAGAGCCGCGGCCGGGGGCGGCGCAGTGGCCAGCGGAACGGCGGTGTGCCCGGGCCTGCGGGCGGTACGGGGACGGGACGGCGTGGCGTGGTCATACCGCCACGGTCTCACACTTGCTTGTTCGCATGCAAGTAACCACGATGCGACACTGCGCGGGTGGTCGAGCAGGTCCGCCGGACTCAGCAGCAGCGCCGCGCCGAGACCGAGCGCCGGGTGGTGGACGCCGCCATCGCGCTGATCGCCGAGCGGGGATCGCGCGCGGTCACGCTCGCCGAGGTGGGGCAGGCCGCCGGGTACAGCCGCGGGATCGTGCACGCGCACTTCGGCAGCCGGGACCAGCTGCTGGCCGCCGTCGTCCGGGACGCGCAGCGCTTCGACGTCCCCGAGGTCGACGGGACCGGGCTGGACCGGCTGGCCGCCCTGGTCCGGGCCTACCTGCAGAACGTGGCGCTGCGCCGGCCGGCCATCGGGGCGTTCCTGCTGATGTGGGCGGAGTCGCGGGCCTCGGACCCGGTGCTCGGCCCGCTGTTCGCCGAGCGGGACCGGTCCTTCCGCGCCGACCTCGCCGCCGTCGTCCGGGACGGTGTGCAGGACGGGTCGGTGCGCCGCGACGCCGACCCGGAAGCGGTCGCCGTCCTGCTGCTCGGCGCGCTGCGGGGCATCGGCATGCAGCAGGCCGGGTCGGCCGGTGCCGTGGCCGGGGACGGGATGGTCGAGCAGACGGTCGCGGTGCTGGTGCAGGGCCTGGGCTCCGGGCCGCAACCGGCGTAACGTCCTCCGACCGTGTCCGACGCCGTCCTCGAAGCCGAACGTGCACACCTCGACCTCGCCGCCGCCTGCCTGACCGACATGCGCGCGGCCACCGTGGCCACCGCCGACGCCGGCGTCGACGCCTGGGCCTCCGAACGGCTGGGCGCCGCCCGCGCCGAGCGCCTGCGCAGCCTGGCCGCCGACCCCGGTGCGCCGCCGTTCTTCGGCCGCACCGACACCCCCGCCGAGACCTTCCACATCGGCCGCCGGCATGTGCGCGACGCCGCCGGCGACCCGGTGGTCATCGACTGGCGGGCGCCGATGAGCCGGCCGTTCTACCAGGCCAGCGCCGCCGACCCGCAGGGTCTGACCCGCCGCCGCAGGTTCGGCTTCGCCGACGGCGAGCTGACCTCCTACGAGGACGAGTCGCTGTCGGCGGACGATGGGCCGTCGACGCTGCTGCGGGAGGAGATCGAGCGGCCGCGGTCGGGCCCGATGCGCGACATCGTGGCCACCATCCAGCCCGACCAGGACGACATCGTGCGCGCGCCGCTGGCCGAGTCGATCTGCGTGCAGGGTGCCCCCGGCACCGGCAAGACCGCCGTCGGGCTGCACCGCGCGGCCTACCTGCTGTACACGCACGGCGAACAGCTCTCCCGCACCGGCGTGCTCGTCGTCGGGCCGAACCGGGCCTTCCTGCGCTACATCGAGCAGGTGCTGCCCGCCCTCGGCGAGGTGGAGGTCGACCAGGCCACCGTCGCCGACCTGACCGGCCGGGTGCCGGTGCGGGCCGAGGACCCCGACGACGTCGCCGTGCTCAAGGGCGACGCCCGGCTGGCCGAGGTGCTGCACCGCGCGCTGTGGCGCCGGGTGACCAAGCCGCGCGACTCGGTGCAGGTGCCGCTGTCGGGCCGGAGGTACCGGGTCCCGGAGGAGCGGCTCAAGCGCTACGTCGACGACCTGCGGCGGGCCGGCATCTCCTACGGCGCGGGCCGGGAGCGGCTGGCGCTGTCGCTGGCCGAGGACGCCCGCCGGCAGAAGGAGGAGGTCGGCGGCAGCCCCACGGACGCCGAGACGCGACGGTGCGCCCGCTCGGCCGAGGTCCGCGCGTTCTGCGACGAGCACTGGCCGGCCGTGGACGCCGCCGCGCTGGTCGCCGAGGTCCTCGCCGACCCGTCGGTGGGCGGTTCCGTGCTGGACCCGGCCGAGCAGGACCTCCTGCGGCGGGCACCCGCGCGGTCGGTGCGGGCCACCCGCTGGACGGCGGCCGACGCCGTCCTGGTCGACGAGGTGGCCGGGCTGCTGGAGCGGACGCCGGGCTACGGGCACGTGGTGGTCGACGAGGCGCAGGACCTCTCCCCGATGCAGTGCCGGGCCGTGGCGCGACGGCTGGCCGCCGGGTCGCTGACCGTGCTGGGCGACCTGGCGCAGGCCACCAGCCCGTGGTCGGTGGCCGACTGGTCGGCCACGCTGGAGGCGCTGGGCCGGCCGGGTACGCAGGTGCGGCCGCTGACCACCGGCTACCGGGTGCCCGCCGAGGTGCTGGAGTTCGCCAACCGGCTGCTGCCGGTGCTGGTGCCCGGGCTCGCCCCGGCCACCGCGGTGCGGTCGGAGCCGGGGTCCCTGCAGGTCCGGCCGGTGCCGGTGCTCGCTCCGGTGCTCGCCGAGGTGGTGCGGTCGGCCGGTGCGGGGTCGGTGGGGATCGTGTGCGCGGACGCGGCCGTGGCGGAGCTGGTGGCGGCGCTGGACTCCGAGGGGATCGAGGCCGCTGCCCTGGCCGACGACGGCAGCGAGCCGGCCCCGGTCGCCGTCGTCCCGGCGACGCTGGTCAAGGGCCTGGAGTTCGACCACGTGGTGGTCGTGGAGCCCGCCGCGATCGTGGCGGCCGAGCCGCGAGGGCTGCACCGGCTCTACGTCGCGCTGACCCGGGCGGTGAGCAGCCTGGTGGTGCTGCACCGCGGCGAGCTGCCGGACCTGCTGGCCGCGTGAGCCCTCACTAGGGTTCCGATCATGGCCAAGAAGACGGTGTCCGTGCGCGAGGTCCTGCGAGCACCGGCCGGCACGGTGACCCTGGCCGACATCGACCCCCGGGACACCCCGTCCGCCCCGGGCGACAAGGACACGACCAAGGCGCAGTTGCTCGCCGACGGCGCCGAGCTCGCCGTCCTGCAGGAGAAGCTCTACGCCGAGGGCGCCACCGGCGGCACCCGGCGGGTGCTGCTGGTGCTGCAGGGCATGGACACCAGCGGCAAGGGCGGCGTGATCGAGCACGTCGCCGGGGCGGTGAACCCGCAGGGCCTGGCCATCACCAGCTTCAAGAAGCCCACGCCCGAGGAGCTCAAGCACGGGTTCCTCTGGCGGGTCCGGCGGGCGGTGCCGGTGCCCGGGCTGATCGGCGTCTTCGACCGGTCGCACTACGAGGACGTGCTCATCGGCCGGGTCCGCGAGCTGGCCACCCCGGCGGTCATCGAGCGGCGGTACAAGGAGATCGTCCGGTTCGAGGACCAGCTCGTCGAGGCCGGCGTGACGATCGTGAAGTGCATGCTGCACGTGTCGAAGTGGGAGCAGAAGCAGCGGCTGCTGGCCCGCCTGGACGACTCGACCAAGCGCTGGAAGTTCAACCCCGGCGACATCGACGAGCGCGGCCTGTGGGAGGACTACCAGCGCGCCTACGAGGTCGCCCTCGAGCGCACCTCCACGCAGACCAACCCCTGGTACGTCGTGCCGTCGGACCGCAAGTGGTACCGCAACTGGGCCATCGGCCGGCTGCTGCTGGAGGCCGTGCAGGACCTCGACCCGCGCTTCCCCGCCCCCGACTACGACGTCGCCGCCCAGCGCGACCGCCTCATCGACGAGACCGACTGACTCCGGCGCCCCGCCCCCCCGTTGACCTTGCAGAACCACAACGCCGACACGCCGCCCACCGGCGTGGCGGCGTTGCCGTTCTGCACGATCAACGCGACATGAGCGCGGCCGGTCAGCTGCGGATGCGGGTGCCGTCCACCCACACGCCGGCGACGTCCGCGGGGCCGCCCAGGGCGAAGACCTTGGCCAGCGCGTCGTCGGGGCCGGCGGCCGAGCGCAGGACGACGTCCAGGGTCGAGCCGGACGGCGGTCGCAGCCAGACGGCGTCGAAGCGCATGCCGACCGACAGGTGGCCGACCTGGTCGGCCAGCCCGAGCGCGTCGGCGCCGGCGACCGTGGCCAGGTGCAGCAGGTCCGCCGGGGTGAGCGGCACGCCCTCGGGGCCGAGCAGCTGCTGGGCGAAGTAGGCCTGCAGGCCCTCCTTGAGCAGCGAGAACCCGGTCCCGGCCCCGACGTCGGAACCCAGCGCCACCCGGACCCCGGCGTCTGCGTGCCGGCGCAGCGGGAACAGGCCGCTGCCGAGTGCGGCGTTCGAGGTCGGGCAGTGCGCCACCGCCGTCCCCCGCGCGGCCAGGACGGCGAGCTCGGCGTCGGTGGGGTGCACGTCGTGGGCCAGCACCGACGCCGGGCCCAGCAGGCCGTACCGGTCGTAGCTGTCCACGTAGCCGCCGTGCAGGTCGGCCACCGCGGCCACCTCGGCCGGGTTCTCGTTCACGTGCGAGGTGAACAGGGCGTCGTCCAGCGACCCCAGCAGGTCGGCACTGGCCTCCAGCAGCGCCGGCGAGCAGGAGAGCGAGAAGCGCGGCGTCACCGCGTAGCGGGACCGGCCGACGCCGTGCCAGCGCCCGGCCAACGCGAGGCCCTCCTCGAAGGACCGTGCGGGCGAGGTGTGCAGGTCGGCGGGAAGCAGCAGGTCGCTGACCACCAGCCCCGACGTCACCCGCAGCCCGACCCGCGCGGCCTCGGTGAACAGCGCGTCCACGGCCGTCGCGAAGTGCGAGCCGAACACCAGCGCGGTCGTCGTCCCCGCCCGGACCAGGCCGTCGACGAACTCCGACGCCACCGCGGCGGCGTAGTCGGGGGCGGCCAGCTCGCACTCCTCGGGCAGGGCGCAGCGGTCCAGCCAGTCCAGCAGCGGCATGCCCAGCCCGCCGATCGCCCGGACCTGCGGGTAGTGCACGTGCGTGTCCACCAGCCCGGGCAGCACCACGCCGCCGCGCAGGTCGACGTCCGGCGCGGGGAAGTCGGACGCCGGTCCTCGAGCCGTGACGACGCCGTCCTCGACCTGCACGACCCCGTCGAGGGTGCGCAGCTCCCCGGCGACCGGGGTGTCGAGGAAGGTGCCGCGGACCAGCGTCACGACGGGACGCGCGCGACCGCGCCGAGCAGCGCCGCCGCCACGCCCACCGCGATCACGGCGGGGTCCTTGCCGGCCAGCTCCGGGAGACCGATGGGGCAGGTGATCCGGTCCGGGTCGGGGGCGCCGTCGGCGAGCAGGGTGCGGCGGAACCGGGCCCACTTGCCGGCCGACCCGATGAGCCCGATCGAGGCCAGGCCCGGCGTGCGCAGGGCGGCGTCGCAGAGGGCGGCGTCCTCGGCGTGGTCGTGCGTCATGACCAGCACGTGGCTGCCCGCGGGCAGCTCGGCGAGCACCAGCTCGGGCAGCACCGGCACCTGGTGCACGTGCACCTCGGCGACGGCGTCGTCGAGCACGGCCAGCCGCTCCGGGGCCAGCTGACCGGGCCGGCTGTCGACCAGGTGCAGGTCGAGGTCGTGCCGGGCGAGGATCCGCGCCAGCTCGAGCCCGACGTGGCCGATCCCGAACACCGCCACCGACGGGACGACGGGCAGCGGCTCCAGCAGTAGCCCGACCTCGCCGCCGCAGCACTGCACGCCGTGCTGGTAGGGCGCCTTGTCCGACAGCGCGACCTCCACGACCAGGGTGCCGCCGTCCGAGCCGAGCAGTTCCCGGGCGCGCTCGACGGCGACGGCCTCCAGGTTGCCGCCGCCGACGGTGCCGTGCTGCCCGGCCGCGGTGACCACCATCTTGGCGCCGGCCTCGCGCGGCGAGTGCCCGCGCACGGTCGCGACGGTGACCAGGACGCCGGCCTCCCGGCGCTCGCGCAGCGCCCGGACGGCGCGGTCCCAGCGCATCAGGTCTGGCCCAGGACGCGCTCGGAGGTGGGCCGGATCGGTGGCCCGTCGGGCTGCGGGGGAGCCGAACCGCCGTCGCGCACGTGCGCACCCTCGGCGGAGCGGGCCGCCTCGACCGCCCAGAACACCGCCTCCGGGGTGGCCGGGGAAGCCAGGTCCACGCTCGTCCCGGGCGGCCCGAACGCTGCGGCGGCCTGGCGGATCGCCTCCCGCACGGAGAACGCCAGCATCAGCGGCGGCTCGCCGACCGCCTTGGAGCCGTAGACCGCGCCGTCCTCGTGCGCGGCGTCCAGCAGGGACACCCGGAAGTCCTCGGGCATCTCGGAGAAGCTGGGCAGCTTGTAGGTGGACGCCGACGAGGTCAGCACGCGACCGGTGGTGGCGTCCCAGCGGAGGTCCTCCAGGGTCAGCCATCCCAAGCCCTGCACGAAGCCGCCCTCGACCTGGCCGAGGTCGACCAGCGGGGACAGCGAGTCGCCGACGTCGTGCACGATGTCCACCCGCCGCACCCGGTAGGCGCCGGTGAACCCGTCGACCTCGACCTCGGCCGCGGCCACCCCGTAGGCGAAGTACTTGAACGGCTCGCCGCGCATCGCCGCGGAGTCCCAGTGCAGGCCCTCGGTCCGGTAGAAGCCGGCCGCCCACAGCTGCACCCGCGAGAAGTACGCCAGCCTGACGACGTCCTCCCACGCCACCGAGGGCCCGGCGGCGTCCAGGCCGCGCACCCGGCCCTCGACGAACCGGACGTCGGCCGCCGGCACGTGCAGCTCCTCGGCGGCGACCTGCGCCAGCCGGCCCAGGATCTGCTCGCAGGCGTTCTTCACCGCGCCGCCGTTGAGGTCCGCGCCGGAGCTCGCCGCGGTCGCGGAGGTGTTGGGCACCTTGTCGGTGCGGGTGGGGGCCAGCCGCACCCGGGACAGCGGGACGCCGAGGGCGGTGGCCGCGACCTGCAGCATCTTGGTGTGCAGGCCCTGGCCCATCTCGGTGCCGCCGTGCGTGATGAGCACGGAGCCGTCCTTGTAGACGTGCACCAGCGCGCCGCCCTGGTTGAAGGCGGTGAAGTTGAACGAGATCCCGAACTTGACCGGGGTGATCGCCAGACCCCGTTTCACGTGGATCGACCCGGCGTTGAACTGCTCGACCTGCGCGGTCCGGTCGTGGAAGTCCGAGGAGTCCAGCACCTGCTGCCAGGCCTTCTGCAGCCGGTCGGCGTGGCGGACCGGCTGGCCGTAGGGGGTGTCCTGGCCCGACGCGTAGAAGTTGCGGCGGCGCAGCTCCTCGGCGGTGAACCCGAGGGTGGGGGCGCAGCGGCCCAGCACGTCCTCGATGACCAGCATGCCCTGCGGCCCGCCGAACCCGCGGAACGCCGTCTGCGAGGTCTTGTTGGTCTTCGCGATCCGGCCGTTCACCCGGACGGCGGGGATCCAGTAGGCGTTGTCGACGTGGCACAGCGCCCGGGCCAGCACCGGCTCGGACAGGTCCAGGCTCCAGCCGCCGTCCGAGGTCAGCGTCGCGTCCAGCGCGGTGAGCCGGCCGGCGTCGTCGAACCCGACCCGCCACTGGGCCAGGAACCCGTGCCGCTTGCCGGTCATCGTGATGTCCTGCGCGCGGTTCAGGCGCAGCCGCACCGGCCGGCCGGTCAGGCGGGCACCGAGCGCGGCGACCGCGGCCAGGCCGTGCGGCTGCATCTCCTTGCCGCCGAACCCGCCGCCCATCCGCAGGCACTGCACGGTGACCTCGCTGCTGGCCAGGCCCAGCACGTGCGCGACGATCTCCTGCGTCTCGGTGGGGTGCTGGGTGCTGGACTGGATGAACACCTGGCCGTTCTCGTCGACCTGGGCCAGCGCGCAGTGCGTCTCCAGGTAGAAGTGCTCCTGGCCGGCGAACTCGAACTCGCCGCTGAACACGTGCGCAGACCCGGCGAGTGCCTCCTCGACGTCCGGGCCGCGCAGCAGCGTCGGCTGCCCGCCCTGGAAGGAGCCGGCGGCGACCGCGTCGCGCACCGTGACGAGGGCGGGCAGCTCCTCGACGTCCACCTCGACGGCGACCGCGCCGAGCCGGGCGGCCTCCAGCGTCTCGCCGAGCACCCAGGCCACCGCGTGGCCGTGGAACATGACCTCGTCGGGGAACAGCGGCTCGTCCTGCTTCACCCCGGCGTCGTTCACACCGGGGACGTCGGCCGCGGTGAGCACCCGGACCACCCCGGGGACGGCGGTCGCGGCCTCGGTGCGGACGGCGGTGACCCGCGCGTGCGCGGCGAGCACCTGCACCGGCCACGCGTGCAGCACGCCCTTGGTGCGGCCGACCAGGTCGTCGGTGTACAACGCCTGCCCGGTGACGTGCAGCGCCGCGGCCTCGTGCGGGACGGGGGCGCCGACGACGGCGCCGAGGGGACGTTCGGACAACGCGCTCATGCCGGCACCTCCGACGCAGCGATCCTGAGCAGGGACTGCCGGAGCATCGCCCTCCGGTAGGCGGCGCTGGCCCGGTGGTCGTCCAGCGGGGTGCCCTCGGTGGCCAGCACGTCGGCGGCCGCGGCGACGTCCGGCCAGCGGGCGCCGACCAGGGCCTCCTCGGTCGCGCGGGCGCGGATCGGGGTGGCGGCCACCCCGCCGAGCCCGATCCGGGCCTTCACGACCTCGCCGTCGACCACGTCGAGGCCGACGGCGACGGCGACGCTGGAGATGTCGTCGAACCGCCGCTTGGCGATCTTGGTGAACCCGACCAGCCCGGGTTGCGGCTGGGGGATGCGGACGGCGCGGATCAGCTCGCCCGCGGTGCGCACGCTGCGGCGGTAGCCGGTGAAGTAGTCGGCCAGGGCGACCTCGCGCTCGCCGTCCGCGGAGACCAGCACCAGCGAGGCGTCCAGGGCGAGCAGGACGGGGGCGGTGTCGCCGATGGGGGAGCCGGTGCCCAGGTTGCCGCCCAGCGTGGCGCCGTTGCGGATCAGCACGGAGGCGAACTGCGGCAGCAGCAGGTCCAGCAGGGGGACGGCGCCGTCCAGCCGGGTGGCCACCTCGGACAGCGTGACCGCGGCGCCGATCTCGACCACCTCGTCGGTGACCGTCACCCCGCGCAGCTCGGGCAGCCGGTCGATGGCGACGACGTGCGGGGCGCGCAGGCCGCGCAGGTTGACCTCGACGCCGTGGTCGGTGGAGCCGGCGACGACCACCGCGTCGGGGTGCTCGGCCAGCAGGGCGAGCGCTGCGGGCAGGTCGGGCGGGCGGGTGAACCCGGGGACGTCGGTCGGGGCTGCTGCCGGGGCGGGCTCGTGCAGCCGGCCGGCCAGCGCGTCGTCGGTGCCCGGCCCGGCGAGGGCGTAGGCGGCGTCCCGGATCGGCCGGTAGCCGGTGCAGCGGCACAGGTTGCCCGACAGGGCGTGCAGGTCGAAGCCGTTGGCCCCGTGCTCCGGGGTGGGCTCGCCCGGGGCCTCGATCGGGACTCTGTCGGGCCGGTAGAACTCCGCGGCCATGGAGCAGACGAAGCCCGGCGTGCAGTAGCCGCACTGCGAGCCGCCGCGCACCGCCATCTCGTGCTGCACCGGGTGCAGGTCGTCGGGGGTGCCCAGGCCCTCGGCGGTCACGACCTCCTGGCCATCGAGCGCCAGCACCGGGACCAGGCAGGCGTTGAGCGCCGTCCAGCGCGTGGGCGTCGTCGTCCCCGGGCGGGCGACCAGCACCGAGCAGGCCCCGCACTCGCCCTCGGCGCAGCCCTCCTTGGCGCCCACCAGACCCGACTCCCGCAACCAGTCCAGCGCGGTGGTGTGCGCGGGGACGCCGTCCAGGGGGACGGTGCGCCCGTTCACGGTCAGGTCGGGGGACGGCATGGACCAGGCTCCTCGGGGTCGGTGCGGGGTTCCAGGGTGCACTGTGCAGGTTGCATCCAGGTCTCGGCGGGTCCCAGGGCCGTTGTGGAACGGCTGTGCCCCGGGTTCTATGGGCCCCTGACCTGCAGGGAGGCACGTCGATGAGCGCGGCCCGACGGATCGGCACGGTGGTCCAGCTGCTGGGCGCCCTCGTGCTGGCCGGGGTGCTGGTGGCCGCCGTCCTGTTCCCGGTCGTCGGCGGGCTGGGGGTGACCGCCAGGAACTCGGCCTCCCTGCTCGACGCGCTGCCGGTCGAGCTCACCGACCGCACCCCGCCGGGCAACACCGTGGTGCTGGCCGCCGACGGCGAGGTGATCACCGGGTTCTACGAGGAGAACCGCGCCCCGGTGGCGCCCGAGCTCATCGCGCCGGTGATGAAGCAGGCGATGGTCGCCATCGAGGACGCCCGCTTCTACTCCCACCACGGCCTGGACGTGCAGGGCACGCTGCGCGCCGCGGTGACGAACCTGGTCGCCGGCGACGTGCAGGAGGGCGGGTCGACGCTGACCCAGCAGCTGGTCAAGCAGACCCTGCTGCAGACCGCGGAGACGCCCGAGGAGGCGGCCGCGGCCACCGAGCAGACGCTGCAGCGCAAGCTGCGCGAGGCCCGGCTCGCCCTGGCGCTGGAGGAGACCTACTCCAAGGACGAGATCCTCACCCGCTACCTGAACATCGTCTACTTCGGGCAGAACGCCTACGGCGTGCAGGCCGCCGCCCGCATCTACTTCTCCGTCGACGCCGTCGACCTCACCCTGCCGCAGGCGGCGATGCTGGCCGGGCTGGCGCAGAGCCCCACCAACGACGACCCCACGGTCAACCCGGACGCCGCCACCACCCGGCGCAACCAGGTGCTGGACCGGATGGCCGCGCAGGGCATGGTCACCTCTGCCGACGCCGCCGCGGCGCAGGCCGCCCCGCTGGGCCTGGTGCTCGGCGCCGCCCCGCCGCGCGGCTGCGTGCAGGCCTCGGTCGGCGCGTTCGTCTGCGACTTCGTGCAGCGCTACCTGACCCAGACCCTGGGCATCAGCCAGGAGCAGCTCGAGCACGACGGGCTGACCATCCAGACCACGCTGGACCCCGACCTGCAGCGGGCCGGCGACGCCGCGGTGCTGCAGACCCTGCCCATGGGCGACTCGCTGGCCGGCATGTTCACCGCCGTCCAGCCCGGCACCGGTCACCTGCTGGCGATGAGCGTCAACCGGGTCTTCGGCTACGACCAGACCGACCCGGCGCAGGAGTCCTACAACCTCAACGTCGCGGCCAGCCAGGGCTCCGGGTCGACGTACAAGGTGTTCACCGCCGCCGCGGCGCTGGCCCGGCAGTACTCGCAGTACTACACGCTGACGACGTCGGACCCCTACGTCTCCCGCGTCTACCGCGACGGCAGCGAGCCCTACGACGTGGAGAACGCCGGCCGGTACTCACCCACCCTCGACCTGTCGACGGCGCTGTACCAGTCCTCCAACACCTACTTCCTGGCGCTGGAGGACGCGCTGGGCAGCGTCGAGGAGCCGGTGCGGATGGCCGAGGCGGCGGGCCTGTTCCAGTTCAGCGACCCCGGCCTGCCACAGCAGATCATCGACGAGAACCGCGGGTCGTTCACCTTCGGCGCGGAGGCGACCAGCCCCCTCGCGCTGGCCAGCGCCTACTCCACCTTCGCCGCCAGCGGCACCCGCTGCCTGGTCACCCCGGTGACCGCCGTCCTCGACCGCACCGGTGCCCCGCTGACCGGGGACGACGGCGCCCCCGTCGTCCGCGGCGACCAGTGCACGCCCGGGGCGATCAACCCGGGGGTGGCCACCACCCTGAACCAGATCCTGCGCCGCGACGTCGAGCCCGGGAACCCCGGCCAGACCGGGTCGCGCGCCTACGTCGCCGGCCACCAGATCGCCGGCAAGACCGGGACGTCGCAGGACAACTTCTCCGCCGCCTTCGTCGGCTACACCCCGGAGATCACCGCCAGCGTCATGGTCCTCAACCCCAAGCAGAACCAGGACGTCGGCGGCTTCGGCGGCAACAAACCGGCCACCATCTGGCGCGCGGCGATGGCGCCGATCCTGGATGCCCGGGGCAGCGGCGAGTTCCCGCCCGCCGACCCGGTCGTGGTCAACGGCAACACCCGGCCGGTGCCCGGCTGCGGGTCGGTGTCCTCGTGCCGGGCCGCGCTCGCCTCGGCCGGGTTCGTCGCGCAGACCGTGACGGTGAACGGGAGCAGCCCGGCCGGGTCGCTGCTGGGCACCAGCCCGCCCGCCGGGGGCCGCGCCGTCGTCGGCCAGGTGGTCACCATCCGGGTCAGCAACGGCGCCTCGTACAGGCCGCCCGCCCCCGCACCGGTGCCGGTGCCGGCCCCGGTGCCGGCCCCGGGGCCGGCACCCCCGCCGGGGCAGCCGGTCCCGGGACCGCCGGCCATCCCGGGGCTCCCGACGAACTAGCTCGTGTGGTGCACGGGCGCCGGCTCGCTCACCGGCGTCGGGATGCCTTCGTACCGGGCCTTGAGCTGCAGGGCCAGGTAGAGGGAGTAGTGCCGGGACTGGTGCAGGTTGCCGCCGTGCATCCACAGGTGCGGGACGGCGGTGGGCTTCCACATGTTCCGCTGCTCGCCCTCCCACGGCCCGGGGTCCTTGGTGGTGTCCGACCCCAGGCCCCAGACCTTGCCCAGCCGGTCGGCCGTCCCCTGGTCGACCAGGTCGGCGACCCAGCCGTTCATCGAGTCGTAGCCGGTGGCGTAGACGACCAGGTCGGCCGGCAGCTCGGTGCCGTCCTCCAGCACGACGGCGTCCTCGGTCAGCTCCCGCACCTGGCCGCCGACCAGCTTCACCGACCCGTTCGCGATGAGCTCGGAGGCGCCGACGTCGATGTAGTAGCCCGAGCCCCGGCGCAGGTACTTCAGGAACAGCCCCGAGTCGTCGTCGCCGAAGTCGAGCTGGAACCCGGCCTTCTCCAGCCGGGCGTAGAACTCGGCGTCGTCGATGCGGATCTGGTCGTAGAGCGGCTTCTGGAACTCGCCCATGATCCGGTAGGGCAGCGAGGCGAAGGTCAGGTCCGCCTTCTCCGTGGTCATCCCGCCCGCCAGGGCGCTCTCGGAGTACAGGCCCTCCATCGTGCCCATCAGCGAGGCGCTGGTGACGATGTGCGTGGAGCTGCGCTGGACCATCGTGACGTCGGCGCCGTGCTCCCACAGCGCCGCGCAGATGTCGTGCGCGGAGTTGTTCGACCCCACCACCACGACCTTCTTGTCGCGGTACTCCTCCGGCCCCGGGTGCTGGGAGGAGTGCTGCTGCTCGCCGCGGAAGCGGTCCGTCCCCGGGAACCGAGGCATCCGCGGCTTGCCGCTCATGCCGGTGGCGAAGACCAGCTCGGTCGGGTGCAGGGTCAGCCGCTCGCCGTCGCGGGTGAGCTCGACGGTCCAGGTGCCGGCGTCCTCGTCGAAGTGCGCGGACTGCACGGTGGTGGAGCTCCAGTAGTCCAGCTCCATGACCTTGGTGTACATCTCCAGCCAGTCGCCGATCTTGTCCTTCGGCGCGAAGACCGGCCAGTTCGGCGGGAACGGCAGGTAGGGCAGGTGGTCGTACCAGACCGGGTCGTGCAGGCAGAGGGACTTGTAGCGGCTGCGCCACTGGTCGCCGGGTCGCGCGTGCTTGTCGACGACGATGGTGGGGACGTCGAGCTGGCGCAGCCGGGCGCCCAGGGCGATGCCGCCCTGCCCGCCGCCGATGACCAGCACGTGGGGCTGGCGGGTGTACCCGAGCTCGGCGGCCTCGGCCTCGCGGCGCTCCAGCCAGGTCTGCCGGTCCTTGTTCGCCCCGTGCTCGGCGCCCATCGGCCGGTCCCGGCCGGCCTTCTCCTCGTGCCCCTTCAGCTCGTACAGCGTGGTCAGCAAGGTCCACGCCTTGCCGTCCTGCAGCCGGAGGTGGCCCCGCCCCCGCCCGACCGAGGTCTCGAAGTGGATCCACGCCTCGTCGACGCCGTCCGCGCCGGTGGGCTCCTCGCCCTCGGTCACCCGGAAGCCGGTCGGGTGGACCCGGTCCAGCACCTCGGTGAGCCGGGCGCGGACGGCGTCCTGGCCCTCGGCGGTGGTGATGTTCCAGGTGAAAGCGACCAGGTCGCGCCAGAAGCACGTCGGGGCGAACAGCTCGACGGCTGCGTCCACGTCCCGGGCGGTCAGTGCGGCCTGGAAGTCGGCCAGCCAGGACTCGACGCGGCCGGCCGGGGTGTCGGTGGCCCGTTCCAGGGTCTGGGTCATGCGGGTGCCTCCTCGTCGCCGACGGCCTCGTCGCCGTCCGCGGCCCCATGCCACACCCGGCGCGGACGTCGCGGCAGGGTTGCAGGGGGTTGCGTCCTCGGTGGCCCGGGTCACACCCTGGGTGCGTGCCGCGCCCGCTGATCGACGCCTCCTGGCGCCGGGTCGCCGCCGCCGGGGTCGACCCGGGCGGCGGCGCCGGGAAGGCCGTGCTGCCCGACGCCGAGGTCTCCCGGCGGGTGGTCACCGGGCCGCTGGCGCCGATGCTGCCGGTGCTGCGCGACCGGTTGGAGCCCGTGGCCCGGGCCTGCGGGCAGCTGGTGGTGGTCACCGGCACCGACGGCCGGGTGCTGTGGCAGGGCGGGGCGCCCGAGGTGCGCCGGCGGGCCGACGGCCTGGGCTTCGTGCCCGGCGCGGCCTGGGACGAACCGACGGTGGGCACCAACGCCATCGGCACCTGCCTGGTCGTGGGCGCGCCGGTCGGGGTGCACGGCGGGGAGCACTACGTCGACGGCCACCAGCAGTGGACCTGCGCGGCCGCGCCGCTGCGCGACCCCGTCGGCGGCGGGTTGCTGGGCGTGGTCGACCTCTCCGGGCCGGCCCGCACCGCGCACCCCGGCGCCCTGGCCCTGGTGTCGGCGGTCGCCGCGCTGGCCGAGCACGAGGTGCGGGCCGCCCACGACCGTGCGCTGGACCAGCTGCGCCGGGTGGCCGGGCCGCTGCTGGCCCGGGTCGAGGGCCGGGCGCTGGTGCTGGCCCCCGACGGTGTCACCGCGGCGGCCACCGGGTTCGCCGGGCCGGCGCGGGTGGTGCTGCCGGCGGCGCTGGACGGCGGGCCGGTGGTGCTGCCCGGGCTGGGGTCCTGCCGGGTGGCGCCGCTGCCCGGCGGCTGGCTGGTGCGGCTGGACGACGTCCAGCCGGGGTGCGCGACCGACGTGGTCCTGGACCTCTCCGGCGACCGGCCGGTGCTCCGGGTGACCGCGCCGACCGGCTCCTGGACCGACGTGCTCGGGCTGCGGCACGCGGAGATCCTGCTGGCCCTCGCCTCGGCGCCCGGGGGGCGCAGCGCCGGCGAGCTGGCCGACGACCTGTTCGCCGACCCCACCCGCACGGTCACGGTGCGGGCCGAGGTGTCCCGGCTGCGCCGGGCGGTCGGCCCGCTGCTGGCGACCCGGCCCTACCGCTTCGCCGAGGGGGTCACGGTGCAGGTGCGCCGTCCGGCCGGTCGGCTGCTGCCGGGGTCGGTCGCGCCGGTGGTGCTCCGCGCGCGAGCCGCTCGTCCAGCGCCTGGGTGAGCAGCCAGCCGGCGATCACCACCAGGTGCAGCAGGAACAGCCACAGGCCGAGGGCCACGACCCCGCCGACCACCTCGAGCCCGCCGAACGGGGCGCCGATCGACAGCGGCAGACGCAGGAAGAGCATGAACCCCTGCAGGAACCCGGCCAGCGAGGCCGCGGTGAAGAACGCCCCGGTGCCGATCGCCCGCCAGCGCAGCATCCCCGCCGCGACCACCCGGAACCCCCAGACCAGCGGGCCGACCAACGCGAAGAGCACCGCGTAGAAGCCCACGGCGACCTCGGCCACCCGCGACCCGGTCCCGCCGGTCTGCAGGTCGGCCAGCACCGGGACGACCAGCAGCACCGGGTACAGCAGCAACGGCGAGACGAGCAGCAGCGGGACGACGGCCAGCCGGCCCCGCCACCCGGTGTAGGTGTCCCGCTCGTCGGTGAACCGCAGCAGGGCCCGCCGCAGCCCCTCGCCGTAGAACGTCATGGGGAGCAGCGCCAGGACCCCGCCCAGCCAGGTCAGCGTGGTGCCCGCCTCGGCGAGGGCGGCCAGCGCGTCGGGCGCACCGAGCTCGTCGGGCAGCACCCCGCCCAGGGTGTCCAGGTACCTGCGCACGGCCTCCGGGGAGGTGAGCAGCGAGGTGAGCGCGACGGCCAGCAGCAGCAGCGGGACCACGGAGATCCCCGCGTAGAACGTCAGCCCCGCCGCGATCAGCGACAGGTCCCGCCCGCGCAGACCCCGGCGCACCGATCCCATGAGGAACCGCACCTCGGCACGCCAACGGATCACCGCACCCACTCCACCACCCCGCGCGCGGCGCCGCCCGGTCAGCTCAGTCGGCGTGCACCAGCAGGCCGCGGATCGTCTCGCCGGCGGCCTGGTCGGCGAATCCCTGGTGCAGCTGGTCCAGGGAGTACCGCCGGGTGACCAGGCGGTCGAGCTCGAGCTTCCCCTCCTCGGCCAGCCGCAGCAGCATCGGGACGTCGCGGTGGGCGTTGCAGCTGCCGAACAGCGCGCCCTGGATGCGGTGCTCGTAGGCGGTCACGCCGTTGCCCTGCAGCGAGAGCGTGACGTCGGTGGCGACGTCGGCCAGCGCGGTGAGCACCAGCGTGCCGCCCTTGCCCAGGCAGCGGGCGGCCAGCCGGGTGCTCTCGGCGTCGGTCGAGCCCAGGGTGAGGACGACGACGTCGGCGCCGTTGCCCCAGGTCAGCTCACGGGCCAGCGCCGCGGCGTCCCGGGAGCTCTCCACCGCGTGGGTGGCCCCGACGGTGAGCGCGAACTCCCGCCGGAAGGCCACCGGGTCCACCGCGACGACGTGCGAGGCCCCGGCGTGCACGGCGCCCTGCACCGCGTTGGCGCCCACCCCGCCGCAGCCGACGACCACGACGGTGTCGCCGGGCCGGGTGCCGCCGGCGTAGACCGCCGAGCCCCAGCCGGTGGGCACGCTGCAGGCCATCAGCGCCGCGGTGTCCAGCGGCAGCCACGGGTGGATCCTGATCACCGACGCCTCGTGCAGCAGCGAGTGCCGGGCGAACGCGCCCACCATGCAGAACCCGCCCAGCTCGGCGCCGTCCAGCCGGAACGGCCAGGTGCCGGTGGGCAGCTGCCCGGTGCCGATGGTGGCACCCAGGTTGCACAGGTTGGACCGGCCCGACGCGCACCACCGACAGGTGCCGCAGGCGGGCAGGAAGCTGGCCACCACGTGGTCGCCGGGCGCGACCCGGCTGACCCCGGGGCCGACCGCCAGCACCCGCCCGGAGCCCTCGTGGCCGCCGACGATCGGGTACCGGCCGCCGGCGTTGGAGTGCCGCAGGTGCTCGTCGGAGTGGCACAGCCCGGCGTAGGCCATCTCCACGAGCACCTCGCCGGGGCCGGGGTCGCCGACCTCCAGCGTCACCAGCTCGTACTGACCACCCTGGCTGCGCAGCACTGCACCGGTCGTCTCCACCGGCTCATCCCAGCAGATGACGGGCCGCGGCGTACCCGCCCAGCCCGCTGACCGCCCCGCCGCGCACCGTCCCGCCGCTGGACGCCGACACCACCCGCGGGTGGTCGGTGGCGGCACCCCAGCTGCCGGCCGGGTGCGCCTCGTCGGCGACCGGCCAGGCCAGGTCGCCGTGGAAGATGTGCCCGCCCGGCATGGCCAGCGAGGCCTCGACGTCCAGCGGGGACGCCGCCTGCAGGCACGGCCGGCCCTCGGCGTCGGTGGCCAGGCAGTCGGCCAGCGGCTCCTCCAGCTGCGCGTCCAGCTGGGCCACCACCCGGCGCACCGCCTCCTCGCGGGTGCCCACCGGGTCGGCGGCGAACAGCCGGGCGGGGGTGTGCAGGCCGAACAGGGTCAGCGTGTGCAGGCCGGTGTCGCCGGTGATCGACGGGTCCGTCAGCGAGTGGCAGTACACCTCGAACGGGATGGTCGCGGGCAGCCGCCCCGCCGCGGCGTCGGCGTGTGCGGCGTCGATCTGGGAGACGGCCTCGTCGACGTGGCAGGTGCCGCCGAACGCGACCGCGGGGTCCAGGCCCGAGCGGGGCCTCGGCAGCCGGGTCAGCACCATGTTGACCTTGAGCTGGGCGCCTTCCGGGCGCGGCCCGGGGACGGCGCCGGTCAGCTCGTCGAGGACGGCGGGGGCACAGCCGGCCACCACGTATCCGGCGTCCACGGCGTGCCCCGTCCCGTCGTCGTCGGTCCAGTGCACGGTGACGCCGTCCGCGCGGGTCTCGAGGGCGGTGACGGTGGCCCGGGTCCGCAGGTCGGCACCGGCGCGCCGGGCGGCGTCGGCCATCGCGCCGCTGACCGCGCCCATGCCGCCCACCGGCACCCGCCACAGCCCCGTGCCGTTGCCCACCAGGTGGTAGAGGAAGCAGCGGCCGGCCAGCCCATCGGCGGCGTGCACGTCGGCGAAGGTGCCGATCAGCCCGTCGGTGAGGGCCACGCCGCGCGCGACGTCGGAGTGCAGGTGGTCGGCCACCACGTCGGCGAGCGGGCGTTCGACCAGGTCGCGGTACAGCTGCGGGTCGCGCAGCCGCCGCTCCAGCTCGCCCCGGGTCGGCAGCGGCTCCACCAGGGTGGGGGAGAGGTCCTCGGCCAGGGTGGCCAGCCGGCCGTAGAACCGCTGCCAGCCCGCCCACTCGGCGTCCGACCCGGTCAGCGCCCGGAACGAGGCCTCGGTCGCCGGGCCGGGGTCCCGCTCCACCAGCAGGGCCCGGTCGCCCAGCAGGGTCGCCGAGCTGACCGCGCGGTCGGCCAGCTCGATGCCCAGGTCCAGGTCGGTGACCACCCGGTCGGGCAGCAGGCTGACCAGGTAGGAGTAGGCCGAGAGCCGGACGTCGACGCCGGGGAACACCCGCTCGCTGACCGCCGCCCCGCCGAGGCCCGCCCGGCGCTCCAGGACCAGCACCGAGCGTCCTGCCCGGGCCAGGTACGCCGCCGCGACGAGCCCGTTGTGCCCCCCGCCGACCACCACCACGTCGTGCCGCATCCCGGCATCCTGTCCCACCCGCAACAGGTGCAACGAGACGGTGACACGTTGTGAGCGTGCTCATGGCGTGTCCTGGGCGGGAGCGTGCGGAAGTCCACAAACGGAGGGGGGTGGGTTGTCATGAGTCCGTAATACGGCCTAGCTTGGCCGGGTCCGGACGGATCGTTCCGCCACCTCCCCTGGGTGGCACCGGCCGGACGCCGCCGAACCACAGCCGCCCCCCAGCACCACGAGCACCACCGGGGAGCGGCAGGACCGGGGACCCACCGAAGCACTGGGGTGAAGCACCGACGGCCCGCCAGGGCCCGACGTGCCGGGCGACCTTCCCGCCCGAATCCGTCAGCTAACCCGGTAGGCGGCTCGATGGAAGAAAGGACCACCCGCCGCACATGGCGAGTTCCAGCACGGCCGCGCGCCGCCCTGCCCTCCTCCGGGGGCGTCGCGCAGCGATCACCCTCCTCGCCGCCGCCGGGGTCCTCGTGACCACGGCCCCCGCGCAGGCCGCCCCCGGCGACACCGCCGAACCCACCACCGCCGCCGAGGCCGCCCAGCTGGTCGCCGACCGCGGCCACCAGCTCGAGGTGCTCACCGAGCAGTTCAACGACGCGCGGGTCGCGCTGGAGGCCGACCAGGCCGCGCAGACCCAGGCCGTCGCCGACGCCCAGGCGGCCCAGGCCGGCTTCGAGGCCGCCCGCAGCTCGGTCACCAGCGTCGCGCGCACCGCCTACCAGGGCGGCAGCCAGCTCGTGGGCCTGCAGACCTTCCTGAGCGCCAGCTCGGCCGGCGAGTTCGTCGAGCAGGCGGCCACCCTGGACCTGCTCTCCGCGCACAGCACCGAGGTGCTCACCCAGGCGCAGCAGGCCAACGACGCCGCGACCGCCGCGCAGCAGGAGGCCGAGCAGGCCACCGCCCAGGCGCAGGCCCAGCTCGACACGGTCACCGCGCAGCAGGACCAGCTCAACGCCGAGATCGCCGAGTACCAGGCCCAGTACGAGCGGCTCTCCGCCGCCGAGCGGGCCGCGGCCGAGGCCGCTGCCGCCCAGGCCGCCGAGCGTGCCGGTTCGGTCAGCCGGTCCTCCAGGGACGACGGGTCGTCCGGCTCGGCCAGCTCCAGCTCGAGCGGGTCCAGCGCTGCGCCGGCTCCCTCGGCGGGCGTCGTGTCCGGTGGCTCCGCCGCCGCGCAGACCGCCGTGCAGACCGCGCTGGCCCAGCAGGGCGACCCCTACGTGTGGGCCGCCGCCGGGCCGAACAGCTTCGACTGCTCGGGTCTGGTGCAGTACGCCTACGCCGCCGCCGGCATCTCGCTGCCGCACTCCAGCCGGTCCCAGGCCGCCATGGGCCAGGCCGTCTCCCGCAGCCAGCTGCAGCCCGGTGACCTGGTCGCCTTCTACTCCCCGGTCAGCCACATCGGCATCTACATCGGCAACGGCCAGATGGTCCACGCGCCGACGTCCGGCGACGTGGTGAAGGTCGCCAGCATCGACGCGATGGGCTCCGCGCCCACGGCCTACCGCCGCATCGCGGGCTGACGCAGCCGTCCCGGAGCCCCGGTCGCCCTCGCGGTGACCGGGGCTCCGTGCTGTGCGGGGTCGGTCACACCCGGGGACACCGGCGTGGCCCGCGCCGTTGGACCAGGTCGTGGCCACCCTGCTCGAGCCCCGCACCGTCGCCCGCGCCTTCCGTGTCGTCGCCCTCGCCGAGGCGCTGAGCTGGGCGCTCCTGCTGGCCGGCATGTTCGTGAAGTGGGTGCTGCGCACCTCCGAGCTGGGCGTGCAGGTCGCCGGGCCGATCCACGGCGGGGTCTTCGTCGGCTACGTGGTCCTCGCCGTCGTCGCGTGGCGGGTGCTCCGCTGGGACACGCAGACGCTGGTGGTCGCCCTCGTCGCCTCGGTCCCGCCGTTCGCCACCGTGTGGTTCGAGCGCAGGGCGGTGCGCGACGGTCGGCTGCCGGTCGATCGTCCGGTCACCACCCCCTAGCCTGCGGGGCATGCCCGACCCCGCCCCCGCCCCCGTCGCCGCCACCACCGCCCGCACGCTGCTCGCCCGCACCGCCCGGGTGCAGCGCGAGGGCCGGGCGCCGAGCCTGGTCGCCGGGGTGGTGCGCGACGGCGGGCTGGCCTGGTCGGCCGGCCGCGGCGACGTCCCCGAGCCGCACGCCGACGTGCAGTTCCGGCTGGGGTCGATCAGCAAGACCGTCACCGCGGTCGCCGTCATGCGGCTGCGCGACGAGGGCCGGGTGCACCTGGACGACCCGCTGGAGCGGCACGTCCCGGGCACCCCGCTGGGCGGCCGCACCGTCGGCCAGCTGCTCTCCCACCTGGCGGGGGCGTCGAGCGAGAGCCCGGGCGGCTGGTGGGAGCGTGTCCCCGGCGGCACGCTCGAGGAGCTGCAGCTGGGACCGGAGCACGTCGTGCTCGGCGCGGCGCGCCGCTTCCACTACTCCAACCTCGGCTTCGGGTTGCTCGGCGAGCTGGTCGCCCGGCACCGCGGACGCCCGTGGTCCGAGGTCGTCGCCGGCGAGGTGCTGCACCCCCTCGGCATGAGCCGGACGACCCCGCGGCCCACCGGCCGGGCGGCGCGCGGCACCGCCGTCCACCCCTGGGCCGACGTCGTGCTGCCCGAGCCCGAGCACGACGCCGGCGTGATGGACGCCGCCGGCCAGCTGTGGGCCACGCTCACCGACCTGGGCCATTTCGCCGCCTTCCTGCTCGGCGACACCGGGGACGTGCTCGCCCCGGCGACGCTGGCGGAGATGACCGTGCCCGCGGGGGTGGACTCCTCGGCCGCCGGCTGGTCGGCCTACGGGCTGGGCGTGCAGGTCATGCGGGTCGACGGCACCACCCTGGTCGGGCACGGCGGCTCGATGCCCGGCTTCCTCGCCGGGGTCTTCGTCGACCGCGCCCAGCAGGCCGGGGCGGTGATGCTGGCCAACACCACCAGCGGTCTGGACCCGCTGGTGCCCGGGCTGCTGGCCGACCTGCGCGCCGCCGAGCCGTGGGTGGGCCCGGCCTGGTCGCCGTCCCCGCCGCCGGTGCCGCTGGAGGTCCTCGGCGTCTACTACTGGGGGCCTGCCCCTCAGGTGCTGCGCGCCCAGGCCGGCGGGCTGCTGCACCTCGGCCCGCTCCCCGGCCGTCCCGGGCGGGCCAGCCGTTTCCTCCGGCGGGAGGACGGCAGCTGGGTCGGCCTGGACGGCTACTACGCCGGGGAGACCCTGCGCATCGCGCAGGACCACCTGGACCTGGCCACGTTCACCTTCACCCGGCAGCCCTACGACCCGGCCGCGCCGGTCCCCGGCGGCGTCGACCCGGCCGGGTGGCGCTGAGCTGCCTCAGGCGCGGTCGAGCGCGGCCAGGGTCGCGTGCGTGGCGAAGCCGTAGGCCAGGTGCGGGACCACGTCGCTGGCCCAGTCGGTGGCCGACCAGGTCCGGGGGTCGCTGATGCCGAGGGCGGCCATGGGGCCGTTCGCGCCGACGAGGGCGCCGGCGGTGGCGACGAGGCCGCCGACGACGGCGTTCGGCCGGAAGCCCGCCGCCCGGGCGAGGCCGGCGAGCACACCGACACCCACCCCGGCGGCGATGCCGGTCAGCGGCCCCAGGCCGGAGACCCGGTTGTCGCGGGTGTCGCCCTCGCCGGGGATGTCGACGTGCGCCTTGCGGGCCAGTGCCTCGACCGTCTGCTGCGGGGTGTCGCTGGTGCCGCGTCCGCGCACCGCCATGTCCAGGTAGGTCACGGTGTTCAGCACGGTCGTGCCCGCGGCGCCGGCGGCCGCTCCGCGCAGCACCCACCCGCCCGTCGAGATGCCGCGCCTGCCCTTGCCGAATGCACCCACGGGGGTCCTCGAAGCCATGGAGCGGCCGCTACCCCCGGGTGGAGGGGCCGGAAACCGTGCTCAGGGTCGGCCAGTGGACCGCACCCCGCACGGAACGCGGCCAGGATGACCTGCGCCTAGCCCTGCGCGGCGCGCTGCAGCAGCGGGGCCATCCGGTGGTCGACGAACCGGCGCAGCGCCAGGTTGGTGTCGGTGCGCTGCACCCCGGGGATGGCCAGCACCTGCTCGCTGATGCGCCACAGGTCGTCGGCGTCGACCGCGACCACCTGGACCAGCAGGTCGGCGACACCGGACAGGCCGATGACCTCGAGCACCTCGGGGATGTCGGCCAGGCCCGCGCTGACCTCGGCCAGCGAGGTCTGCACCACCGTCACCGTGATGTAGGCGCTCAGCCGGTAGCCCAGCGCCTCGGGTCGCAGCCGGCGCTCGAAGGGGTCCAGCGCCCCACCGGACTCCAGCCGGGCGAGCCGGGCCTGCACGGTGTTGCGGGCCAGGCCGAGGGTCTGCGAGAGGGCCATGACGGTGGCCCGGGGGTCCGCCGACAGGGCGAGCAGCAACCGGGCGTCGGTGGCGTCGATGCCGGGCACGCTGCTCAGTGTGCCACGCCACACCAGTAGCCCGCTGAACAATCTGCTTCCCTCTCGCTGCCCGCCTTGCGCATCCCGACGCGGGAGTGATGTGCTGCACAAGCAGTTCTGCGACGTGAGGAGGACGACGGTGACCGCCGTGCGAGAGATGGTCGACCCGGTACCCGGGGCCGCTGCGCCCCACCTGCCGGCCCAGCCCGATCTGGTGCAGCTGCTGACGCCGGAGGGCGAGCGGGTCGAGCACCCCGAGTACTCCCTGGAGATCTCCGACGAGGAGCTGCGCTCCCTCTACCGCGACCTGGCGCTGGTCCGCCGGTGGGACGTCGAGGCCACCGCCCTGCAGCGGCAGGGCGAACTGGGCATCTGGGCCTCGCTGCAGGGCCAGGAGGCCGCGCAGATCGGCGCCGGCCGGGCGCTGGGCGCCGACGACATGGCCTTCCCGACCTACCGCGAGCACGGCGTCGCCTGGACCCGCGGCGTCGACCCGCTCGACGTCATCAGCCTGTTCCGCGGCAACGACCTCGGCGGCTGGGACCCGGTGGCCACCGGGTTCAACCTCTACACCGTCGTCATCGGCGCGCAGTGCCTGCACGCCACCGGCTACGCGATGGGCATCCAGCGCGATGGGCGGGTGGGGGAGGACGGAGCCGCCGCGATCGCCTTCCTCGGCGACGGCGCCACCAGCCAGGGCGAGGTCAACGAGGCGATGATCTGGGCGGCCACCTTCGACGCCCCGGTCGTCTTCTTCTGCCAGAACAACCAGTACGCCATCTCGGTGCCGATCGAGCGGCAGTCCAAGGTGCCGCTGTTCCAGCGCGCGGCCGGCTTCGGCTTCCCCGGCGTCCGGGTCGACGGCAACGACGTCCTGGCCGTCCTGGCGGTGACCCGCGCGGCGCTCGCCCGGGCGCGCGAGGGTTCCGGGCCCACCTTCGTCGAGGCCTTCACCTACCGGATGGGCGCGCACACGACCTCCGACGACCCCACCCGCTACCGGCTGGCCGACGAGCTGGAGGAGTGGAAGCTGCGCGACCCGGTCGCCCGGCTCAAGGCGCACCTGTCCCGGTCCGGCAAGGCCGACGCGGAGTTCTTCGCGGGCGTCGACGCCGAGGGCGACGAGCTCGCCGCCCGCATCCGGAAGGGCACCCTGGAGATGCCCGACCCGGCCGGCACCGAGATGTTCGACCACGTCTACGCCGAGCAGACCGAGGAGATCGCCGCGCAGCGCGCCGCGTTCCTCGCCTACCAGGCTGGATTCGACCCGGAGGGCTTCGAGAAGTGAGCACCCTGACCCTGGGCAAGGCCCTCAACACCGGGCTGCGCAAGGCCATGGAGGACGACCCGAAGGTCGTGCTCATGGGAGAGGACATCGGCAAGCTCGGCGGGGTCTTCCGGATCACCGACGGCCTGCAGAAGGACTTCGGCGAGGCCCGCGTCGTGGACACCCCGCTGGCCGAGGCCGGCATCGTGGGCACCGCGGTCGGCCTGGCCATGCGCGGCTACAAGCCGGTGGTGGAGATCCAGTTCGACGGGTTCGTCTTCCCCGCCTACAACCAGATCGTCACCCAGGTCGCCAAGATCCACGCCCGCTCCCGCGGCAAGGTGCCGATGCCGATCACCATCCGCATCCCCTTCGGCGGCGGCATCGGCGCGGTCGAGCACCACAGCGAGAGCCCCGAGGCCTACTTCGCCCACACCACCGGCCTGAAGGTCGTCGCGGTGTCCAACCCGGCCGACGCCTACTGGATGCTGCAGCAGGCCATCGCCTGCCCCGACCCGGTGGTGTTCTTCGAGCCCAAGCGCCGGTACTGGGACAAGGCCGAGGTCGACCTCGAGGCCGCCCCGCCGCCGCTGTTCAGCTCCCGGGTGGTGCGGGCCGGCGACGACGTCACGCTGCTGGCCTACGGGCCGATGGTGAAGACCGCGCTGCAGGCCGCCGAGGCGGCGCAGGGCGAGGGCCGCTCGCTGGAGGTCGTCGACCTGCGCACGCTCTCCCCGCTGGACCTGGCACCCGTGGAGGAGTCGGTCCGCCGCACCGGGCGCTGCGTGGTGGTGCACGAGGCGCAGACCACGCTGGGCATGGGCGCCGAGATCGCCGCCCGGGTCAGCGAGAGCTGCTTCCACTCCCTGGAGGCCCCGGTGCTGCGGGTCGGCGGCTACGACGTCACCTACCCGCCGTCCAAGCTCGAGGAGGAGTACCTCCCCGACCTCGACCGGGTGCTCGAGGCCGTCGACCGCTCGCTGGGGTTCTGAGATGCCGGACCTGCGCCAGTTCAAGCTCCCCGACGTCGGCGAGGGCCTCACCGAGGGCGAGATCCTGCAGTGGCTGGTCGCCGTCGGCGACACGGTGACCACCAACCAGCCGCTGTGCGAGGTGGAGACCGCCAAGGCCGCCGTCGAGCTGCCCAGCCCGTACGCCGGCACGGTGGTCGAGCTGCTGCACGAGCCGGGGACGACGGTCGACGTCGGGGCCCCGATCATCACGATCGACGTCGGCGGTGACTCCCCGTCGGCCGACGACGCGCCCTCGGACGACGCCCCGGCCGCGGGGTTGATCGGTGGTCCGGCGCCCGGTGGGCGGACGTCGGTGCTGGTCGGCTACGGCCCGAAGAACACCGAGGCGGTGCGCCGTCCGCGCCGGTCGGGCACCGCGGTCGCCGAGCGGGCCACCGCGCCCGCCGTCGTCCCCGAGGCCGACTACGGGTCACCGCCCGACCGGCCGCCGCTGCTGGCCACCGCGCCGGACATGACCAGCAAGCCGGTGCGCCACGGCGGGCTGGAGATCGGCCGGGCCGCCGAGCAGCACGCCGCCGACACCTCCGCGGACACCACGGCCGCCTCGGGCACCGCGGTGGCCCCCGGCCGGCGTGCGCCGCGCCCGCTGGCCAAGCCGCCGGTGCGCAAGTACGCCAAGGACTCAGGCGTCGACCTGACCACCGTCACCGGCACCGGCGCCGGCGGGGTCATCACCCGCGCGGACGTCGACGCCGCCCGCTCGGCCCCGGCGGAGCCGGCCCGCACCCCGGCCGAGCTTGCTGCCGAGGCCGGCACCGTCGTCCGGTTCCCTGCTCCGGAGGCGGGGACCGAGGGCCGCGAGCAGCGGATCCCGATCAAGGGCGTGCGCAAGCACACCGCCGCGGCGATGGTCTCCAGTGCCTTCACCGCGCCGCACGTCACGGAGTTCCTGACCGTCGACGTCACCCGGATGATGGCGCTGCGCGGCCGGCTCGCCGCCCGTCCCGAGCTCGCCGGGCTCAAGGTCAGCCCGCTGCTGTTCGTGGCCAAGGCGCTGCTGCTCGCCGCCCGGAAGCACCCGATGGTGAACAGCTCGTGGGACGAGGCGGCGCAGGAGATCGTGGTCAAGGACTACGTGAACCTGGGCATCGCGGCGGCCACCCCCCGTGGCCTCGTCGTCCCGAACATCAAGGACGCCAGCCGGCTGTCGCTGGCCGAGCTGGCCGGGGCGCTGGCCGACCTGACCGCCACCGCGCGGGCCGGGAAGACCTCGCCGGCGGACATGTCCGGCGGCACGATCACGATCACCAACGTGGGCGTGTTCGGCGTGGACACCGGGACCCCGATCCTCAACCCCGGCGAGTCGGCGATCCTGGCCTTCGGCGCCGTGCGCGAGATGCCGTGGGTGCACAAGGGCAGGATCCGGGTGCGCCAGGTGACGCAGCTGGCGCTGTCCTTCGACCACCGGATCATCGACGGCGAGCTCGGGAGCCGGTTCCTCGCCGACGTCGGCGCCGTCCTGCACGACCCCGGCGTCGCCCTGGCGCTGTAGCCGCCCGCGATCCCGGGGTTCCCGCCCTCCCGCGACCCGTCGAGGGGGCCGGACCCCGGGACACGACGTCGAGTGCGGGGTTCGCGGGGTCCTGGCGCTGTCGACGACCCCGGGAACCCCGGTCTCGGGGCCCGCGCACGACGAAGGCCCCCTCCCGCAGCACGCGGGAGGGGGCCTTCGGGGTCGTGCTGGTTACTCGGCGTCGAGGTCGCGCTCGACCATGCCGGCGATCTCGTCGAGGACGGCCTCGTCCTCGCTGCTGACCTCCACCTCGGCGCCCTTCTTGGCGCCGAGGGTCATGATCATCAGCGGCGAGCCGGCGTCGACCGGGTTGCCGCCGGGGGTGGCGAGGGTGACCGGCTTGCCGGACTTGCTCACCGCCTCGGCGATCAGGGCGGCGGGGCGGGCGTGCAGGCCGACGGCGGAACCGACGGTCACGGTCTTGCTGGGCATCGAGGTGCTCTCCTCTGCGTCGAGTGAGGTGCGGGGCGCGGGCGGGGTGGCCGCCCGCGCCCCGGGGTCGGGTAGATCCTGTCAGCTGGCGGCGGCCACGGCACCCGTGGTGGTCACGGTGCTGCCGGCCATCGCGGCCTCGGTGGCCTCGGCGGGGGCGACGGGCTTGCGGCCGAAGCTCTTGGCCGCGGTCACCGCGATCGCGCCGACGATGGTCCCGATGATGACCGCGAGGAAGAACAGCAGCGCGTTGCTCATCGCGAAGAACACGAAGATGCCGCCGTGGGGGGCCCGCAGCTGGACGCCGAACCCGGCGACCAGGGCACCGGTGGTGGCACCGCCGAGCATCATCGAGGGGATGACGCGCAGCGGGTCGGCCGCGGCGAACGGGATGGCGCCCTCGGAGATGAACGAGGCACCCAGCAGCCAGGCGGCCTTGCCGTTGTCCCGCTCGGCCGCGGTGTACAGCTTGGGCCGGATGACCGTGGACAGCGCCATGGCCAGCGGCGGGACCATGCCCGCGGCCATCACGGTGGCCATGATGACCAGCTGCTGGCGGCCGCCGTCGCCGGCGATCGCCGCGGTGAGGCCGGTGGTGGCGAAGACGTAGGCCGCCTTGTTGACCGGGCCCCCGAGGTCGAAGCACATCATCAGGCCGAGGATGATCCCGAGCAGGACCGCCGAGGCGCCGGTGAGGCCGTTGAGGAAGTTGCCCAGCCCGGTGAGCGCCGCAGCGAGCGGACGGCCCAGGAAGAGCACCATGATGCCGCTGGAGATGATCGTGGCCAGCAGCGGGATGATCACGACTGGCTGCAGGCCGCGGACACCCGCGGGCAGCTTCCACGAGGCGATCCACTTGGCCGCGAAGCCGGCGATGATGCCGCCGACCAGGCCACCGAGGAAGCCGGCGCCGACGGTGCCGGAGACCGCGCCCACGACGAAGCCGGGCACGATGCCCGGGCGGTCGGCGATGGCGTAGGCGATGTAGCCGGCCAGCGCCGGCACCAGGAAGCCGAAGGCCGCCCCGCCGAGCACGAAGCACAGCGCGCCGAGGTAGCCCAGCAGGCCGTCGTTGAGGCCGGTACCGGCATCGGCGACCGGCAGGTTGAAGAAGCTGTTGTTCAGCGCCCAGTTCAGCGCGTAGCTCTGCCCGGACGCCGAGGCCGGGTCGGTGAGCACGATCTGGTAGCCGCCGAGCAGGAAGCTCAGCGCGATGAGCAGACCGCCCGCGGCGACGAACGGGATCATGTAGCTGACGCCGGTGAGCAGCCAGCGGCGGATCTCCGAGCCCACGCCCTGGCCGCCGGAGGTGGGGGCGGCGGCGTCGGCGCCGGAGCCGCCGGGCACCCGGCGCGCGTTCGGGTCACCCGCGGCCGCGATGGCCTCGCGGATCATGACCTCGGGCTCCTGGATGGCCCGCTTGGTGCCCGACTGCACGACCGGCTTGCCGGCGAACCGGTCGCGGTCCCGCACGCCCACGTCGACGGCGAAGATGACGGCGGCGGCCTTGCTGATGACCGAGGGGTCCAGCGGGGTGGAGCCCGAGGAGCCCTGGGTCTCCACGTGCAGGTCGACGCCCATCTCGCGGGCGGCGGCGGCCAGCTTGTCGGCGGCCATGTAGGTGTGCGCGATGCCGGTCGGGCAGGCGCTGATGGCGACCAGGGTCGGGCCGTCGCCGGCGGTCGGCGCCGGGGTCGCGGCCGGGGCGGCGGCCGCGGGTGCCGCGGCGGTGGCCGGGGCGGGGGAGACGACGTCCTGCACCAGGGTGACGACCTCGTCGGCGGTGGAGGCGTTGCGCAGCGAGGCGACGAACTCCGGGCGCACCAGGGCGCGGGCCAGCGAGGACAGCAGGGTCAGGTGGTCGGCGTCGCCGGCCTCGGGGGCGGCGATGAGGAAGACCAGGTCGGCGGGGCCGTCGGGGGCGCCGAAGTCGGCACCGGGACGCAGCCGGGCGAAGGCCAGCGAGGCCTCGGTGACGGCCCCGGAGCGGCAGTGCGGGATGGCGATGCCGCCGGGCAGCCCGGTGGCGACCTTGGCCTCACGGTCCATGGCGTCGGAGTGCAGGCCCTCGGCCGAGGTGGCCCGGCCGCTGCGGGCGACCAGCTCGGCCAGCTGCCGGATGACGGCGGTCTTGTCGGCCCCGGGGCTGACGTCGAGCGCCACCAGGTCGGTGGTGATGAGTGCGGACACGGAGTTGCTCCTGGTCTCGAAGGGGGACTCAGTGGGACAGGGACGGTGCAGAACCGGCGAAGCCGGGGGTGACCCGGACGGCGGGACCGTCCACCTGGGCCGGGGTGGGGACGGCGGAGCCGGGCAACGATGCCGAGGCCGCGCCGTAGGCGACGGCGGACCGCAGCCGGTCGGCGGCGGCACCCCCGTCGAGGTCGGCCAGCAGGTAGCCGGCCAGGCTGCAGTCACCGGCGCCGACCGTGCTGCGCACGGTGATGGCCGGCGGGCGGGCGGAGAACAGCTCCCCGTCCGCGGTCGAGAGGAGGGCGCCGTCGGCCCCCAGGGTGAGCAGCACCTCGCGCACGCCGCGCTCGTGCAGGACGGCGACGGCGGCGAGGGCGGCGTCGGGGTCGGCGACGACCTCGGCCTCGGTGGTGCCGGCCAGCTGGGCCAGCTCCTCGGTGTTGGGCTTGAGCAGGTCGGGGGCGGCGTCGTGCCCGGCGTCGAGCAGGGCCAGCAGCGGCGCCTCGGAGGTGTCGACGGCGATGCGGGCACCGGTCGGCCGCACGGCGCGGACGAGGTCGGCGTACCAGTCCAGCGGGGTGCCGGGGGGCAGCGAGCCGCACAGCGCGACCCAGCGGGCGCCGGCCGCGTGCTCGGCCACGGCCGCGGCGAGCCCGGCGCGGGTCGCGTCGTCCAGGGCCGCCCCGGGCTCGTTGAGCTTGGTGGTCGTGCCGTCGGGCTCGGTGAGGGTGTAGTTGGTGCGCACCGGCTGGCCGATCGGCACGGTGGCCAGCCGCAGGCCCAGCTGCTGCAGGGCGCGGACGATCGGGTCGTCGTCGGCCGCGGGCAGCACGGAGACGACCTCGGCGCCGGCGGCGGCCACCGCCCGGGAGACGTTGACGCCCTTGCCCCCCGGCTCGGTGCTGCTGGGGGCCAGCCGGGCGACGCTGCCGCGCTCCAGCGGGCCGGGCAGGGACAGCGTGCGGTCCAGGCTGGGGTTGGCGGTCAGGGTCACGATGCTCATGCGGTGAGGACCTCGATCCCGTGCGATTCGATCTCGGAGACGACGTCCGGGTCGGCCTCGTCGTCGGTGACCAGCACGTCGACGTCGTCGACGGCGGCGAAGCGGACCAGGTGCTCGCGGCCGAGCTTGCTGCTGTCGGCGAGCACGACCACGCGCTGGGCGGCCTTGACCATGGCGCGCTTGGAGGCGGCCTCGGTCTCGTCGGGGGTGGTGAAGCCGTGCGCGCCGGTGACCCCGTTGGCCCCGAGGAACACCACGTCGGCCTTGAGGTCGGCGAGCGCCGCGACCGTGGACTCGCCCACCGCGGTCTGGGTGATGCCCCGGACCCGGCCGCCCAGCACGTGCAGGCTGATGCCGGGGGCGGCCGAGAGGCGGTGCGAGATGGGCACCGAGTTGGTGACCGCCAGCAGCCGGCGCCCGGTCGGCAGCAGCTCGGCGAGCGCGGCGGTGGTGCTGCCGCCGTCGAGGATCAGGCTGCCGTCGGCGTCGGGGACGTAGGCCAGCGCCGCGGAGGCGATGCGCCGCTTCTGCTCGGTGCGGGTGCTGCGCCGCTCGCCGAGGCCGGGCTCGAGGACGGTGAGCGCGCCGGTGGGCACGGCCCCGCCGTGCACCCGGCGCAGCATCCCCGAGCGCTCGAGGACGGCGAGGTCGCGGCGGACGGTCTCGGTGGTGACGCCGAACCGCTCGGCCACCGCGGTCACGGCCACCCGGCCGCGCTGGGCGACCAGGCCCGCGATGGCCTGCTGGCGCTCCTCCGCGTACATCTGCACCCCCGACCTAGTGTTGCGCACGTCACTGATGCACGCCCGGTTCTGTTGTTTCTGGTCTGTGTTGGTGTTGTTCTACGTTGGTTACGTTGACAAGTCAAGACACCTCGGTGACTGTGGTCACCACGCCCCTGCGACGCCGGTCACCCCGCTGTCGACGGGCGCGGAGCGGGTGGGCACCATGCACCCCACACCCGTCCGCGCCACCGTCGTCGCGTCGCCTCCAGACCCAGGAAGAGGTCCCGATGTCGACCACCCACCCCGACGTCACCAGCACCGGCGCCGACGGCCCCGTGGTGCTCACCGGCACCCCGGTCGTGCCCGGGGTGGCGCTCGGCCCGGTGATCCGCCCGCACGGCGCGGTTCAGCTGCCCACCGAGGACGCCGAGCCGGTGGCCGAGGCCGACCGCGCCGCGGAGAAGGAGCGGTTCACCGCCGCGGCCGAGGTGGTGGCCGGCCGGCTCACCGAGCGGGCCGCGGCCGCCAGCGGGGTCAGCTCCGCTGTCCTGCAGACCACCGCGGACCTGGCCAAGGACCGCGGCCTGCGCTCCACCGTCGAGCAGCGCATCGACGCCGGCGCCTCCGCGCCGGTGGCCACCGTGGGCGCCGCGCAGCAGTTCGCCGACCTGTTCGCCAGCCTGGGCGGGCTGATGGCCGAGCGGGTCACCGACGTCAACGACGTCCGCGACCGCATCGTGGCCGAGCTGACCGGCCAGAGCGAGCCCGGCGTCACCAACCCCGACACCCCGTCGGTGCTGCTCGCCGACGACCTCGCCCCGGCCGACACCGCCGGCCTGGACCCGGCCCGGGTCATCGCGCTGGCCACCCGGCTGGGCGGGTCCACCAGTCACACCGCGATCATCGCCCGCCAGCTCGGCCTGCCCTGCGTCGTCGCCGTGGGCGGGCTGGCCGACGTGCCCGAGGGCGCCCTCGTGCTGGTCGACGGCGAGGAGGGCACGGTCACCGTCGACCCGGACCAGGCCGACGCGCAGGCCCGGGTCGAGGCCGCGCAGGCCGCCGCCGCGGCGCTGGCCGGCTACACCGGGCCCGCGCGCACCTCCGACGGTCACGCCGTGCAGGTGCTGGCCAACGTGCAGGACGGCGCCGGGGCGCAGGCCGCGGCCGCCGCGCACGCGGAGGGCGTGGGTCTGCTGCGCACCGAGCTCGCGTTCCTCGGGCACAGCGAGGAGCCCTCGGTCGAGGAGCAGGCGCAGGGGTACCGGGGCGTCTTCGAGGCCTTCCCCGGCGCCAAGGTCGTCGTCCGCACGCTGGACGCCGGGTCGGACAAGCCGCTGGCCTTCGCCACCCCCGCCGACGAGGCCAACCCGGCGCTGGGCGTGCGCGGGCTGCGCACCACCCGGCTGAACCCGGGCATCCTCACCCGCCAGCTCGACGCGGTGAAGCAGGCCGCCGAGGCGACCGGTGCCACGCCCTGGGTGATGGCGCCGATGGTGTCGACCGTGGCCGAGGCCGCCGACTTCGCCGCCGCCGTCCGCGAGCGGGGCATGGTCCCGGGCGTCATGGTCGAGGTGCCCTCGGTGGCCCTGCTGGCCGACCGGTTCCTGCAGCACCTGGACTTCCTGTCCATCGGCACCAACGACCTGTCCCAGTACACGCTGGCCGCCGACCGGCTCTCCGGTGACCTGGCCGACCTGACCGACCCCTGGCAGCCGGCGCTGCTGCGCATGGTCCAGTTGACGGCGGAGGCCGGGCAGCGCGTCGGCAAGCCGGTCGGCGTCTGCGGCGAGGCGGCTGCCGACCCGCTGCTGGCCTGCGTGCTCGTGGGGCTCGGCATCACCTCGCTGTCCTGCGCGGCGTCCTCGGTGGCCGGGGTCGGCGCCAAGCTCGGCACCGTCACCCTCGACACCTGCCGGCGGGCCGCCGAGGTCGCGCTGGCCGCCGACGACCCGCAGTCGGCCCGCGCCGCCGTCCGCGAGGTGCTCGACGCCGCCTGAAGAAGGACCCCTGCGCTGCGGGCCCCCGGTGACCACCTGGTCGCCGGGGGCCCGCGGCTTTGTGGCGTGCACCACTTTCGTAGATCAACTGCTGCTTTCGGGTGAACATCCGTAGATCAGTGGACGACATCACCTACGAATCGCGGGAACAATCGGCGATGCGCCTGCTTTACTACAGGTGCACACCCCGAACGAGCAACGGAAGAAGGACAGCACCATGAGCAGCGTGACCAGCACCTGGCGTCAGCGTCGGGAGGCGTCGCGGACCCGTCGGGCTCTGGACAAGGCGCTCGCCCGCTCCAGCAGCCCCGCGATGCGCGACGACCTGCTGACCCTGGCCAACAGCAGCCAGTTCTCCAGCGTCCTGCGCTGACGCAGCACGCCACGCACGAGCCCGACTCCCTCGCGGAGCCGGGCTCGTCCCGTCTCAGGGCCGGGTGAGCCTCTCCCGCAGCGCGGCCTGCTCGTCGGGGCCGAAGCCGTGCGCCCCCAGCCAGCCCAGCGGGCCGCCGTGTCGCTCGTCGAGCAGGTCCAGCACCCGTTCCATCGTCTCCGCCCGCGGCGTGTGGCTGGCGACGTCGCGGCGGGTCATGTCCTCGGCGTAGGTGTGCCGGGCAGCCAGCTTGGCCACCACGTCCTCGATCCGCTCCGCGGTGAGCGCGTAGTCGGCCACCACGGCCTCGCGCCGCACCCCGGCGACCGACAGCGCCAGCGCGACGACCACGCCCGTGCGGTCCTTGCCGGCCGCGCAGTGCACGACCGAGGCACCCGGCGCAGCGGTGATCGCCCGCAGCGCGCCGACCACGTTGTCCGCCCCGTCGGACAGGTAGCCCAGGTAGGCCTTGACCGAGGGCGTCTCGCCCTCGTCGCCGGGGGCGGCGGTGCGCGGGAGCAGCGTCTCCACCCAGTCCGCCGGCGGCTCGACCTCGTCGGCGTCGGCCCCGTCGGCGAAGACGTCGGTGTACTCGCCCACCTCGGGGATGAGCGTGAAGTGCCGGTGGGTCACCTCGGGGACGTCGCGGAGCGGGCCGCGACCCTCCATCCGGACCTCGGCGCTGGTGCGCAGGTCCACCACGTCGGTCAGGCCCAGCTCGCCGAGGCGGGCGACGTCACCGGCGTCCAGCTCCTGCAGGTCGTCGCTGCGCAGGACGCGCCCCGGCACCGTCGTCCCGCCCCCGGACAGCGGCAGGCCACCCAGGTCGCGGGTGTTCGTGGTGCCGGTCAGGTCCAGCCAGCGGGAGTCGGGCACCCGGCGACCGTAGCCGGTGCACCCCTGACGAACCTCACGGGTGACCCGTGCAGGGGGGCCGTGAGGTCGTGAGGGATGGCACCCGCGCCGGGCCGGGGCGGCGGGCAACGTCAGGGGTGACCGAGGACCAGCCCCCAGGAGGACGACGATGCCACCCGCCACCGCCGCACCGCCCACCACGACCACCGCCGCCGTCGAGGTCACCGACCTGTGCCGCAGCTACGGCGACTTCGAGGCCGTCCGCGGCATCTCCTTCGAGGTCCGCCGCGGCGAGGTGCTGGCCCTGCTCGGCGTCAACGGCGCCGGGAAGACCTCCGCCCTGGAGGTGCTCGAGGGCCTGGCCCCGGCCGGCGGCGGCACCGTGCGGGTCCTCGGCATGGACCCCGTCCGCGACCGCACCCGGGTGCGCCGCGAGCTCGGCGTGCTGCTGCAGACCAGCGGGCTGCCCGGCGACCTCACCGTCGCCGAGACGCTGCGCGCCTGGGCCGGCACCTTGTCCGACCCCCGCCCGGTCGAGGAGGCGCTGGCGCAGGTCTCGCTGACCGGCCGGGCCGACGTCCGGGTGCGGTCCCTGTCCGGCGGCGAGCGGCGCCGGCTGGACCTGGCCATGGCCCTGCTCGGCCGGCCGGGCGTCGTCGTGCTCGACGAGCCCACCACCGGCCTGGACCCGGAATCCCGCCGCCAGGTGTGGGAGCTGGTGCGGGGTCTGGTCGCCGACGGCGCCGCCGTCCTGCTGACCACCCACCACCTGGAGGAGGCCGAGGAGCTGGCCGACCGGGTCGCCGTCATGCGGGCCGGTCAGGTCGTGCTCTCGGGCACCCAGGCCGAGATCGCCGAGACCCAGCCGGCCACGATCCGCTTCGCCCTCGACGACGGCGACCCCCGACCGCCGGTGCCCGCCGAGGTGCAGGTCGTCGAGGACGGCCGCCGCACCGAGTGGCGCACGCGTGCGCTGCAGCCGGTGCTCGCGCAGCTGCTGGCCTGGGCCGCCGAGCACGGCGTCGTGCTGCGCACCCTCGCTGCCCGGGCCGGCTCGCTGGAGCAGGCCTTCCTCGCCGTCGCCGACGGCACCCACCCGAGCCTGACGGAGGAGAACCGATGACCACCGCGACCCTGTCCCGCCCCACCGGCCCCTCCCGGGTCACCCGGGTGTGGTCCCTCGCCTCGGCCGAGACACGACTGTTCCTGCGCAACCGGACGGCGCTGGTCAACTCCGTCGTCGTCCCGGTGCTGTTCGTGCTGGCGGTGCCCGCCCTCGGCATCGGCGGCGGCGACCTGCCCTTCGGCCCGCGGCTGATGGTCATCGCCGTCGGCATCAGCCTGGTGATGCTGACCTACTACAACCTGGTCACCACCTACGTCGCCCGCCGCGAGGAGCTGGTGCTGCAGCGGATGCGCACCGGCGAGCTGACCGGCACCGAGGTGCAGATCGCGACCGCGGTCCCGACGGTGCTGGTCACCCTCGGCCAGATCGCGATCATCGCCGTCGGCGTGGTCGCCATCGGTGAGTGGTCGGCCCCGGCGGACGTGCTCCTGCCGCTGGTCGCGCTGGTCGGGGGCGTCGTGCTGATGGTGCTGCTGGCCGCCGCCACCACCGGGTTCACCCGCACCGCGGAGTCCGCGCAGATCACCGGCCTGCCGTTCATCATCCTGTCCACCGGCCTGTCCGGGCTGTTCTACCCGCTGTCGGCGCTGCCCGAGACCCTCGGCGAGGTCGCCCGGTTCCTGCCGCTGAGCCCCGTCGTCGAGCTGCTGCAGCTAGGGCTGGCCGGCCGGACCTGGCAGGGCGACGCCGTCGACGGGTCGGTCTGGGCCGCGGCCGGGGTGCCGCTGGCGGTGCTGGCCGGCTGGCTGGTGCTGGGCACGCTGGCAGCCCGCCGGGGCTTCGCCTGGGCGCCCCGCCGGTGACGGTTCGCCCCACCCGGACCCGGCACGGCAGCATGGCTGCCGTGCCGGGTCTGTCGCGCTGGTGGAGCAGCCGCTCCGACACAGACCGCATCGAGCTCTACACCCGCTGGTCGTTCTACGTCGCGCTGGCGGGCCTGCCGTTCGTGGTCGTCACGGTGGTCGCCTCCGAGCACCGCTCGCGGGGCGTGGGCTGGGACGTGGCCCTGGCCGCCGTGACCCTGTGCACCACGGCGGCCTGCGTCGTGCTCACCCGGGCCGGCTTCCGGCGGGGTGCCGTGCCGCACGGTCCGCTGGCCGTCGCCGTCGGGGCCGGGGCAGCCACCGTCGCGGTCGGGCTGTTCCTCACCGACGGCAGGGACGCGTCGGGGGCCCCCTACCCGGCCGGTCCCTGGCTGGTCGGCGCCGTCGGGGCGGCGGTGCTGGTCGCGCTCTCGGTCACCACCCCCTACCGGCCGCTGTCCTGGCTGTCGCTGGCCGTCGGGGTGGTCGCCGGCGGGCTGGCGGCGCTCCGGCCCGGGGTACCCGTGGTCGGGTCGGTGGTGGTCGGGCTGTCCATCGCCGTGGCCGTCGGCTTCTTCCTGGGCGCCTTCCGGTTCAGCGTGTGGCTGCTCGACGTGGTGCGGGAGCAGGACCGGACCCGCGGCGTGCAGGCCCAGCTCGCCGTCGCCGAGGAACGGCTGCGCTTCGCCCGCGACCTGCACGACGTCATGGGCCGCAACCTGTCGGCGATCGCGGTGAAGAGCCAGCTGGCCGAGCAGCTGGTCCGCCGCGGACGGCCCGAGGCCGCCGAGGAGGTCGCCGCGATCGGGGCGCTGGCCGGGTCCTCGCTGGCCGAGGTGCGCGAGGTGGTGCGCGGCTACCGGGCCGTCGACCTGCGGTCGGAGCTGGCCGGTGCGCGCTCGGTGCTGCGTGCGGCCGGCATCGACTGCACGGTGACCGGTGAGGACGTGGAGCTGGCGGAGGGGGCGCAGGTGGTGCTCGGCTGGGTGGTGCGCGAGGCGGTGACCAACGTGCTGCGGCACGGGTCGGGGGGCCCGTGCACGATCGCGGTCGCCGCCGGCGGCGGGGAGGTCTCGCTGACCGTCACCAACACCGCGACCGGGGACGCCGGCGCGTGGGGCTCGGGGTTGACCGGGCTGTCCGAGCGGCTCGCCGAGGCCGGGGGCCGGCTGTCGGCCGGACGGCGGGACGGCGGGTTCGTGCTGGTGGCGGAGGTGCCGGCGTGATCCGGTTGCTGCTGGCCGACGACGAGAACCTGATCCGGACGGCGCTGGCCACCCTGCTGGGCCTGGAGGACGACCTCGAGGTGGTCGCCCAGGCGGCCTCCGGGTCGGAAGCGGTGGCGATGGCCCGGGCGCACCGGCCGGACGTGGCGGTGCTGGACCTGCAGATGCCCGACCGCGACGGCATCTCCGTGGCCGGCGACCTGGCCGAGGCGCTGCCCGGCTGCGGGGTGGTGATCGTGACCGGCCACGGCCGGGCCGGTCACCTGAAGCGTGCGCTGAGCGCGGGCGTGCGCGGGTTCCTGCCCAAGACGGTGCACGCCACGGTGCTGGCCGACGTCGTCCGCACCGTGCACGGCGGGGGCCGCTACGTGGACCCCGAACTGGCCGCCGAGGCGATCAGCGCCGGGGACTCCCCGCTGACCCCTCGCGAGGCCGACGTCCTGGAGCTGGCCGCCGGGGGTGCGCCGGTCGAGGAGATCGCCGGCCGGGCGCACCTGTCGGTGGGCACGGTGCGCAACCACCTGTCCTCGGCCGCCGGCAAGCTGGGCGCCCCCAACCGGCACGCCGCGGTGGACGCCGCCCGCCGGCACGGCTGGATCTGAGGCACCCCGGAATTCCGCGCCGTCGATCGACGCCCAGCGACCACTCGGGGCGCCGAATGATCGGCCAGCGTCGATCGACGGCGCCAGGGGGCGGCGGTCTAGGAGCTCTCCGGGTCGGCGACGTCGCCCTCGCGCTGGGCCTCGGCGTCCGTGGTCAGCGCGGTGTCCTCGGCGCCGGTGTCGGTCCGGTCGTCACCCGGCCGGCCGTCGACCAGGTTCGCGTCGCTGGGGGAGTCGGCCGGGTCGGTGATGGGGTCGGTCATGGGCACGCTCCTGCCCTCCGCCCGCCGTGATCATGCAGGACGGCACCGTCGACACGCCGCCCCACGGCGTGTCCACGGTGCGGTTCTGCATGATCAACAGGGGGGGCGTCAGAAGGCGGCTTCGTCGACGTCCATCAGCGAGTTGTCGGTGGCCTCCACGATGGCGCGCTCGGCGGTGAGCTTCGGCAGCACCTGGGTGCAGAAGAAGCGGGTCGCGGCGAGCTTGCCCTCGTAGAAGTGCCGGTCCCGCTCGCCGACCTCGCCGGCCAGCGCGGCCAGCGCCACCTCCGACTGCCGGACCAGCAGCCACGCGGTGACCAGGTCACCGGCGGCCATGAGGAGCCGGGAGGTGTTCTGCCCGACCAGGTAGGCGTTGCGCATGTCCTGCGCGGCCTGGCCGAGGTGGCCGAACATCGTGGTCAGCATGCCCTGGACGTCGTCCAGCGCGGTGGCCAGCAGGGCCCGCTCCTCCTTCAGCCGCCCGTTGCCGGCCTCGGCGTCCAGGGTCTGCTGGATCTGCGACGCCAGCCAGCCGATGGCCTGCCCGCCGTCCTTGACGATCTTGCGGAAGAAGAAGTCCTGGCCCTGGATCGCGGTGGTGCCCTCGTAGAGGGTGTCGATCTTGGCGTCGCGGACGTACTGCTCGATCGGGTAGTCCTGCAGGAAGCCCGACCCGCCCAGGGTCTGCAGCGACTCCGCGGCCAGCAGCGCCGACGCCCGCTCCGAGCCGTAGCCCTTCACGATCGGCAGCAGCAGGTCGTTGACCTTCGCGGCCAGCTGCGCCCGCTCCGAGTCGGCGGTGCCGGCGGCCTCGGCCTCCATCACCTCGTCCCGGAAGGTGGCGGTGTAGAGGTACAGCGCCCGCATGCCCTCCACGTGCGCCTTCTGCAGCATCAGCGAGCGCCGGACGTCGGGGTGGTGGGTGATGGTGACCCGCGGCGCGTCCTTCGCGGTCGCCGTCATGTCCGCGCCCTGCACGCGGGACCGCGCGTAGTCCAGCGCCACCCGGTAGCCGGCCGACAGCGTGCCGATGGCCTTGGTCCCGACGAACATCCGGGCGTGCTCGATGATCCGGAACATCTGGGCGATGCCCTCGTGCACCTCGCCGACCAGGGTCCCGACGGCGGGCACCGGGCCCTCGCCGAAGGTGAGCTCGCAGGTGGTCGAGACCTTCAGGCCCATCTTCTTCTCGACGCCGGTGACGTAGGCGCCGTTGCGCTCGCCGAGCTCCCCGGTCCCGAGGTCGACGTGGAACTTGGGGACGACGAACAGCGACAGCCCCTTGGTGCCGGGGCCGTGGCCCTCGGGCCGGGCCAGCACCAGGTGCACGATGTTGTCGGCCATGTCGTGCTCGGCGGAGGTGATGAACCGCTTCACGCCGTGGATGTGCCAGGTGCCGTCGTCCTGAGGGACCGCGCGGGTGCGGCCGGCGCCGACGTCGGAGCCGGCGTCGGGCTCGGTGAGCACCATGGTGGCGCCCCAGCCCTTGTCGATCATCAGCTCGGCGAGCCGCTGCTGGTCGGGGGTGCCCAGCTCGTGCAGCACGGTGGCGAAGCTGGGGCCCGAGCCGTACATGAACACGGCCGGGTTGGCGCCCAGGATCATCTCGTAGGCGGCCCAGCGCATGCTCGGGGGAGCGCCGAACCCGCCGAGCTCCTCGGGCAGGTCCAGCCGGAACCACTCGCCGTCGGTGATCGCCTTGATCGACTTCTTGAACGACTCCGGCATGGTGACCGTGTGGGTGGCCGGGTCGAAGACCGGCGGGTTGCGGTCGGCGTCGACGAAGCTCTCGGCCAGTGGGCCCTCCGCCAGCCGGCGGACCTCGTCGAGCACGCCGCGGGCGGTCCCGGCGTCCATCTGCGCGAACGGGCCGGACCCGAAGCGGTCCTTGGTGGACTGGAACTCGAAGAGGTTGAACTCCAGGTCCCGCAGGTCGGCGGTGTAGTGCCCCATGGTCGTGCTCCCGCTGCTGGTCGTCGCGGGCGGGCAGGTTACCCGCCGGTAACGAAGACCCTATTACTGACGAGTAACAAGCAGCAACGCGCCTCGCCCCGAGGGGTCAGCGGTCCCGGCGACGGGCCCGGATCGACAGCAGGGCCACGATCAGCGCCCCCAGGACGGCGGCCGCCAGCAGTGCGACGACCAGCGGCAGGTCGACCACGCCGAAGACCAGCGAGACCCGCACGGTCTGGGTGTTGAACAGCACGAACAGGACCAGGATGACCGTGACGACGACGAGCAGGACGCTGGACAGCGTGCGGCTGACGCTGCCCCCGCGTCGCTTCGTGCTCGGCGGGGGAGCGGTGCGCGGGGGAGTCGGGTCACCGGCGGCCGGGGAGGTGGTCATCCCGGAACGGTAGGGCGCAACCGGTCTGCTCGCAGGTCGGGCTCAGCCCGCGGCGACGGCGGCGTCGACCAGCCGCTCGGCGAGCCGGCGGCCGTGGCTGGCCGGGCCGTCGGGGCCGAGCAGCCCGCCGGAGAGCTGCATGCCGTCGATGATCAGGTGCAGCTGGGCGGCCAGGTCGTCGCCGTGCCCGGGCACGAGCTCCTCGGCGAGGTGGACCAGGCGCATGTGCAGCTCGTACTTGTAGTCGGCGGCGGCGGAGCGGGCCGGGTGCTGCGGGTCGTCGTACTCGCTGCTGACGTTGGTGAACGGGCAGCCACGGAAGCCGGTCCGGGTGACGTCGCGCTCCACCACGTCGACGATGGTCAGCAGCGCGCCGCGGGGGTCGTCCGCGAACCGGCCCAGCTCGGCGTCGATGAACCCGAGCAGCGTGGCGGCCTTGCGGGACAGGTAGGCGCCGACCAGGTCGTCCTTGCTCTTGAACAGCCGGTAGACGGTCATCTTGCCCAGACCGGTCTCGCGCACCAGCTCGTCCATGCCGACGCTGCGCGAGCTGCGGCCGGAGAACAGGCGCTCGGCGGTGTCCAGCACGATGGCCTGCCGCTCGGCGCGGCTGCGGCGGACGGGGATCGGGGCGCCGAGCGGGTCACCGGCCTCGAGGGCGTCGGTGGCGTCGGCGTAGGAGATGGCGGCGGTCACGCCAGCGATGGTGCACGCCGTCGTGACGGAGCGGTTCACGGCACGCCGGTGTGTCGGGGTCGCAACTCAGCGTGAAACGTACTGGTGAGCCGCCCGTGAGCGAGGTGGCGACTGGGACCGTTGTGACTGCGCGGTCACGGTCGCGCAGGATCTGCCGAGGCCCTCAGGCCCGGCGTACCCGGCGGGGGTTGGCCAGCAACCGGACCACCGGGGCGGCGGGGGGCTCCTGGGTGTCGGGGTGCTGGTCGGGTGCGGTGCTGCCGCTGCGCTGCGGCTCGTGGTCCGTCATCAGCCGAATATGCACCCGGTCGCTGCCTGCTGACCAGTCGTGGTGCTGGGAACTTGCCAGGAGGGGTCAGCGGGCGCGCTCGGGCACCGCGGGGACGGCGGTGTGGCCGCCCACCGGCGGTGCGGCCGGCCGGGCGGACCGGGGCTCGCGGGTGGCGAGGAGGGTCACGCCCCAGACGAGCACCGCGACGGCGACGACGAAGAAGCTCGGCGGCAGGTCGATCATCGCCGACAGCACCAGGCCCACCCAGACCGAGGCCAGCGCGAAGGCCACCGACAGCGCTGCGACGCCAGCGGGCCGGGCGGTCAGCCGCAGCGCCGCCGCGGCCGGGGTGACGACGAGGGCGAACAGCAGGAGGGTGCCCACCACCTGCACCGCCATGGTGATGGTCAGCGCCAGCAGGACGACGAAGGCCACCCCCAGCGCCCGCACCGGCACACCCCGGGCCTCGGCGACGGCGGGGTCTACCGAGGCGAACACCAGCGGCCGGCCGATGACCGCGAGGGCGGCGACCACCAGCAGGGTGAAGCCGCCGAAGGTCCACAGCTGGTCGCGGCTGATCGCCAGCAGGTTGCCGAACAGCACGTTGGTCGTGGTCGAGGCGTTGGCGGTGGCCAGGGAGGCGAACAGCACGCCCAGGCCGGTGGCGAAGGCGAGGATGGTGCCGGTGGCGACCTCGCGCTCGGCCACGCGCTTGCCGAACAGGCCGATGAGCAGCCCGCCGCCGACGCAGAACACCGCCAGGCCCAGGGTGACCGGGGCGCCGACCAGGATGGCCCCGGTCGCGCCGGGGAACCCGATGTGGGCCAGCGCGTGCGCGGCGAAGGCGTTCTGCCGGGTGATGACGAAGTAGCCCATCAGGCCCGCGGTCAGCGCGACCAGGCTGCCGCCGACGAGGGCGTGCTGCATGAAGGTGGTCTGGAGGATCTGGAGCCAGTTCTCCTGGAAGCGCACGGGAGGGCTCCTTCAGCCGCTGCGGGTGAACAGGTCGCCCTGTGCGGTGCGGACGACGCGCACGCGGGTGCCGTAGAGGTGGGTGAGCAGGTCCTCGGTGACGACCTCGCCGATGACGTCGTGGTGCGGGTGCCCGTCGAGCAGGTACACGGCGTCGGTGAGCACCGGCAGCAGCGGGTTGAGGTCGTGCGCGACGACCATGATGGTGACCGCGCGCTCGCGGCGGAGCTCGCCGAGCAGGGTGACGATCTCCTGGGAGTTGCGCAGGTCGAGGTTGGCCAGCGGCTCGTCGAGCAGCAGCAGGTCGGCGTCGTCGACGATGGCCTGCGCGATGGCGACCCGTTGCTGCTGGCCGCCGGACAGCTCGCTCATCCGCCGGTCGGCGTAGCCGGCCGCGCCGACCCGGCGCAGCGCGTCGTCCACCCGCGCGCGCTCGTCGGGCGTGCTGCGGTGCAGGCCGAACCGGGTGCCGGTCAGACCCAGGGCGACCAGGTCGCGGGCGCGGACGGCCTGGCCGAGCGCGGCGGTGTAGTTCTGCGGCACGTAGCCGATCCGCCGGTTGCCGCGCCGCGGCGGGGCGCCGAGCACCTCGACCCGGCCGGTGGCGGCCGGCAGCAGGCCCAGGGCCAGCTGGAAGAGGGTGGTCTTGCCCGCGCCGTTGGGGCCGATGACGCCGACGACGGCGCCGGCCGGGACGGCGAGGTCGCCCTCGTCCCAGACCACCCGGCCACCGCGGACGACGGAGACCCCGTCCAGCACGAGGGCCGGCGGGGTCTCCGAGTCAGAGCCTGGTGTCACTGCCCCCCACCGAGTGCGTCCGCGAGCTGCTGCAGCTGGCCCAGCTGCCACGCCACGAAGGAATCATCCCCGTCGGGCACCGATTCCGTGACGTCGACCACCGGGACCCCGGTGGACTCGGCGGCGGCGCGCAGCTGCTCGGGCACGCTGCCCTCGGTCTGGGTGTTGTAGACCAGCACGTCGATGCTGCCGTCGGCCAGCGCGGACTCGAAGGCGGCGACGTCGGAGGGCGACGGGTCGCTCTCGTTGCTGGCGGCGTCCCGGTAGCCCTCGGGGGTGGCGTCGGTGAGTCCGACCGCGGCCGCGGTGTAGTCGAAGACGGTCTCGGTGGCCGCGTACGTCTTGCCCGCGGCGAGGCCCTGCAGGGTGGTCAGCTCCTGGTCGTAGGGCTCCAGTGCGGTGGTGAAGGCGTCGGCCTGCTGGGTGAAGTAGTCGGCGGCCTCGGGCGAGAGCTGCTGGAGCTCGGCCGTGATGGCCTGCGCGGTCTGCTGCACGTACTCGGGGGAGTACCAGAGGTGCGGGTTGACCGACCCGCGGCCGTGGTCGTCGCCCTCCTCGTCGGAGTGCCCCTCCTCCTCGTCGGAGTGGCTGCCCTCGACGCCCACGACCTCGGCGGCGTCGACCACGGCCGGGGCGGGGTCGAGGTTCGCCACCGCGTCGGAGGCCCAGTGGTCGTAGTCGGCACCGTTGACCACGACCAGGTCGGCGTCCTCGAAGGAGGCGATGTCGCCGGTGGTCGGCTCGTAGTCGTGCGGGTCGAGGGCGGTGGAGTTGATGACCGTGGTGACGTTCGCGCAGTCACCGGCCAGCTGCTGGACGACGTCGCCCCACTGGCTGACCGAGACCACGACGTCGAGGACGTCGCCGGGGCAGTTGGCGGAGTTCGCCTCGCTGGTGGCGGTCTGGTTGGCCTGCCCGCCCCCGCAGGCGGCCAGGCCGAGGGCGGAGACGGCCAGTGCGGCCAGGACGATCGGACGGCGGGGCACAGCACGCTCCTGCTTGTTGACAATGATTCCCGGAACCAATGTCACCACACCGGTGCGGCCGCCGTCCACCCGGGGTCAGGCCAGCGCGCGCACCACCGGGTCGAGCACCTCGAGCGGCACCCCGGTGCCGGGGTAGACGCTGAACCGGTCGACCAGGCCGTCGTAGCGCTCCAGCAGCGCCGGGCCGACCGCGTCGGGCTCGGCGACGACGGCGAAGGTGCCCAGCACCTCGTCGTCCACCAGCCGGGCCATGGCCTGCCAGCGGCCGGCGTCCCGGGTGGTGGACAGCGCGTGCAGCTCGTCTCCCAGGGCGCCCCAGCCGTGCAGCTCCAGCACCGGGCGGTAGGCCGGCGTCGACCCGTAGAAGGCGATCTGCGCCCGGACGGCGTCCGCGGCCCGGGCCCGCTCGGCGTCGTCCCGGCCGGTGACGACGAAGCCCGGCAGGCTCACCTGCACCGCCGACCGGTCGCGGCCGGCGGCGTCCAGCCCCTCCTGCAGCGCCGGCAGGGTGCGCTCGCGCAGGTAGCGGGCGGTGGTGAAGGAGTGCGCGAGCAGGCCGTCGGCGGCCTCCCCGGCCAACCGGGTCATCAGCGGCCCGACCGCGGCCAGGTGCACCGGCGGTGGGCCCCACGCGTGCACCGCCGGGGTGAACATCGGCGTCATCAGGGTGTGCCGGTAGTGCTCGCCGCGGAACCGCAGCGGGGCGCCGTCGGTCCAGCTGGCCCAGATCGCGCGCAGCGCGCCCAGGTACTCCCGCATCCGGGCCGCCGGGGCCGACCAGGGCATGGAGAACCGGCGCTCGACGTGCGCCTGGATCTGGGTGCCCAGGCCGAGGATGAACCGGCCGCGGCTGTAGCGCTGCAGGTCGTAGGCGGTGTAGGCCAGGGTCATCGGCGAGCGGGCGAAGGCCACCGCGATCGCCGACCCGACCGACACCCGTGAGGTGCCCAGCGCGGCGGCGTGCAGCACCAGGAACGGGTCCTGGGCGACCTCGGAGGCCCACACGCCGGCGTAGCCGCGCTCCTCCAGGTCGCGCGCGGTCGTCGCCGCGTCGTCGGCGCTGGTCAGCGAGGCGTCGAGCAGCATCAGCGGTACATCTCGGTGAGCCGCCGCTTGACCAGCTTGCCGGCCGCGCTGCGCGGCAGCTCGGCCTGGAACTCGATCCGCCGCGGCACCTTGTAGCCGGCCAGCCGCTCCCGCGCGAACCCGATGAGGTCGGCGGCGAGGTCGGACGAGGGCTCGATGCCCTCGACCGGCTGCACCACGCCGAGCACGGCCTCGCCGAGGTCCTCGTCGGGCACCCCGATGACGGCGACGTCGGCGACGGCGGGGTGCATGACCAGGACGTCCTCGGCCTCCTGCGGGTACACGTTCACCCCGCCAGAGATGATCATGAAGGCCTTGCGGTCGGTGAGGTAGAGGTAGCCCTCGTCGTCCACCCGGCCGACGTCGCCGATCGCTGACCAGGTCGGGTGGTCGGGGTGCCGCGCGGCCGCCGTCTTCTCCGGGTCGCCGTGGTAGCTGAAGGGCATCGCGTCCCGCTCCACCCAGACCGTGCCGATCTCGCCGGGTGGGAGCTCGCGGCCCTCCTCGTCGCAGATGTGCAGCACGCCCAGGACCGCCCTGCCGACGCTGCCGGGGTGGGCCAGCCAGTCCTCCGCGCTGATGATCGTGACGCCGTTGCCCTCGGTGGAGGAGTAGTACTCCTGCAGGATCGGCCCCCACCACGCGATCATCTGCTGCTTGACCTCGACCGGGCAGGGCGCGGCGGCGTGGATGGCGACCCGCTGGCTGGACACGTCGTACCGCTCGCGGACCTCGGCGGGCAGCTTGAGCATCCGCACGAACATCGTCGGCACCCACTGGCTGTGCGTGATGCCGTACCGCTCGATGTGCGCCAGCGCGGTCTCCGCGTCGAACCGCGCAGCCATGACGACGGTGCCGCCCGAGCGGTGCTGCATGCCGCCGAAGCGCAGCGGTGCCGCGTGGTAGAGCGGTGCGGCGGAGTAGTAGACGGTGTCGGGGTCGAAGCCGTAGAGCGGGCCGAACACCGCGGTGAACACGTCGCCGGGCTCGTCGATCAGGTGGGTGGGCAGCGTGGGCAGCACGCCCTTGGGCCGGCCGGTGGTGCCCGAGCTGTAGAGCATGTCGGTGCCGGCCGGCTCGACCGCCGGCCGCTCCGGCGAGGCCGCGGCCAGCGCCGCCTCGTAGTCCTCGTAGCCCTCGACCTCGCCGCCCCAGGCCAGCGCCAGGCGCAGGTCGGGGCAGCGCCGCCGCACCTCGCGGGCCAGGGCGGCCGCTCCCGAGGAGACCACCAGCACCTGCGCGCCGCAGTCGGTGACGACGTAGGCCGCCTCGTCGGCGGTCAGGTGGTTGTTCACCCCGGTGACGTAGAGCCCCGAGCGCAGCGCCGCCCAGTAGACCTCGAAGACCTCCGGGGTGTTGTCGGCGATGAACGCGACGTGGTCGCCGACCCCGAGCCCCTGCTGCCGCAGCACGTCGGCCAGCCGGGTCGACCGCTCGTCGAGCTGGGCGTAGGTCAGCACCCGGCCGGTCTCGGCGACGACGACGGCCGGCTTGTCCGGGGTGCGGTCGGCGTGGGTGCCCGGGTACACGGCTGCTCCGTCTCGTCGGGGGTCGTGCGCAGGGGTGCTCGCCGGGATCCTGCGGTGCGACCCGGCGCACAGTCAACCCTGACTGCCCGTCCTCCGGCCCTTGACGGCGCCGTCCCTGGACCGCAGGCTGGCCCGGGAAGCGGTCAGGGCTGACTGCCCGCCGAGGAGGAGGTCGCGTGGCACTGCTGGACGGCCTGCTGGCCGACCTGGACGCCGAGGGTGCCGCCCTCGACGCCGTGGTCGCAGGCCTCGACGACCCTGGCTGGGCCACCCCCACCCCGGCCGCGGGCTGGACCGTCGCGCACCAGGTCGCGCACCTGGCCTGGACCGACGAGGTGGCCCTGCTCGCCGCCACCGACCCCGACCCGCAGCTGCCGGACCTGTCCGTGGACGCTGCCGCGGCCGAGGGGGCAGCGGTGCCCCCGGCCGAGCTGCTCGCCCGCTGGCGGGCGTCCCGCCGCTCGCTGGCGGAGGCCCTGCGCGCCGTCCCGGCCGGGGCGAAGCTGCCCTGGTACGGCCCGCCCATGGGTGCGGCGTCGATGGCCACCGCCCGGCTGATGGAGACCTGGGCGCACGGCGTCGACGTCACCGACGCCCTCGGCCTGCCGGTGTCGGCCACCGACCGGCTGCGCGCGGTCGCCCACCTCGGCGTCGTCACCCGCGGGTTCGCGTTCGGCCAGCACGGCCTGCCCGCCCCCGCCGACGACGTCCGGGTGGAGCTGACCGCGCCCTCGGGCGAGGGCGAGGGCGAGGGGTGGACCTGGGGTGACGCGGCCGCGACCGACCGGGTCGCCGGCCCGGCGCTGGACTTCTGCCTGCGGGTCACCCAGCGCCGACCCCGCACGGCGCTCGCGCTCACCGCCACCGGGCCCGTCGCCGACCGCTGGCTGGACGTCGCGCAGGCCTTCGCCGGCCGCCCGGGCGCGGGGAGCGGGAGGACCGCGTGACCCTGGACTTCGACGAGGGCGACGAGCTGCGCGACCTGCGCGCCGCGGTCGCCGACCTGGCCGGCCGGTACGGCCACCGCTGGTTCCTGGAGCAGGCCCGCACCGGCGGCACCGTGCAGGCGCTGTGGGCCGAGGCCGGGAAGGCCGGGTTGCTGGGCGTCAACCTGCCCGAGGAGCACGGCGGCGGGGGCGGCGGGATGGTCGAGCTCGCGGTGGTGCTCGAGGAGCTGGGCGCAGCCGGCTGCCCGCTGCTGATGATGGTGGTCAGCCCGGCCATCTGCGGCACGGTCATCGCCCGCTACGGCACCGCCGAGCAGCGCGACCGGTGGCTGCCCGGCATCGCCGACGGCTCGCTGACCATGGCCTTCGCCATCACCGAGCCCGACGCGGGCTCCAACAGCCACGAGATCACCACCACCGCCCGCCGCGACGGCGAGGAGTGGGTGCTGTCGGGCCAGAAGATCTGGATCAGCGGGGTGGACGTCGCCGGCGCCGTCCTCGTGGTGGCCAGGCTCGCCGACGCCGTCAAGGGGACCCTGCGGCCCGCGCTGTTCGTCGTCCCCACCGACGCCCCGGGCCTGTCGCGGACGCAGATCCCGATGGAGCTGGTCAGCCCGGACAACCAGTTCCAGCTGTTCCTCGACGACGTCCGGCTGCCCGCCGACGCCCTCGTCGGCTCACCCGACGCCGGCATCGCGCAGCTGTTCGCCGGGCTGAACCCCGAGCGGGTCATGGGCGCGGCGTACTCGCTGGGCACCGCCCGGCTGGCGCTGGACCGGGCCGCGGCCTACGCCCGCGACCGCCGGGTGTGGGGCACCCCGATCGGCGCGCACCAGGGCGTCTCGCACCCGCTCGCCGCAGCCCGGGTCGAGGTCGAGCTGGCCCGGCTGATGATGCTCAAGGCGGCCTGGCTCATCGACTCCGGCCAGGACGCCGGGACGGCGGCCAACAGCGCGAAGTACGCCGCCGCGGAGGCCGTGGTGCACGCCGTGGACGCCGCGGTGCAGACCCACGGCGGGTCCGGGCTGTCGCAGGACAACGGCATCGGGGCGCTGGTCACGGCGTCCCGGTTCTCCCGGATCGCGCCGGTCAGCCGCGAGATGGTGCTGAACTTCGTCGCCCAGCACGACCTGCAGCTGCCGCGCTCCTACTGAGGCCCCTCAGGCCCCGGTGACCCGGTTCTGCGGGTCGAGCCCGGTCTCGGCGTCGGCCTCGTCGGCGCCCTCGGCGGGGTCGTCGGGGTGCGGGGTGCGGCCGCCGTCGTCGGTGGTGGCGGGGTCGGCGCCCTCGGCGGGGTCCTCGGGGTGGATCGGTGTGGTCTCGGTCATGCCCCTCGGCCTGCCCGATCGGTGCACGCCCCAACCGTCGTCGGCCCGGCCGGGGCTAGCGTGCGGGCGTGGACCGGGACGACCTCGCCGCCCGCTACCGGCGGTTCGCCGACGTGGAGGCGGCCGTCGCCTCCCCGCAGTACGCCGCGCTGGCCCGTGCGGTCGCCGAGGACCCGCTGGTGCTCGACCTCCTGCTCGACCTGCCGCGGATCAAGCGCCAGCCCAACCTGCTGCTCGCCGTGCTGCGGCTGCTGGGCGGGGTCCCGGCCGACGGCGCGCAGCTGCACGACCGGGTCGCCGCCGACGGCGACCGCATCCGCGCGGAGATCCTGACCCGCGCCACCCAGACCAACGAGCCGGCCCGCGCCGCGTCCCTGCTGCCCGCCCTGGCCAGGGTGGAGGGCCCGCTGGCGCTGGTGGAGGTCGGCTGCTCGGCCGGCCTGCTGCTCCAGCTGGACCGCTACGGCTACCGGTACGCGACGGCGGCGGGTGAGCACCGGGTCGGCCGCCAGGACGGGCTGCTGGTCGACTGCACGGTGGACGGCGAGCTGGCCCTGCCGGCGGACGTCCCGCAGGTGGTGCACCGGGTGGGCATCGACCGGAACCCGCTGGACCCCGCCGACCCCGACACGGTCGCCTGGCTGCGGGCGCTGGTCTGGCCGGGGCCGCAGCACGACGCCCGGCTGGCCCGACTGGACCCGGCCCTGGCGCTGGCCGCGGCGCACCCGCACGAGCGGGTCACCGGCGACCTGGTCGAGGAACTGCCCGGGGTCCTGGCGGGGCTGCCGGACGGCGCGACCCCGGTGGTGCTGGCCTCGATGACGCTGGTCTACCTCGACGACGACGCCCGCGCCGGGTTCGCCGAGGCCACTGCGGGGGTGCACGTGCTGGCCGCCGAGGCACCCGGGGTGGTGGTCGACGTCCGGCCGGACCCCCACGACCGGGTCGTCGTCTCCCTCGACGGCGAGCCGCTGCACCTGGCGGCCCCCCACGGCGGGGCGATCACCCCGCTCTGAGCGCGTCCTCCTGCACCGGGGTCCGTCCTCCTGCACCAGATCCGGCGAGGGAGGACGGAGTTCGATCAACTCCCCTGATCGACGCGGGAGGCGGGGGGCAGGTCGGGCAGGGCGGCGCGCACGGCGGCGTCGTCGGGCAGGCCGCCGCGGGCACCCGGACCGGTGGTGGACAGCGCGGCGGCCACCGCGGCGTACCGCACCGCCTCGGCCAGCGACGCGCCCCGGTCCAGCGCGGTGCACAGCGCACCGTTGAAGCAGTCGCCCGCCCCGGTGGTGTCCACCGGCGTCACCGGCAGCGGCGGTTGGTGCAGGGCCGCACCCCCGGCGGGGACGACCAGCACCCCGTTGCCGCCCAGGGTGACCACCACCGACCGCGCGGCCAGCCCCCGGGCGAGCCCGGCGACCCCGGCCAGGTCGTCGGCGGCGGCACCGGCCAGGTCGGCGAGCTCGTGCTCGTTGGGCACCAGGACGTCGACCTCGGCCAGCAGGTCGGCCGGCAGCGGCTGGGCGGGGGCGGGGTTGAGGACGACGGTGCCGGTGCACGCGCGGGCGGCGGCCAGCACCGTGGGCAGCGGCGTCTCCAGCTGCAGCAGCAGCACGCCGGCGTCGGCCACGGCGGGCACCTCGACGTCCGCGGCGGACACCGCGCCGTTGGCGCCGGGCACCACCACGATCAGGTTCTCCCCGCCCTCGGCCTCCACCGGGATCGTGGCGCTCCCGGTCGGGACGCCGGGGGTGGTGTGCACCAGCGCGGTGTCCACGCCGGCGTCGCGCAGGGCGGCCAGCTGGCGGGCGCCGGCGTCGTCGTCCCCGACCCTGCCGACCATCGCGACGGCACGGCCGGTGCCGTCACCCAGCCGGCCCGCGGCGGCGGCCTGGTTGGCGCCCTTGCCGCCGGGCAGCAGCTCCACCGCCGACCCGATCACCGTCTCGCCGCGGCCGGGCAGGCGCCCGACGGTCACCACGAGGTCCTCGTTCAGGCTGCCCACGACCACGACGCTCACCCGCGGGAGCCTAGGGCGCCGCCGTTTCGGGCCCCCGGCCCGGCGGTAGGACGCCGACGTGGCCGACGACGACAAGCAGACCCGGGACGAGTTCCACGACGCGGTGAACATGACCGCCAAGGAGCTGGAGGAGTTCCTCGAGACCGACGAGTCGAAGGAGGTCGGGCAGAAGTCCGGCGGGTCGGGGGAGTCCACCGGCCACGCCTCGGGACGGCGGATCGTGGACCTGCTCGGGACGAAGGTCGCCGACCTGACCGACGACGACCACCAGCACATGCAGAAGGTGACCAGCTACGTGAAGCGGCACCTGGCGCAGGGCCCGCCGAAGGAGGACGTCGAGCACTCCCACTGGCGCTACTCGCTGATGAACTGGGGCCACGACCCGCTCAAGGACGGCTAGCGTCCCCGGCGTGCAGCGCAACGACCCCGCCCAGTACGACGAGCTCGCCGACCAGTGGTGGCAGCCCTCGGGCGGGTTCGCGATGCTGCACTGGCTGGCCGCCTCGCGCGCCGAGCACATCCCGCCCGCCGCGTCGCCGGACGCGGTGCTGGTGGACCTGGCCTGCGGCGGTGGGCTCATGGCCCCCCACGTGCAGCGGCTGGGGTACCGGCACGTCGGCGTCGACCTGGGTGCGGCCGGCCTGCGGCTGGCCCGCGACCACGGGGTCGCCGCCGTCCGGGGGTCGGTGCTCGCGGTCCCGCTGGCCGACGGGTGCGCCGACGTCGTGGTGTGCGGCGAGGTGCTCGAGCACGTCGCCGACGACGTCGCGGTGCTGGGCGAGTGCGCCCGGCTGCTCAAGCCTGGCGGGGCGCTGGTGGTCGACGCGATCGCGGACTCCCGGCTGGCCGGCCCGGTCGCGGTGACGCTGGCCGAGAAGATCCCGGGCGGTCCGCCGCCGGGCATCCACGACCCCGCTCTCTTCGTCGACCGTCGTCGGCTGCTCGCCGCCGCCGACCGGCTGAGTCTGGACCTGCGGCTGGTCGGGCTGCGGCCCTCGGTCCGCGACGTGGTGGCCTGGAAGCGGGGACGGCGGGACGGCGTGCGCATGCGGCCGATGCGGTGGAGCGGCATCCTGTTCGCCGGCTACGGCCGGAAACGGCCGTAGCCCGTACCGTCGGAGAAGTGACGCTTCCCCAGGGCCGCACCCGATGACCGCCGCCGTCGTCACCGGTTCCGGTCGGGCGCTGCCGGCGACCTACACGCAGGAGGACGTCTGGGAGGGCTTTTTCGCCCAGCACTACGCCGGGCTGCGCTCGGCGAAGCGGGTGTTCTCCGCATCGGGGGTCACTACCCGGCACGCGGTCGTGAACCCGGTGCACGAGGACATCTCGCAGTGGGGCACCGGCGCCCGGATGGCCCGCTACGTCGACGAGGCCATGCCGCTGGGCAAGCAGGCGGTCGCCGCGGCCCTGGACTCCGCGGGCCTGGCACCGGGGGACGTCGGCCTGTTCTCCGTCGTCACCTGCACCGGGTACGCCACCCCGGGCCTGGACATCCGGCTGGCCAGCGACCTGGGCATGCCCGCCGGCGTGCAGCGGCTGCTGGTCGGCCACATGGGCTGCTACGCCGCGCTGCCCGGCCTCGGCGCCGTCGGTGACTACGTGGTCGCCCGGTCCCGGCCGGCGGTGATGCTGTGCGTGGAGCTGACCAGCCTGCACGTGCAGCCCGCCCGGCACGACCTCTCGCAGGTCGTGGCGCACGCGCTGTTCAGCGACGCGGCCTCCGCCGTGGTCCTGGAGCCCGGTGCCCGCCGCGGCCTGCGGGTCGCGGCCACCGTGGCCCGCACCGACTCCTCCACCGCCGACCACATGACCTGGGACGTCACGGACCTGGGCTTCAAGATGGGCCTGTCGCCGCGGGTGCCCGACGTGCTGTCCCGGCACGTCGGCGACGTCGTGCAGGAGCTGCTGGACACCGCGGGCCTGCAGGTCGGCGATGTGGCCGGCTGGGCGGTGCACCCCGGTGGCCCGCGGATCCTGGACGTCGTCCGCGACCAGCTCGGGCTGGCCGAGGAGCAGCTGGCGCCCTCGCGGCGGGTGCTGGCCCAGCACGGCAACTGCTCGTCGGCGACGGTCCTGCTGGTGCTCGACGAGCTCGGCGACGTCGACGGACCGGTCGTGGCGATGGCTTTCGGGCCGGGCCTGACGCTCTACGCCACCCTGCTGCTGCCGGCCTGAGCACCGGGGACCGGGCGGGGGCAGGGCCCGGTAGCTGAACGGTGGTGTTCCGGTCAGCTGTGCCGATCCTGGCGGGTTCCCGTGCGGCGGGCCAGCCGCCGTGCGGCCGGTGGGACCGGTGGTGCACGACCTGGTCCCGAGCCGCGGCGGGTCGGCACGCAGCGCGACGGGCGACTCACCAGAGGCTGCCGCGCCGCCAGTCGCAGACCAGCACCCCGGTGGCGTCGACCGGCTCGACCGGCAGCACGTAGACCCACGAGTCGTCGCCGTCCACCACGCCGTCGGGGGTGAGGCAGCGCAACGGACCGGTCCAGCGGGTCCAGCCGCGCGCGTCGTAGAGGGCGGCGCCGTCCTCGCTGGCGGCCAGTGCGCCCAGCTCGAAGCCGCCCCGGACCAGCCGTTCGACCTCGGCCATCACCGCGCCCGCGATGCCCTGCCTCCGGGCGTGCGCGGCGACCGCGACCGCCTCGACGTACCCGGTGCGCAGCGTGCGGTCCCCGGCGAGCAGCTGGCGGCCGACGACGGCGGCGTGCCCGACCAGCTCGCCGTCGCGACGGGCCAGCACGTGCACCCCACCCAGGGCGTGGCCCCAGTCCTCGTCGGAGAAGTGCTCGTCGCCGGCGAAGGCGTCGTCCAGCAGTGCCCGCAGCTCCCGCCGTCCCGCCGGGGTCAGGTCGGCGGTCGGCAGGGTGCGCAGCTCCACACCGGTCAGTCTCGCGGGCCCCGCAGCTTGGCGGTCAACCGGGCGATCTCGTCGAGCATCGCGGTGGCCCCGGCCTCCAGCTCCGCGTTGCCGGTGAACACGCCGTCGTCGTCGATGAACTGCTGGAAGAACGGGATCGTGGCCGCCTCGACGACGGGGACCATGCGCAGCGCGCCCAGCACCGGCTTGAGCGCGGCCGCGGACCGGGTGCCCGCCGAGACGCCGCCGTAGGAGACCAGGCCGGCGGCCTTGTCGGCCCACTCGTGGAAGAGGAAGTCGATGGCGTTCTTCAGCCCACCGGGCATCGAGTGGTTGTACTCGGGGAACACGAAGACGAACGCGTCGGCGCGGGACACGGTCGCCGACCACGCCCTGGTGTGGTCCTTCGTGTACTGGCCCAGCCGCGGGTGGTTCGGCTCGTCGAGGACCGGGAGTCCCGCGTCGGCCAGGTCGACCAGCTCGACGTCGAAGCCGCCGTGCGCCTCCGCCTGCGCAGCCACCCAGCGGGCGACGGCGATGCCCTTGCGGCCGGGGCGGGTGCTGCCGGCGATGACCTGCAGGACGGGACGGGGCACGACGGGGCTCCTCGGGCTCGGTGGTTGAGCCTTCAAACTACTCCGCAGGTCACCGTGCCACGGTGAGCAGGGCCCCGTGGTCGCACCGGGCCCGGTCCAGGACGGGGTGCCGGGCCAGCGCCGGCAGCCCGCGCTGCCGCAGCGCCTCGTTCACCGCGACCACCAGGGCCAGCTCGTCGGACCCCCGCCAGTCGCGGTCGCCGTCCAGCCTGCGGCGGACCTCGGCCAGGGGCTCGCCACCGCCGACCTCCAGGTACAGCAGCCAGACCTGCCGCACCGTCCAGCCGCTGGCCCGCCAGGCGTCCAGGAGGTCGTCGTCCGTGCTGGGCAGGTCCGCCGTCCCCCCGGTCCGCGTGCTCACCGACGTCCCCCTCCTGTGGCGGGTGAGGACCCGCCGTCCCCGGTCCGGTGAACCTACGCAGGGCGGGGGTGCGGACGCAGCCGTCCGGGACGGCCCGCGGCATCGCGTCTCCCGGGCGGGCGGCATCGCGCCGGGCGATGAATGCATGGCGCGCAACCGTTCCGATTCGGCCCCGGGTCGGATGTGCGATGCTCGTCACGCCGGTGCGGATCTCCGGAGGTGGCGTGGACCTGCCCAGCCTGGACCTCAACCTGGTCGTCGTCCTGCAGGCCCTGCTCGAGGAGCGCAACGTCACCCGCGCGGGCAGGCGCGTGGGCCTCAGCCAGTCCGGCGCCAGCACCGCGCTGGCGCGGCTGCGCCGGCACTTCGACGACCCGGTGCTGGTGCGGGCCGAGGGCGGCTACCAGCTGACCCCGTTGGCGGTGGCCCTGCAGGCCCAGCTGGGCCCGCTGCTGCAGCAGCTGACCGACGTGGTGAACGCCCAGCCGCGCTTCGACCCCGCGACCACCCGGCGCCGGTTCGCGATCGGCTGCTCGGACTCGGTGCTCGCGGTGCTCGGACCGCGGATCTCGGCCGCGGTCGAGCGGCAGGCACCCGGGGTGGTCCTGGACTTCCGTGCCCTCGACGGCCGGCTGCTCACCGACCCGGACGCGGTGCTGCAGGACGTCGACCTGCTGATCAGCTCGCGGGGCACGGTGGCCCTGCCGGGGGTGCCCAACGCCGACCTCTACCAGGACCGATGGGTCTGCCTGGCCTGGCGCGGCAACACCGACGTGCCCGAGCAGCTGGGCCTGGACGACGTCCGGCGGGCGGGCTGGGTCATCCCGTTCCACGACGTCGTCCCGGCCACCCCGGCCGACACCGCGCTCAGCGGGCTGTCGATCGAGCGACGCTGTGCGGTGCGGTGCGAGTCCTTCGCGTCGCTGCCCCGGCTGCTGGTGGGGACAGGCCACCTCGCCCTGGTCCCGCAGCGGCTGGTGCCCCGCCCGGCGGAGGGGGACCTGCGGGAGCTGCGGATGCCGGTGGCGCTGCCGCCGATCACCCAGGCGGCCTGGTGGTACGCCGGCCGGCGCCTGGACCCCGGCCACCAGTGGCTGGTCGCCACCCTGCGCGCCGAGGCGACCGGGGTGGACCCGTTGCCAGGTTGACCGTCAGGGCGGACCCGGACGACGTCCCCGGGGTCAGCCCGCCGGACCGCTGGGCATGAGCGCCCAGACGGTCTTGCAGTCCTCGCGGGTGGTCCAGCCGCAGGACAGCGAGACGTGCGAGACCATGCCCAGGCCCATCCCGCCCTGGGCCGGGTCGCGCGTGGCCTCGGGTCGCGGCGGGTTCTCGGTGTCGCGGTCGGAGACCAGGACGAGCAACCCGTCCCGGGCTGCGCGGACCTCGACCTCGACGGGCGGTCGCCCGTGCCGCAGCCCGTTGGACATCAGCTCGTCGAGGGCGAGCACGCACTGCTCGATGCGGTCCTCGTCCAGGTCGGGCAACCCCGATGTCTCGACCGGGTCGGTGATCCGGGCCCGGAACTGCCGCCGGACGTGGGTCAGCTCCTCGAGGTCGGTCGGCATCCACGACCAGCAGGCCTCCGAGGGCGGCGGGTCCCTGCGGGTCCATGCATGCCCAGCCGACATCGTCCTGCCCCTCGTCGCGCCGCACCCCGACAGCGCAGACACCTGCCACTGCCCGGCGCGCTGCACCTGAAACGGGACCTAGGTCCTGAATCGGGACGACCGGGTTGACCCGGGTGGGCCCGGGTCGGTGGACTGAGCCATAGCGATACAGGACCGTCCATTCCCCAGGGGGGCTCGTGGTCACCACCTCCGGCGCGGCACGTCCATCCCGGGTACGGACCCAGGGACGCCTGTTGCGCCCCGACGAGCGAGCGGTCGTGGAGCGGATGGCCGAGGTGTTCCCGGGTGGGCGGAGCCTGGTCGCGGACCTGCACCTCGCGCGAGTGCGCGAGGCGGTCAGCTGGGTGGGCGAGTGCTGTGCCCGATCCGTGGTCCTGGTCGAGCACTGGGGACGGCGGGCCGGGGCAGTGGCCTTGCCGGTCCGGGGCCTGCTCCTGGACGACCGAGGTCTGGTGAACGGTGACGTCGCGGTCCTCGTCCACGGCGACGCACTGGTCGGTCTCGTCGTCAGGGGTCGGCCTGCCCGCCTCGTCCCCGCACTGCTCGACCCGGCCAGGTTGACGGTGGTCCCCGAGCCGCGGCGTCCTGCCCACCTCGGCGCGGCGTCGTCCTCGCGTGCCGGTCTGGTGCACAGCCCTGCGGTGGCGTCATCCCGCCTCCCGGGCCTCGCTGGGGGGGCGTCATCTGCGTCGGCCTGAGCAGGGCCGCGCCGACGGTCGACACGGGGCGCGCCGCACCTCACCCGTAGGTCGGGGTCTGCGGCCAGCCCTGCGGGCTGTCCTCCCAGTCCTGCTGCCGCCCGTACACCGTGCGGTCCATGATGTGGGCGGTGGGCAGGATGGCTTCGGTGCCCCGCGCCCTGGTCGTGTAGGTCAGGTAGGGCCTGCCGTCGTGCAGCAGGTAGTAGGAGTAGCCGGGGTGCAGGACCTCGGAGCCGTCCTCGGCGAGCTGGGTCCACCCCCAGTCGTGGTGGTAGGTGGTGTCGGCGGAGGACACCCAGCGGTGGTCCCAGCCCTGCCGGGCCCGCCACGCCTCGAGCTTCTCGATCGGGGCCTGGGAGACCATGGCGAAGGCGATGCCCTCGTCGGCCACGCGCTGCATGTTCGCGGGCAGGTTGTCCACCGCCCAGGTGCAGCTGGGGCAGCCCTCGTCCCAGTCGGGCCCGTACATGACGTTCTGGACCAGGAGCAGGTACCTGTCCCCGAACAGCTCGGTGAGCCGCACCGGGCCGTCGGGTCCGGTGAAGGTGTAGTCCTCGACCTCGACCATGGGCAGCCGTCGGCGGCTGGCCGAGACCCGGTCGCCGTGCCGGGTGAGCTCCTTCTCGGCTGCGACCTGGACGGCGAGGGCCGCGTCGAACGTGCTGCGGTCGACCACCGCAGGGGTGGCGGCGGGCGGGTCCAGCTCGGTCATGGCGGGTCTCCTGTCCGGACGGCGACGGGTCGGGGATCGGCGCCCCCGCGGACGAGGGCGCTGGAGTGAGGACCTGCTCCCTGCTCGGGACTCATCGGTGACGTCGCCGACCGGTCAGCGTTTCAGGACCTCGTGGTGCAGCATGTCCCACGCGCTGACCCGCAGGCCCGGGGTCGTGACGGCGGCGACCGCGCGCAGGTGGCGGTCGTCGTCGAGGTGGTCCAGCAGCATGGCCGCGAGGTCGTCGCGGGACATGACGGGGCCGTCGATGCGGGTGTCGGCGACGGCGTAGCCGGTGCCGGGGGAGTTGGTGAGCCCCGGTGGGCGGACGATGGTCCAGTCCAGGTCGCTGGCCGACACGGTTGCCTCCATCTGCTCCATGTCGTCGTAGACGGTGCGTCCGACGTGGTCGCGCATCACCGAGCGGGACAGTCGTGCCAGGGCTCCGCGCGGCTGGTGGCCGGTGTCGACCCCGCCGGAGGTGACGACGAGCAGGCGCCGCCGGTGGTGACGGGTCATGGACTCCACCAGCAGCCGGGCGCTGGTGGAGTAGACCTGCACCGGCTGCCGGGTGAAGGCGGCGCCGATGGTGCAGATGACGGCATCGGTGGCCGCGACCGCCGTGTCGACGGTGTCGGGGTCGGTGGCGTCCCCCGCGACGACGCGCAGCCGTTCGTGCCGGATCGGGAACGCCTCCGGGTGCCTGGTCAGCGCGGCCACCTCGTGCCCGCGGTCCAGGGCCTGCTGCACGACCCGGCGGCCGGTCGGGCCGTTGGCCCCCAGCACCAGCAGCCGGGGGTGCCTCGGCCCACCCGGGGGGACGGCGGGGTCGCCGGTCACAGGTCGACGGTGTCGTTGTCGATCGGGTCGCGGCGCGGGGTCCGGGTGACGGCGGCGCGCAGCGTCTGCAGGGCGTAGGACACCGTGCTGGTGGGGCCCTCCCAGTACTCGGCGCTGTCGGCCTGGATGCGGATGAGGGTCAGCCCGGGGGTGTCCAGGCCCTGCGGGAACCAGGCCTGCAGCACCTTCGTGTAGAGCTGCTCGGCCTTGGCGCGGTCGTGGACGACCTGCGCGGTGCCGGCGATGGAGGTCCAGGTGTGGTGGCCGTCGTCGGAGAAGGACACGTTCACCGACGGGGTGGCGCGCAGCTGGCGCACCTTGGCCGAGTCCTCGTGGGCGAAGAACCACAGGTCGCCGTCGAACTCGGCTTCCTGCAGGGCCATCGGCCGGCTGACGTGCGTGCCGTCGGCGGTCATGGTGGTCAGCATCGCCACCTTCGCCTTCGTGACGAGGTCGGCGATGTGCTGCTGGTTCTCGGTGCTGGTCATGGGTGCTCCCCTTCCGAGCGACTTACAGATATCTGTAAGTTACTCGCGGTCCTGGATCCGGCAACCTGGTCAGCCGACGAGGTCGAGGAGGTGCCGCGTGCAGGCGACAGGGGATGCAGACCCGGAACTGGACGAGGTGCTGGCCTGGAACCTGGTCCAGGTGGCCCGGTTCGTCGGGTACCGGATGACGCTGGACCTGGCCGGGCACGGCATCAACCCGATCCAGTTCGGGGTGCTGGCGTTCCTGTCGGTCAGCCCCGAGATGACCACCTCGCAGATCGCCCGCGCGGTGCTCGTGCGGCCGCAGAGCATGACCCCGCTGCTGGACGGCCTCGAGCAGCGCGGACTGGTGCGCCGCACCGGGACCCGGGCCCGCGGCCGGCGCAACCCGGTCCAGATCACCGACGCCGGCAGGGGCCTGCTGCGCGACGCCCGCCCGGTCGCCCGCGCCACCGGCGAGCTGCAGGACGCCGGCCTCGGCGCCGAGGAGAGCCGGCAGCTCAACCAGCTGCTGCTCAAGGTCGTGCACGCCACGCGTGATCTGCCGCGACCGGACGCGAGCCTCTACCCCGCCGACCCGGACGGGTTCTGACCCGGCACCACGCCGGACCCGTCAGCCGCGTCCACCGGCTGCGAACAGCTCGTCGGCCAGCGGGTCGTCGACCGCCTCGATGCCGATCACGTGGCCGAGGCCGTTGCGCGGTCCGCCGAGCTCGGTGGTGGAGACGCAGATCCCGGTGGCCCGGTCGAGGAGGACGAGGTGGGCGTCGGCGTAGGCGGTGGGTGCGATGCCCTCGAGACGGTCGGCGACGGCGGAGGGCAGCAGGGGGCAGCAGGCGCAGCGGGGTTCGTAGGCCGGAGCGGGGACGACCGTCGCCGCCCAGCCCGGGCGCCCGCGGTGGTCGACGGCGTGCACGTCGGTGATGGTCGTGCCGGCGGGGCCGCGCTCGGGGTCGCCGTCCGCCAGTTCGACGGGGTCCAGGCAGGCGATCCAGTGGTAGTCGCGGTAGAAGGGCGCGTCGGTGTCGAAGCGGTCGACCACCGACCGGTCGGCGACCAGGCCGTCGTCCCGGCGACGGGGTGCCGGCAGCGTCGTGGTGGGCCGTGCGGGTTCTCCGCCGCCGGCGGTGAGCACGACGGCCGAGCCCGGTGGCAGGACGCCGGCCTGCAGGAGCCGCCCGTCCAGCGTCTCCACCCGCAATGAACCAGGACGGCGCACCCAGGCCCGCACGGGCTCGGCGTCCCAGCCGCGCCGCGCGGTGTAGGTCAGCTGGACGGTGCTCCACAGCCACGGCGACGACCGCGCCAGCGCCCGGAAGTCCACCGCCGACAGCTCATCGCCCATCCCGACCCCCCGACTTCCCGTCTGCGCCGCACCGTAGTCAGGTCGGGACCTTGGTCCCGACCTGGACGGGTCGGGTGACCCGTCGGGGTGGACCCGGCATTCGTCCGCTCCAGCTGTCCTCCGCCGTGGACGTCACCCCCACCATGACCGAGGTGATGGAGTACCGGCCGTCGACGTCGACCGGCGGACGCGGCCACCTGAGGGACGGTTTCCCGTCCCTCCCCGACGGCGACCAGCTGTCGGCCGTCCTCCGGCTGGTGTCCGCGGTGAGCGGTCGGGACCGGGTCGCGGTCGTGCTGGCCGACCGGTCTGCCCTCCACTACCTCGGCACGGACGGGGGATGGGCCACGGTGGGCTGGGACGGTGCGCTCTGCGAGGCGACGGTGCTGTGCGGGAGCGTGGTGTCGGTCGCCGATGCGTCCCTGGATGCCCGGTTCGCCGGCAGCCCCTGGGTCGACGGCCGGCGCGGGACGGTGCGGGCCTACACCGGGGTGCCCCTGGTCTGCGGTGACCAGGTCGTGGGGAGCTTGTGCAGCACCAGCGGGATCCCTGGAGCCCTGCGCGACGACCAGGTCGCGGCGTTGGGGGACCTCGCCACGCTGGTGGTCGCCGTGCTGGACCGGTGGTGGGCGGCCGAGGAGCTGGCGACGGCGCACGCCGAACTGGTGCGGGCCCATGCCGACGCGGCCCGCGAGCGTGCCTTCACCCATGCCCTGCTGGAGGCCCTGCCGGTGGGCGTCGTGGCGGGCGATGCCGACCAGCGGGTGCAGCTGTTCAACCGGGTGAGCAGGCAGTGGCACGGCCAGGACACCGACCCCGGGGTGCTCCCCGAACAGCTGTCGGTGGCCTACGACCTGTTCGAGGCGGACGGGGTGACCCCGCTGGCCGAGGACCGCATCCCGCTGCTGCGGGCCTACCGCGAAGGTCGCGTCGACCATGCCGAGATCGTCATCCGACCCCACGGCCACGCCGCCCGGACGGTGGCCTGCTCGGCCACGCAGGTGCGGGACGACGACGGCGAACTGCTCGGCGCGGTGGTCGCGATGGCCGACATCACGCCGCACCGGGACCTCGAGCGCCAGTTGCGCAGCGCCGCACTGCACGACACCTTGACCGGTCTGCCGAACCGGCGGCTCCTGCAGGACCGCCTGGAGCACGCCCTGCACTCATCGGGCCGGGACCGCTCCTGGGTGGCGGTGCTCTACGTCGACCTGGACGGCTTCAAGGCCGTGAACGACCAGCACGGCCACGCGGTCGGGGACGAGGTCCTGGTGCTGGCTGCGCACCGGTTGACCGCATCGGTCCGCACGGGGGACACGGTGGCCCGGATGGGCGGGGACGAGTTCGTCGTCCTCTGCCCCGGCATCGTGCACACCGAGGAGGTCCAGACCTTGTCCCGGCGCCTGGCGACGGTCTTCTGCGAACCGCTGGTGACCTCGGCCGGGCCGCACCGGCTGAGCCTGAGCGTCGGGCACGCACTGGGCCAGGCCGACGCCGACCCCACGCGCCTGGTCGACGCCGCCGACCGGGCGATGTACCGGACGAAGAAGGCTCGGCGCGCAGCTCGAGTTCGTTGAGCCGGCGCACCCGCAATCAGGACCTGAGGCCCTGGGCGCGGGGCCGGCCGGCGCGTTGCATGGGCCCAGCACCGTCAGGTGCGCCGCAACAGGGAGGGTCCATGGGTCTGTCAGCAGGTGCGGCATCGGCGGACGGTCTCCTGGGCGGCACCGGTCGTGCTGACCCGCTCCCTCAGCACGGACGGATCCGTCACGGGGGCAACAACTCGGCGACGGTGGACACGCTCGACGGGTCCGTCGTCCTCCGGGACGGTGTGCTGTGCCTGCACGGTGAGGTCGACACCCAGCTCGTCCAGCTCTTCCAGCGCTGCCGGCCCCGGTTCGACGACGTCCGCTTCGTCGACGCCACCGGGGTCACCTTCATCGGGTGTGCCGGGTTGAGGCTGCTGGCCGCGGTCAGCCCTGCGGCCCCTGTCCGCCTCGCGGCCAGCCCCCTGGTGCTGAGGCTCGTGCACGCCGTCGGCATGCACGGCTCCTTCGAGCTCGAGCCCGCGGACCCCGCGAGCCGGCCCGCTCGGCTCGCGGCCGCCGGCTGACGACGACGGACAGCCGGACATGCCGAACTTCCGCCTCGTCGCCGACCACGGGGAGCCCGCCCAGCACTTCGGTGCCGCCGATGCAGATGCAGCCGAGTCGCACGCCCGCGAGCTGTCCACCGCGTACCCGACGGCGAAGAGGACCGGGTACCGGCTGGAGCAGGAGACCGACGGGCAGTGGCACCTCGTCCGTGTCTGGCTACCGCGCCGCGTCGCCTACTACCCCGGAGGGGCGGACACCATGGTCCCGCCCGGTGTGGAACCCGCCGGACCGCTGGCCGAAGGCCACCGCCAGCGGTCCGCTCCTGGTGGCTCGCCCGGTCCCTGTTCCTAGGCCGGCTCCGGGCGTGGGCCCCGCCCACGATCGGCGGGCTCTGCGTGGAGCGGGTGACGAGAATCGAACTCGCACTGTCAGCTTGGGAAGGACCAGTGCGGCGCACAAAAGCCCAGCTCAGAGGGCCTGTTTTTGCTTGTCACCCCGCGCGTGACCTAAGAATGACCTAGCGCCTGGGCCCGGGACGGTTCGTCGGCCTGCTTCGGCGAGTGGTTGGAGGCGGGGGCGGCGGTGGCTTGATCCGGGCCTCGAGGGCGCGAGCGATCTCGGCGTCGCGGTCGTCGTTGGCGTGCTGGTAGATCAGCGCGGCGTCCGGGCTGGCATGGCCGAGCCGGCGCATCAGCTCCTTCGTGCTCGCCCCGGCCGCGGCGGCGAGGGTGGCGCCGGTGTGCCGCAGCTCGTGCAGCCGGACCGGTCCGAGCCCGACGGCGTCGGCGGCGCGGCGGAAGGTCTTGCCGAAGTTGGCCACGCTGAGGAACCCGCCGCTGCGGGTGCCGAACACGAGCGCGTCCGGGGTGTCCGGCACGTAGCGGTCCATGTGCTTGAGCAGAGCGATGCGGACGCTGGTCGGCAGGGCGACGGTGCGGTGCCCGGCCTCGGTCTTGGGCTCACCGACGACCCAGCGGCCGTCGTAGTAGCGCACGGCCCGTTCGATCCGTAGCCGTTCCCCTCCGTCCAGGACGTCAGACCGGCGCAGGGCGGCTGCTTCGCCGAACCGGAGCCCGGCGAAGGTGAGGACCAGGACGAGCGCGCTGTACCGGTCGGTGCGGGTGGACCGGCCGAGGTGGTCGGCGACGGCGGTGGCCTCGGCGGCGGTCAGCGCGCGGGACGGGCGTGCTGCCTTGGGGGTGGACGCGCCGCGCAGCTTGCACGGGTTGGCCGGGATGGCGTCGTCGGCGACGGCGACACCCAGGACGGCGCGCAGGAGGCGGTAGCTCTGGGCGAGCACGGCCGGCCCCGTGGTGGCGGCCGCGGTGGTGTGCCAGCTGCGCACCATCGCCGGGGTGACATCACCGACCTCGACGCCTGTCCAGCGGTCGGCGAGGTGCAACCGCCACAGGTTGGCGTAGAGCACCCGGGTCGAGTCGCGCAGGTCCTGACGCTTCAGATAGTCGGCGGCAAACTCATCGACCGTGCGGCGAGCGCCTTCGGGTGCCCGCCACATGCGGCGGACGGCGTCGGTCTGCTGGGTGGCCAGCCAGACCCGGGCGTCGGCTTTGGTGGGGAACGTGGCCGACCGGCGCTTGCCGTCCGGCCCGGTGCAGCGGGCACGCCACTTGCCCGACTCCATCTTGTCGATGGCGCCGAAAGACGCGCGGGAGGCCATCGCGGCCGGCCATCAGACCGCGGTGGAGGACGGGCCCGTCGAGCGCACGGTCCCGGCATCCAGGTAGGTGTCGAGGTCGGACTGCCAGAAGCGCAGCGAGCGGCCGGCCTTGGTGTGGGTCAGCCGGCGCTCGGCGACCAGTCGGTACACCAGCCGGCGGCCGCAGCGCAGGTAGGCGGCGGCGCTGTCGATGTCGTGCAAATGGTCAGTGGTCCGGTTGTTCGAGGTGCTGGTCACGGTTGTCTCCCTGCGCTCGTCGACGCCCGGCTGTCACGCACGGGAATCGGTGGCTCGTCCGGTTCATCAGGCGTCAGCAGCAGACAGTGCCTGTCACCACAGGAGCGCCGAGCGGGTTGCCATCGCTGGCCGACGTTCCTGGGCCGGGGGGTGCGTAGATGACTCGACGACCCCAGCACCGGTCCGAACGGTCGGGTCAACGCTGCATGCGATCCCGGCAGGGTGGTGCCTGTCGCTGGCGGTGAACGTCTCGGCAAGGGCGATGTCGGGCGCGACTCCGGTCCGTGCGACTACGTGGGTGAGCAGGGCCGGCCATCGGTGCACGGGCAGGGCCGCGATGACCTCGGCGGACCGCCGCACCGCCGCGACCTGCCCTTCGACGGTGGCCAGCCGGTCCTGCAGCTCGTCGATGCGGCGGTCGACGACCACGTCGGCCAGGGGGGTCGGTGACCGCAACGCTCGGAGGAGTGCGTCTGCCCCAGCGACCTGCAGGAACGAGGCTGGGTCGTCGCCGTCGGGCAGTGCAAGCGAGCCGGCGTCCTTGGCGCCGATGGTCCAATAGATCCGCTCGGCCGACAGTCGCCCAGCCGCGTCGGAGTCCATCGCCACGATCAACCCCGCCTGCTTGCTGCCGGTTGCGGCCTGCAGGAGGTCAGCCTGCACGTCGGTGAAGGCGGTTCCGAGTGGGGCGATGCCGACGTATTGGTGCGCGCCGGCGAGGGTGACGGCGAGGGCGTCGATGGGTCCTTCGACCAGGACGGGGGTCGTGCCTGTCGTCAGGTGGGCGCGTGCTTCGTGCAGTCCGAAGAGGTGGTGCCCCTTGGTGAAGGCGACGGTGGCGGGGGTGTTCAGGTACTTCGGCGCAGCCGGATGCGGGTGCCGGTCCCGGTCGGGGTTGCGTCGCCCGATCCAGCCGACGATGCCGTCGTCGTCCTGGATGGCGAACATGACCCGGTCGCGGAAGCGGTCGATGAGCCGGCCCGACGTTGATCGGGTCGCGAGCCCGGCGGCGACCAGCTCCTCGTCGGTGGCGCCTGTGTCGCGGAGATGCTCGACCAGGGTCGTCCAACCGTTTGGGGCGTAGCCGACCGCATGTTCGGTCGTGCCGAGCGGATCTGTTCCCAGTCGTGTGACGAGGTAGTTCTGCGCCCAGGAGTCCGCGTAGGCGCTGTCGTAGAAGTCGGCTGCGAAGTCGTTTAACTCGAGAACTCGACCGCGCAGAGTTCTCTCAACGGTGCGATTTCGGGCAGGGGGCGGTGTGGGGTTGTTGATGGGCGTTTCGATGGCGTCGAGCGGCTGGCCGGTTGGTTCGGTGGCGTGGACGGGGAGGTGGTCGACGAGGCGCCACCACAGCGCGGCCGCGGGCTGCTCGTCGGGCAGTGGGCGGACGGTCAGCGCTGCCAGGAGCGATCGGCCGTTGGGGTCGCTGATCCGGGCGGTGGTGAGCTTGTCCAGGAGTACGGGCCAGTAGGGGTCGTCGATGACGTCGGGAGCGGCGCCGCGAAGTGCTGCGGCCCATCGGACCGCGTCGGTGGTGCTGGCGCCCACGCAGCGGCGCACACGATCGTCGAGGTGTTGCTGGTGGGCGGCGTCGGCGGCTGTCGTGCTCGGCCCGCCGGTCGGTCGTGGGTCGGAGGGTTCGGTGCTGGTGGCCGCTCGCCAGACCGCGAGGTCGCGTAAGAGCGCGGGGTCTCCTGACAGGGGCCGGGCCCACATGGGTGCTGATGTCGGGGTCCAGCTGGTGGCGCGGTCGGCGACGGCCTGGGCGTGGTCCCGCACTCTGTTGGCGCGACGGGTCAGGTAGCTGCCCCAGACCGGATCCTCGCCGAGCACCTGCGGGGTCGCTGGGAGCCAGGGCAGTGGCGGGGGTGGCCCGTCGGGGCCGGGTGGGCCGATGCGCCAGTCGAGGACTGCGGCGGCATCGCGCGCGGTGTCCAGACCGCGCGGGTCGTCGGTGGCTTCCTGCAGGATCTGTGCGGGGTCGTAGCCGGCCGCGGCATGCAGCGCCAGGTCTGCCCGCAGCGCGGGGTAGGCCGGTGCGTCGGTCAGGCCCGCGACGGTGGTCTCGGCCGCACGGTCGATGGCAGCCATGCCGTCCGAGCCGACCTGCTCCTCTGCGGCGGTGGCTAGAGCGTGGAGGTAGCGGCCAACCTCGGCCGCCAGCTGGCGCGCGGGGTCGTCCTGGTCGGCGGCGATGCTGGTGGCCGATCTCGGTGTGTCGTCGCGGGTGAGGATGCGCTGCAGGACCTCGATGGCGGTGGGGGGCAGGACGCCGTCGCGGGTGATGGCGGTGTGGGGGTCGCCGTCGCCGGTCACGGTGACGTAGGCGTGGTTGCTGTGCCGTCCGCGGGTGAGTGCGACGTAGAGCTGCTGCCGGGATTCGGTGCCGGTGACGACGGTGTAGCTGGTGTCGGCGGTGACGCCTTGGGCGCTGTGGACGGTGGTGGCGTAGCCGAGGGTGACGTGGTCACGGATGTAGTCGGCGGGGAGGGTGACCAGGGCGGCGGTGGCGGTGTGGACGACGTCGACCGCGCCAGATGGTCGGACGGCGGTGATGGTCCAGCGGTCGCCGTTGGTGACCCATCCGGTGGTCCCGTTGGGCAGGGTGCGGTCGTTGCGGCGGCTGATGACGACGTCGCCGGCCGAGGCGGCCGTCCCGTCGGCGAGTGCGACCTCCCGGCGGGCGGGGCCTTCGCGGGCGAGGCGGTCGGTCCGGGCGCGCAAGTTGAGCTGGGTGACCAGGTCGCGGGTGGGGGCGAGCATCAGGGGATCGCGTCCGGCGGCCCGGTCGGCAGACCAGGCGGTGTAGGTCTGGTCGAGGCAGGAGGACAAGTCACCGACCTGCAGGCGGCCTCGGTCGGCGTAGTACGCGAGGGCCGCCGGGTCGCCATCCCGGAGGGCAAGGGAGGTCGCGCCCTCGACGGTGTTGGGTACGCCGGTGTCGGGGTGGGTGAACCGGACGACCTCGTCGAGGCGGGCCGCGCCGTGGGAGCGGGCGAGGTCGGCGAGCAGGCCGCCGGCGCCGACCGGGCCCAGCTGTTGGTCGTCGCCGATGAGCCGAACCGACCCACCCGCGGCGAGGACGGTGGTGACGACGCAGGCGAGGTCCTGGGTGGTGGCGGCCCCGGCTTCATCGATCACGACCAGGGAGGTGGGGCCGACGGTGGTGAGCCAATCGGGTACGTCGACGCCGGTCTGGGTGGCATGCACGAACTTGGCGACGGTGTCGGTGCTGTCGCCGAGCTGCTCCCGCAGCACCGAGCTGGCCGCGGCGGAGGGGGCCAGGCCGATAACGGTGCCGCTACCGGCTCGCCAGGCGGCGGCGAGGGTGCGCAGGGCGAAGGTCTTACCCGTGCCCGCCGGCGCAACCGCCACCTGCAGTCGCGCCCCGGAGCAGGCCAGGGCGCGGACGAAAGTTGCCTGGCCGGAGTTCAGCGGCCGCCCAGACTCCTCGGCAGAACGCAGGGCGTCATCGACCGCCTCACTCGGGGTGACGTGGCCGTCGAAGCGTGCGGCTGCGTCCAGGACCGCCCGTTCTGCGTCTAGCACCTCATCGGAGGTGTAGTGCGCGGACCCGACGACCTCGTACATCGAGGCGCCGTCGACCCGTCGCAGCACAGCGGGTTCGCCGTCCTCGGCCAGGGGGGTGAGCCGGCGGGAAGTGGGGGGTGACAGAGCGCGGGTGACGATGTCCTCGACCACCCGGTCGAGGTCGCAGGTGCGCACGCCGGCGTGGCGGGCGCGGCGTTCGGCCTCGGCACGCAGGTGGGTCTCCTGCCAGGTGGCGCGGGTGGTGCCGACGCGGGCGACGGCGGCGGCCGCCATCGTGTCAAGCCAGGCAGGGGTGACGTCTGGTCCCGGCGGCCGGCGACCGGGGTGCAGGGCACGGTTGATAAAGCGGTCGAGCTGCTGCTCACCGCCGAGCGCGGCGAGGGCTTCGGCTCGCCATGCCGCGCGTTGCTCGGCGTGGGTGCGGGGTTCGTGCTTGGCCTGGCGGGTCTCCAGGTTGGCCTGCTGGGCCAGCTGGATCGCCTCCCGAGTGGTGGGCGGTCGGCCGTGGTCGGCCTGGAAGGTCGTGGCCAGCGCCGCGCGGCGGGTGTCGATGGCGGCACGGCGGGAGGACCACAGGCGGGGCAGGGGCCCGTCGATGCCGACGATCTCCCGCACCGCCCGTTTGCCGGTTTCGCTGCCGGGACGTTCGGCGAACCGGACACCGAGGCGTTCGACGAGGAAGACCTCGATGCGGGTGTTGTACCGCTCGGACGCGGCGACGACGTTGGCGTACAGAGGACGTCCGTCCAGGGCCAGCCAGCGCCCGTCCACGGTCTGGACCTTGTTGCTGATGGCGACGTGGGTGTGCAGGTCGGGATCGCCGGCCCGGGAGTCCCGATGGGTGAACGCTGCGGCCAGCAGGCCGTGGACGTCGATCTGGGCGACGCCGTGGCGGCCGGTACGGCTGAAGGTGGCATGGTCCTCGAGCCAGCCCAGGACGTCGGCGACGGCGTCGGCGTGGGCCCGCTCGATCACCTCCGCGACCTCTCGCGGCGCGATGGCCCACAGCGTCGACACGCTCTTGACGGGGCTGAACGTGAGGTCGTAGCCGGCCACGGCGGTGGTCTGCTGCCGGGAGATCCGCGCGAGGTGCCCGGACAGCTCGCGGGGGTTAAGCGGGTCGCGGCCGAACTGCTCACGGAACATGCCTACGGCGATCTCGGTCCGAATGCGGGCGCGATCCTCGGCGGGTACCCCGGTCGTCCCGGCTTCGCCGTGGGCAGCGTTGAACTCCCGGTAGGCGATGGCGCTGCGGCGACGGAATTCCCCGACCGCCGCGAACACCGGGTATGGCGCCCCCAGCCGCGATGCCCGGTCGACCGCTGCGGCGACGGCTCCCGCGGCGGCCGCGTCCTGCTCCACCTGCACACGGTTGGGGTGACGTCCCTCGCCGAACAGCGCCAGCATCTGCGCCTCGGCGACATCGGGCCCGATGACGTCCCCGGTCAGGCCGTCGAGCCCGCGCCCCATCCACCGGCCCGGTGATTCTCCCCGCGCCATGTAGTAAGCCGACAGCCCGCCGGGGGCAGGCGCGGTGGTGTCCTGCGCGGCTACCTGACGGCTGAGATAGGTGTAGCCGTCCCCGGCGGTCAGCTTGTGCACCGTCATCACACGGAAGCCAGGGAACTCCGGGCACGTCGCGCTGTCACCCGGGGAGCAAGAGGTGTGTCGGCGATGGTTCGGGGTGTTGGCAGGTCCGCCGGCGGCCCGGACCGGGGCGAAGCGGCGGGTCGTTGTCCACAGGCCGGCACGGCGCCGGGGCGGATCCACAGATTGAGAGAGAAAGCCCTGCTCAGAGGCGGGTCGGCAAGATAATTGATCTTGTCCGATCACGCCGCCGGTTCACTGAGGAGCCCGCCATGACCACCACTGCCACGGCCAACCCGACCGCGACGCCGTCCACCCGCGAGCTGGTCGAGGTCGACCCGGCCACTTTGCTCGTCGATCTGAACGTCCGCCATGACACCCGCCTGGACGCCGACTTCTGCGCCAGCATCGCCGAGCACGGCGTCCTGGTCCCCGTCGTCGCCGTCCGCACCGCCGACGGGGCACTGCGGGTCCGGTACGGCCACCGCCGCACCCTGGCCGCCGTCCAGACCGGCCGGCACACCGTGCCGGTCGTCATCGCCGCCGACGAGGCAACCGACGACGCGGCGACGGTGGAGCGGCTGGTCACGCAGTGGGCGGAGAACGAGCACCGCACCGGGCTGACCACGGCCGAGCGCGCCGACGTCATCGGTCAGCTGTCGGCTTTCGGTGTCACCCCCACCCAGATCGCTCGCCGCACCCGCGCCACCAAGACCGAGGTCACCGCAGCCCTGGCCGTGCACGGGTCCGAGCTGGCCCGTGCCGCCTCGTCCCGATACGAGTTCCTGGACCTCAATCAGGCCGCCGTCGTGGCCGAGTTCGACACCGACCCCGAAGCGGTCAAGGCCCTGGTCGTGGGCGCCCGGGAGGGCCGGTTCGACCACGTCGCGCAGCGGCTGCGCAACGACCGCCGCGACGCCGCCGCCCGCGCCCAGGTCGCCGACGGGCTGCGGGAGCAGGGGGTGCGGGTCATCGACAAGCCCGCCGGGGACGACCCGGCCCGGGACCTGCACCGCCTGGCCGACGCCGACGGCACCCGGCTGACCGCCGCCACCCATCAGGGCTGCGAGGGCCATGCGGCCTACGTCGGGCAGGAGCACGGGTGGCGGTTCGTCGACGCCGACGGCCAGCCCCTCCCCGACACCGGCCAGGACGACGACACCGACGACCAGGACGATGACGAGGACCTGGCCGACGAGGAAGACGACCTCGACACCGGGGGAGGGGCCCGTCGGGAGTGGGTCAGCTGGGCCGCGCCCCGCTGGGTGTGCACCGACCCCGCAGCGCACGGCCACCTCGACGCCTGGGCCAACCACGGCGGCAGCGGTAGCGGCCGCGTTCCGGCGGCCGAGCTGAGCGACGACGAGCGGGACGCCGCCCGCGCCGCCCGCCGTGACGTCATCGACTCCAACAAGACCTTCCACGTTCGCATTGGGCAAGCCTCGAGCTCGCCGAGGTAGAACGGTCTTGTCGAACTTGGCCCGTGCTGACAGAAGCGCCCTGCACCGCAACGATGACCCGATGAGCATGGAAGGGCTGCACGCAGTGCCCACTCCCACCGTCGGGGGCTGGATCGAGGAGCGGCTGCGCGGCTTCGGCAGCACCGTCGCGAGCAACGTCCCGACCGGGTTCGGGGCCTACGCCCGCGTTCTGCACTCCGTCGACCTCCATGCACCTCCCGCGGCTTCTGGCAACGACGCGGAGGATCAGGGCGCGACCGTGACGTGGGCCCAGGTGTGCGAACGGACCGGTCGCACTCCGCACGCCCTGATGCAGTGGCGCTCCATCACCTCTCCGAATCCTGAGCGAGATCTGTCGCTGTCCTCCGAGGGGCTGTGGGACGAGGTGACAGTGCAGGAGGGGACGCTGCAGCCAGCGCCGCTGGCCCGGCTACTGGATGTCTTGGCCCCCTTCACCGGGGATCAGGAGTGCTATCACGCGCTGTGGGAGGGCTACGGCTGGCTCCATGGGTCGAGCTCCCTGATGGTGTTCACCCAGGCCGACAGCCGCGACGGTTCCCCATCGCTTCCACCCCGGCGGGCTGAGGTGCCGCGGCAGCTGCAGCAGGCGCTGGCCGCGCCGCGCCTGTCGCTGCCCGGGCGGAACTACTTGCTCTTCGCCGGGCCGCTGCGCGGGGCACTGGCCATGGGCCATCAGGTCACCGACGACTGGGTCATCCCGCAGTCGCCGAACCTACTGTGGCCAGCGGACCGCTCCTGGTGTGTATCCAGCGAGATCGACTTCGACTCCACATTGGTCGGCGGCTCCGCCGAGCTCATCGAGGTCGTGCTGGCCGCACCCGGGCTGGAGGCGTGGGCGGTGGGCGAGGACGACGACCTGAGCTTGTTCGCCGACACGCTCAACAGGTAAGCCTCGTTCGGGCTGGGGGCGTCGGAGGCGCGGGTTGTGGCGGCGGTTGTGCTGGGAATGCCGCCTTCTCGTCGAACAGGGTCTTGGCCTGTAGGCAGTGGTGGAGCATGCCGAGGAACCGGTTGTAGAGGTTGCGCTGGGCAGCACTGTGTCGGTCGCCGATGGCTCTCCTGCGGTCATAGTGCGACCGCGCTCCTGGTGAGGTGCGCAGGGAGGACAGGGTCCAGGTGTAGCCGGCGTCGGCCAGGCGGTTGTTCTTGATGCGTCGTCGGCTGACGTAGGAGCTGCGGCCGCTGGCTCGGGTAATCGGTGCGCTTCCGGCGTAGGCCTTGAGCGCCCGGGCGTCGGCGAAGCGGGTGCGGTCGTCACCGATCTCGCCGAGGATGCGTGCACCGGAGATCTCGGCCAGACCGGGGAAGCTGGTGAGGATCGCAGCGTCCGGGTGCCGGTTGAAGGCCTTTGTGAGTGCGTCGGCCAGGTCATTGCATCCGGCCGTCGCGGCGGCCAGCTGCCCCAGGATCACCACGCACTGCTTACCCATCGCCTCCTCAACAGGTGCCGGTTGGCGCAGCTGAGGAGCCCTGAGCAGGCTGTGTAGGCGTTCGACTTCGTGCTCGATGCGGCGTTGTCTGCCCCCGCGGCGAAGAGCGGCCCGCAGCTGTGCCCTTGTGAGCTGCGCGGCGAGGGTCGGGGTTGGTGCGATAGCCAGGACGGCTTGTGCGTCGGCACCACTCAGTCCGCCGGCCACCTTGTCGTAGGCGCGCACGAAGGCCGGGAAGTACTGCAGCAGGTGGGCGCGCAGCTTGTTCTGCACCTGCAGCCGGTCCCACACCGCGTCTTGTTGTGCCCGGGCGAGCACCCGGATGGCCTGGACCAGGACGGAGTCATCAGCAAGGGGCCGGTGCTCGTGGGCGTCGGTGCGCAGGATGTTGGCCAGGGTGCGCGCGTCGAAGGCGTCGGACTTGCGGCCGGCCACCGAGCTGCGTTCGCGGTAGCGGGCCACTGCCATGGGGTTGATCGCGTAGACCGGTCTGCCGGCCATCCGCAGGTTGGCCACGACCAGACCGCGGCTGGTCTCGATCGCGACCGGGATCGGTGCACTGGTGGGATCTTGATGTTCGGCGAGCAGGTTCAGCAGGGTGGCGAACCCGGCCGCGTCGTCATCGATGCGGTGGCTGACCAGCAGGGTGCCGCGGTGATCGACGATCGCGATGTCGTGGTGGTCGTCGGCCCAGTCGATGCCGCAGAACGAGGTCGGCTCTGCGGCGCCGTCTGGCTGGGCAGGTTGGAGTTGCTTGGATGTCGTCGGCGAGTCCTGGTAGTCGATCAACGGCACGTTCCTCTCCACGGATGCTGCGGGTTGATGGGTGCTGGTTGATGCCGCGGGGGACCACGCGCGCGCCCTAATGGCGAGGGCTCTGGGCCCGACCTTCCACTAGCCGTTCGTGGCCCAGCTACCTGCACCTGTCGCTGTCACAGTCGAAGAGCTCGGGCTCAGGCGATGAGGGCGGTGTCGAGATGCAGAGGGCTCAACCACGAACGTTGTAGCGCAGCGCCGGCGCACACACCGGTCTTGTTGGAGGTCTGGTCGACTCGTGCGTGGACAAGGTGTCGCGGCGCCAGCGCTGCAGACCCATTAGGCCTGGGGGAGCGCCGAGACCGTGCGCCGGGACTGGCTGCGTGCCCTGGCCACCCGCAAGACCGCCCCCAAGGGCACCGCCACCTTCGTCGCCGCCGCGCTCGCCGTCGACGCCGACCTGCTCGCCGACGTCGGCGGCAACCGCGTCGCCGCCGCCCTGCTCGACGTCGCCCCCGGCAGCTACGGTCGGTCCACCGCGCTGGCCGAGCTCGTGGCGAAGGCCAGCGACGCGCGGGCGCTGCTGCTGACCCTGGTGCTGGTGCTGGCCGCCTACGAGGCCCGCACCGACCGCAACGACTGGCGCCAGCTACGCCCCTCCACTGGCCGGAACCTGACCCACCTGCAGGCCCTGGGCTACACGCTGGCCGACGTCGAGCGCCGCGCCTGCGGTCTGAACCCCCTGCCCACCACCGAGCAGATCGACTGAGCCCGCCGGGTGGGCCGCAGCCAGCGGCCCACCCGGACCCCGGCCCGCACCACACCGGCCAGGCAGCTCGGGCGCCGGCGGGGGTCGCGCACACCCGGCGCTGACGCGTCGAGACCGTCCGCTGACGCGTCCGGACGTGCCTCCGGCCCGACGCGCTCCTATCGCAAGCCACCCCCGGGTGCGCTGCGCGCACCCGCCCCACCGGGTCAGCACCACCACCGGCACCGACCAGCCGTGGGGACACTGGACCCCGCCGCCCACCAGCAGGAAGGACCAGCGGACCGTCGTGCTCTTCCAACCCCGCGCCCGCGACCTCGACCCCGACGAGCTTCAGATCGCGCTGCTGCGCGCCGCCGTCGGTGACTACGGCACCGAAGCCGCCATCCTGCTGCTCACCAACGCCGGCCACTGGCTGCCCGAGCTCGCCGCCGCCGACCTCATCACCGTCGACTACGACGACGATCCCACCGGACCGCCCACCGGCCAGGCCGCCGGCATTGGCTGGGCCGCTATTACCTGGACCGACCTCGACCCAGCCATCCGCGACGGCCGCATCGTTGGCTCCGCCGGACAGCTACGGCTGCTGCGCGCCGCCGCCTCCCTCGCCGAAGGCCTTCCCGTCGCCCTGGGAGACCTCGCCGCCGGCCTGGACCGGGACAACCTGCGCTTGCTGCTGGCCGCCATCGCCCACGCGGGCGGCAGCCATGAGCACCGCGCCACCAGCCCCGACGGCCACCTCGGCGAACCGTTGCCGCCGCTGTTGACCTGGCCTGCCCGGGACTGACCCGCCGCGGCCGCAGTCCCCGCCCAAGCTCGCCAGCATCCCCGCGCAGGTGCCAACTCCGGCCATCAACTGCCGGACCGGCTCGCGGTTCTACCTCGTCACCGTGTCCTGCGAGGCTGCGCAGCGTCGGCAGACCTGACGAGCAAGCTCGCCCAGAATGAGGCGGCTGGAGCTACCGGTCACTCTTCAGCTAGTAGAACTTGCAGAGCTCGTCGGAGATCGGCTTCGGGCACGACGGCCACGTAGGTGGCTGCTACCCGGTTCTGCCTGTCGATGAGGATCGTGGTGGGGACGACATTGGCGGGAAAGTCGCGAAACGCCAGAGCGACCTCTCCGCTGGGGTCGAACAGCGACGGATAGGTAATACCAAAGTCGTCGTAGAAGGCCTGGGCCAGTTGCCGTTGGTCCTTGACCGCAACCCCGAGGAAGGAGGCGCCCTGGTCGCCGAGGTCGGCGAAGACCCGCTGGAATTCGGGTGTCTCCACCCGGCAGGGCGCACACCACGAGCCCCAGAAGTTGAGTACCAGCACCGTGTCCTGGTAGTCGGCCGGGCCGAACGCGGTTTGGTCGAGCAGCTCGCCGCTGACTTCCGGTGCGTCAGCGCGGCGGTCGAGGGGGATGAGCTCGCCCACGGGGGTGGACTCGTTGAAGCTGAACTCGCCGTCGGATGCCTGGTCCTCGTCCGTGGTCGACGAGGAGCACGCGGCCACGGCTGCGGTACCCAGGGCCAGGGTGGCCGCCAGGACTGTGCGACGGGTCCAGCGATGGGGTCCGGTCATAGCACCCACTCCGCGGGTAGGTCGTTCCATGATGGCTGCCTTTCATCTGGCGCACGCGCCAGGCGGATCGGGGGTCAGACGAATGAGGTGCCGTAGCCGGCGGCAACCACCCAGCCGCGGAACCACTGCATGAGGTCGGTCCAGAGCCCGGTCGCGAGCAGGATGCCGACCAGAATGAGCAGGACACCTCCGGTCCGCGTCACGGTGCGGGCATGCTGCCGCAACCACGTCGTGCTCCGTACGGCCCAGCCGGCCCCGAGGGCCACCAGCAGGAACGGGACGCCCAGCCCGATGCAGTAGGCCAGGGCCAGGAGGGCTCCCCGGGTTGCGGTGGCCTCGGTGTAGGAGAGAGCGAGGACCGCGGACAGCGTGGGCCCGATGCAGGGTGTCCAGCCGAGGCCGAACACGATGCCGAGCAGCGGCGCCCCGGCCAGTCCGGCGGACGGGCGCCAGCCGAGCCGACCGGTGCGCTGGAGGGGGGGGCAACCAGCCCAGGAAGGCCAACCCGAGGACGATCGTCACCACCCCCATGACGCGGGTGATGGTGTCGGCGTGCACCAGCAGCATGCGACCAAGACCGCCGAAGGCTGCGCCCACCAGGATGAACACGAGGGTGAACCCGCCGACGAACAGGGTCGCCCCGGCCAGCAGTCGACGACGGGACGTCTGCACGGGTGCCGTGCTGACTGCGGCACCGTCCGGCGCGGCCCCGGACGTGCGTTGTGAGAAACCGCCGGCCAACCCGGTGATGAAGGAGAGGTAACCGGGGACGAGCGGTAAGACGCAGGGGGACGCGAAGCCGATCAGACCGGCCAGCGCGGCGATGGCTGCGGCGAGAAGGAACGGGCCGGTGGACACCAGGTCGCCGAATGCCTCACCCATGGATGCGGTGCACCGGCGTGTTCAGCCGAGCTGGGTGCGCCAGAACACCCAGAACCGCTGCAGGACCAGGGCGGCGATGACCAAGTACCACACCACGACCAGCACCGGTGCGCGCCCGACGACGGTGGTCACCAGTCGGCGCCCACCCGGTGGGACGCGGTGGGCGACTGCCCGCAGGTTGCGGGTCGTGACGGCCACGAAGAGCGGGATCACCACCACCCAGACGACCAGGCAATACGGACACAGTGCCCCGATCCGGTACAGGCTGGAGAAGATCAACCAGTGCACGAACCCGATGGCGAAAACCACGCCGATCTGGAGTCCGGCCCAGTACCACCCGGGCAACTGCGCACCTGACAGGAGCACGACCCCGGTCACCGTCACCACGGTGAACCCGACTACGCCGATCAACGGGTTGGGGAACCCGAACACCGACGCCTGGGCGCTGGTCATCACCGATCCGCAGCTGACCACTGGATTGAGGTCGCAGCTGAGCGCGGTGGTGGGCTCGACGAGCAACCGGACGCGTTCCACGATCAGCGTGAACGCCGCCCACAGGCCCACAGCCCCGCCGATGGCGAGCCCCAGTCCGAGCCGGTCGACCCGGCGACGCCGGGCAGTCGGGTGATCGAAGACGCTTGCGCCGAGCGGCTCATGCATCGTGGAAGGGGGCGTGCTCACTGCTGGTCGGCCAGCGCGGCGTCCAGGGCGTCGGCCAGGTCCTGATAGCTCTGCGGGTCCTGCCTGATCCCGTCGATGAAGAAGGTGGGCGTGCCCTGGACCCCCAGGGCGATGCCGTCGGCACGGTCGCTGAGCACTCGCTCCAGGGTGGCGGGATCGGCGACGGCGGCGTCGTAGGCCGCCATGTCCAGGCCCAGGTCCTGGGCGTAGCCGCGGAACCGATCAGCCTCTGACGTCTGCCCCTCGCCCCACTCGGCCTGGGTCTCGTACATCCGGTTGTACATCTGCTCGAGGTTGTCCTGCTGCGCGGCAGCTTCGACGGCCACCGCGGCGTTCTCGGCATTGAAGTGGCCCGTGCCGGGGAAGTACCGGACGACGAAGCTGACGCGACCGGCGTAGTCCTCGCGCAGCTGCTCGACGAAGGGGTAGGCCGCTCCGCACGCCTCGCACTCGAAGTCCAGGAATTCTACGAAGGTGACGGCGCCCTCGTCGCCGGCCTGCAGTACGCGGCTGTCGGCACGGACGACCTCGGCGCTGCCGGCGCTAGTGGCGTCCTCCCCCCGGGCGCTGAGGGCCACGGCAACGCCCACGACGACGGCGAACACCACCACCACGACTGCGATGACCGTCCAGTTGGACCAGACCGGCCCCTTCGACGCCGTGGAACTCACCACTCGACGCGCGGAGGACTGGGCGGCGGTGGGCTTGTTGGTGGGCACGGTTCCTCCGAGCGCAGGGAACGGGAGGTCCTATCGAGGATAGGACACCGCCACCTAACGTGACAACCTACGTTGGTACGTCGTAGCGTTTGAGATTCAACTGCCGATCCACCCAAGGAGATCTGGTGCCCGTCGAATCCTGCGACCTGCTGTGCGTGGACCTCCCGCACGCGGAGGAGGTCCGAGCGGGGCTGCCCGGCATGGACGACCTCGAGCTCCCCGCTGCACGGGCCAAAGCCCTGTCCGACCCCCGCCGGCTGCGCGTCGCGCTGGCCTTGCAGGCGGGAGACGAGATGTGCGTCTGCGACCTCGCATGGGTGTGCGAGGACAGTCGCAACCTGGTGTCCCACCACGTCCGCGTGCTGCGGTCGACGGGCCTGGCCCGATCACGGCGCGAGGGAAAGCTGGTCATGTACGAGCTCACTGCCATGGGTCAGCTACTGCTCGATGCCGTGACCGATGGGCGCCCCGCCGCCGTGGAGGCCTGACGTGTCCGATCTGTGCTGCGGATCCGGTGCCGATCCGACCTCACCCCGTCGTGCTGTCACCGTGACTCCCGCTGTGCCGATGATCTCCGCCGGGGGTGCCTGCGGTGACGGTTGCTCCTGCTGCGGCCCCGATCCGGCTGCCCCGCCCGGACCGCAGGTGTCGACCGCTCCGGCTGGAGGAGACGGGTGCGGCGATCCCACCTGCAATGCTCCTGCCTCGACTGCCGAGGAACCACGTTCGCTGTGGCGGTCCAGTTCCGCCCGTCTGGCACTGCTGGCCGGGGTGCTCTGGTTGGCCAGCGAGGGCTCGGATCGATTCACGTCCCTGCCCACTCCAGCAGTCGTCGTGCTGGCGCTCGGCGCGGTGGCTGCCGGGGGGGCCACCTTCGTCCCCGGGACGCTGCGTGCGCTGCGCCGCGGAAAGGTCGGCGTCGGCACCCTAATGACCATTGCGGTCATCGGGGCGATCGCGCTGGGTGCCCACAGCGAGGCCGGCATGCTGGCGTTCCTGTTCTCCCTCGCCGAGGCGCTGGAGGACGACGCGGTCGCGCGGACACGCCGCGGGCTGCGGGCCCTGTTGGAGCTGGTGCCCCCCAGGGCGACGGTGCTGCGGCCAGGCCCGGGCGGTGACCGTCAGGAGGTCGTGGTCGACCCCGCCGAGCTGCAGGCCGGGGACCTGCTCGTCGTCAAACCCGGGGAGCGGCTGGCCACCGACGGGGTCATCGAGTCCGGACGCTCATCGCTGGACACCTCGGCAGTGACGGGCGAGTCCGTGCCCATCGAGGTCGGGCCCGGTGAGGAAGTCTTCGCTGCCTCAGTCAACGGCACCGGTGTGCTCACCGTCACCGTCACCGCAGCTGTCCGGGACAACTCCCTGGCCCGGATCGTGCACGTCGTCGAGGAAGCACAGGAGCGCAAGGGATCTGCCCAACGGCTGGCCCAGCGCATCGCACAGCCGTTGGTGCCGGCGATCCTGGTCATCGCCGGCCTGATGGCAGTGGTGGGGTCGCTGCTGGGTGACCCGGCCGTGTGGATCGAGCGGGCCCTCGTGGTGCTGGTGGCTGCCTCGCCGTGCGCCTTCGCCATCTCCGTGCCGGTCACGGTGGTCGCTGCCGTGGGGGCCGCGACCCGGCAGGGGGTGCTGGTCAAGGGAGGGGCGGCCCTGGAGACCCTCGGCGCGGTCGACGTCGTAGCCCTGGACAAGACGGGCACCCTGACCCGCAACCAGCCCGCGGTCGTCGCGACCCTCCTCGCCGGCGACACCGACAACGCCGACGTCCTGCGCATCGCGACGGCGTTGGAGGCGCGCAGCGAGCACCCCCTGGCTGCTGCCGTCCTGCGCAGCTTCACCGAACGCAACCCCGGCAGCCCGGTCCCGACCGCACGCGACGTACAGGCGGTCGTAGGCAAGGGACTCGAGGGACTGGTCGACGGACAGCCTTACCGACTGGGCAAGCCTGGATTCGTCGAGGTCGGGGACCTCGCAGACGAAGTCGCCGCCCACCAGGATGCAGGGGCGACCGTCGTCCTGGTCGAGGGCGAAGGCGGCTTGATCGGTGGTCTCGCCATCCGCGACGAGTTGCGCCCCGAGGCGGCCGAGGCCGTCGCGGCGCTGGCCGCCATGGGCATAGACACGGCCATGCTGACCGGTGACAACGCCCGGACCGCGACCCACCTGGCCGCACGCGCCGGTATCAGCGAGGTGCACGCAGAACTCCGCCCCGAGGACAAGGCCGGCCTGGTCGAGCGGCTGGCTGCACCGGCCGGCGGGCGTCGTCGCCGGCGCCGGGTGGCGATGGTCGGGGACGGCATCAACGACGCCCCGGCCCTGGCAACGGCCGACGTCGGCATCGCGATGGGCGCCATGGGCACCGACGTGGCCATCGAGACCGCCGACGTGGCGCTGATGGGGGAGGACCTGCGCGCTCTGCCACGATCCCTGGCCCATGCGCGACGGTCTCGGGCCATCATGCTGCAGAGCCTGGCCCTGTCCTCGGCCATCCTGCTCATCCTCATCCCGCTAGCCGCGTTCGGCGTGCTCGGTCTCGCCGCGGTCATCGTGACCCACGAGGTCGCCGAGGTCGTCGTGATCGCCAACGGAGCGCGTGCGGGGCGCGTGCGCCGCCGCCCTGCGACAGCGGGTCGGCGAACCGGCGGCGGCGTCCCGACCGGGGAGCTGGAGCAGCGGGACGGGATCGCCATCCTCCACTGACCGCAGCTCCCCTCAAATCGCTACTATGACTTGTAGTAGCAATGCTGCGTCGACGGAGGCGGCTGATCCCGCGCACTGCTCCGGGGCTGTAACGAAGGAGACCGGTCGGCTTGTCCACCACCACACCGCCCGCCCCCACGACCCAGCGCGAGGGGGCCGGTGCTGGGGCCGGGCGCTCGCTGGGTGCACGTCTGGGTCGTCGGCCACTGCGGTGGTGGCGGCAACTGACGGCGATGCGCACAGCGCTGATCCTGCTGTTCCTGCTCGCCACGGCTGCCGTCCCCGGCTCGCTGCTGCCGCAGCGCAGCCTCTCGGCGTCGCAGGTGTCGCAGTACTTCCGCGACCACCCCACCCTCGCCCCAATCCTCGATGACCTCTACCTGTTCGACGTGTTCGCCTCGCCGTGGTTCGCGGCCGTCTACCTCCTGCTGTTCATCTCCCTCATCGGATGCGTGCTGCCGCGGGCGCGCGAGCACCTGCGCAGCGCGGTCGCGGCACCACCCCCCGCGCCGCGGTACCTGCATCGGCTCCCCGAAACCGCGAGCCTGCGCTCCCCGCTGAGCGAGCAGGAGGCGGTGGCGGCCGCCGGTGCTGTTCTGCGGAACCGCCGGTACCGCGTCGTCCTCCGGGATGGCCCGCACGGGAAACAACTGTCCGCGGAGAAGGGGCACCTCAAGGAAACCGGCAACGTCGTCTTCCATCTCGCGCTGCTCGCGCTGCTGGTCAGCCTCGCAGTGGGGAAGTTGTGGGGGTACGAGGGTTCGATCCTCGTGACGGAAGGGCGGGGGTTCTGCAACTCGCTGCAGCAGTACGACAACTATCGCTCCGGGCCTCTGGTCGACACCGGGTCCATGACCCCGCTGTGCGCCAACCTGGAGGATTTCCGCGTCACCTACGAACCCAACGGGACCCCAGCCCGGTTCAACGCAGACCTGCTGTGGGGCGAGCCCGGGGCGGTCACCACGCCCACAACGATCGGGGTGAACAGCCCGCTGCGGACCGACGGCGCCCGGGTGTACGTCACCGGGCACGGCTTCTCGCCCACCTTCACCGTCGCCCGGCCGGACGGCACCACCCTCACCGACATCTCTGCGCCCTTCCTGCCCAGCGACACCGCCACGATGGCCAGCCAGGGTGCCCTCAAGCTGCCCGACCTGGGCGCCGGACCGGACGGCCAGCTCGCCGTGGAGGGCTTCTTCGCCCCCACCGGCAACGCGCAAGGCGGCGTACTCACCTCCGTCGACCCACGCCCGCTAGATCCCGAGGTCGCCCTGGTGATCTACCGCGGCTACCTCGGCCTGGACTCCGGGGATCCCCAGTCGGTGTACAGCGTGGACCAGGCCCGCATCGACCGCGGGCAGCTCGTTCAGGTGGGGTCCGGCAACCTGGAGGTCGGGGAATCGATCACCCTGGACGACGGCACCTCCATCACCTTAACCGGCTACCAGCGGTTCGCCGCGCTGCAGGTCTCCCACGACCCCGGGCAGGTCTACGTGTTGGCGTCCGCCGTCGCCATGCTGGGCGGCCTTCTGCTGATGCTCCTGGTGAGCCGCACCCGCGTCTTCGCCCGCGCCTCTACCGAACCCGACGGCGCAACGGAGGTGACCATGGGCTCGCTCCGGCGGGGCTCAGGGGAGGGCGGCTCCGCCTTCGCGGATCTCGTGGCCCAGGTCGGCGAAGCCGTGCGCGGCATTCCCGCTCGGCAGGACCGCCCCGGGTGATGGGCAGCGCGAGTCCGCGCCGGCCGGTGCGGCCAGCCTCAGCCCTCAGACGTGCTTGACCGCGGCAGACTCTTCTTCGCTGATCTGCCGGGTCTCCAACTGGAAGGTTGAGTGCTGCACCGACACCGCGAAGTGGGTCGCGACGCAGGTGCGGATGTCCTGCAGGACCTCCGCGGCGTGCCCGTCGGTGAAGCACTCGTCATCCAGCACGATGTGCGCGCTCAGGGTGGGCAGCCCGGTGGCCACGGTGGAGGCATGCAGGTCGTGCACCCCGATGACGTGGTCGCGGCCCAGCAGGTGGGTCCGGACGTCGTCGAGGTCGAGTCCCGGCGGGGTGAACTCCATCAGCACACTGGCCGTCTCGCGCAGCAGGGTCACCGCACGGGGGACGATCAGGGCGGCGATGAGCAGCCCGGCCAGCGCATCGGCGCGCAGGAACCCGGTGGTGGCGATGACAATCGCAGCGACGATGACCCCGACGGAGCCCAGCGCGTCGTTGAGGACCTCGAGGAAGGCAGCCCGCATGTTGAAGTTCGAACCGCGGCTGGAGGCCAGCACGGCGATCGCGAGGATATTGGCGACCAGGCCGATGATGCCGAAGACCAGCAGTTCCCCGCCGGGCACGTCGGGTGGGGAGAACAGCCGCCGGACACCCTCCACAGCGGTGTAGGCGCCGACGACCAGCAACAACGCAGCCTGACCCAGGGCCGCGATGACCTCGATGCGGCGGAACCCCCATGTGCGTCGGGAGGTGGCCGGACGTCGGACGAGTGTGGCGGCGATCAGGGCCACGAGGAGCCCCGATGCGTCGGTGATGGCGTGGGCGGTGTCGGTCAGCAGCGCCAAGCTGCCGGTGTAGATCGCCCCCACGGCCTGCGCCACGACGATCAGGGCGGTGATGCCGAAGGCGATCCACAGCCTGCTGCGGTGGTCCTCAGCTGAGCCGTCCGCTGTCGCGGCTGGGCCGTGGTCATGTCCTGCGCCCATCGTGATGCTCCATCGGTGTGTGGGGGGCGGTCGAGCTCAGGCCCGGTGCCGGTTGCGCCCACGGTAGCGTCATATGCACTGTCTTGCATGTGGTAGGCGGAGCGCAGAACGGTGACAGCCGACGAGGGTGCCGGCTGATGTCTGCGCCCTCTCGGTCACCGCCTGATCCGGAGGTCACCGGTCCGGGTAGTCCGGGCTCCTTACCACGTCGACTGGTCCGGCGGCCTGGTCGCACGGACCACCGAGGCCCGGGCTGCTGGAGGCTGCTGGACCGAGGTTTCGAGCTCGTGCACCGCGATCAACCGGAGCGGCACGGCCCCGTCCTCGGCTGTGGTCGGGCCTCCCGGATCGTCCGGGCTCAGGGCGGTCCCGGCCGGTGCACGTCGCCGCCGCAGTGCGGCCCGTAGCCCCGCAATCGCCCCGACTGCTGCAGCGACGATCACCCCGAGGGCCACAGATGCCACGACCGTGGCGATCGGCGGCCCCGAAACCACTGCCGACGCTGCCTGCTGCCCGGCCTCGCTCTGCCCTCGGTCGCCGGGGTGGGTGTGTCGCGCTACCGCGACCAGCAGCACCACTGCACCGGCCGCGAGCACGCCCCAGCCGGCCAACGAGAGCACCGACGGGCGCCGCCGGTGCTCGAGCTGGCGCGTCACACGCCGCCGTAGGAGTGCAGCCCGGTGGACACCAGGTTGACGAACAGCAGGTTGAACACCAGGGATGCGAAACCCACCAGGTTGATCCATGACGCCGGTGCCCCCCGCCAGCCGGCGGTGCTGCGCGCGTGCAGGTAGGCGGCGTAGGCGACCCAGGAGATGAACGCCCAGGTCTCTTTCGGATCCCAGCCCCAGAACCGCCCCCAGGCGCTCTCGGCCCAGATCGCACCCGCGATGACTGCGAACGTCCACACCGGGAAGGCGAACACCGCCGTGCGGTGCGCCAGCCGGTCCAGCGTCTGCGCGGAGGGCAGGTGGTCCAGCAGCGCACCCCTTCCGGAACCGGCCGGACGCCGCTCGCGGCGTCGCTGCACCAGGTACAGAGAGCTGGCCACCGCACTGACCAGGAACACCCCGAAGGAGATGATGGCCGCCGAGACGTGCACCACCAGCCAGTCCGAGCGCAGGGCGGCCACCAGGGGGCCGGCCTCGGCGTAGAGGAACAGACCGATCAGAACCAGGCCCACCATCGCCGGTCCGACCACGAACACCCCGATGTGGCGCACCGCCGGTACCCGCCAGGCGGCCACCAGGTAGGCCACCATGCCGATCAGCACCGCAGCCGAGCCGAACTCGTACATGTTGCCCCACGGCACGCGGCCGGTTCCCCAGCCACGTACGGCCAGCATCCCGATCTGCAGCACGGCCCCAGCAGCAGTCAGCCCCAGTGCCAGGCCGCTCCACGACCAGCGCTTCGCCCCTCTGTCCGGCGCCGGTGCAGGGCAATGATCGCCCGGGGCGAGATTGCCGGGTAGGGGGTCGCCACCGGCGCGCGCTCCCACGGGGACAGCGACGGATGGGCTCCCCACCCGTCGCCCGAAAGCCAGCTCCGCGGCGAAGGCCAGGGCGGCCAGCGCGTAGGCCGCCACCGCGGCGGTGAACAACTGGTCGGACAGTGCAGCCAGGTCGGATGGGGTCACAGGTCATCTCCTCGGAACGGGATGGGGAAGCGGGACAGTGCACGATCGTTCGAGGCTCGCGGGGTCGAGGCCTGGGAACTGGCGGTGGCGGGATCCACGACGCGGGTGTCAGCGGCGAGACCGGTGGTGCGGCGTCGTCCCCACGTCCACAGCAGCGCCGCGACCGCCAGCCCGCTCATCGCCGCCTCGGGCGCAGACCCCAGGCGGGCAGCCACGGTGGTTCCTTCGCCGAGGGTCACCGCGCCGGTGAACACCCACTGGGTGAACAGGTCCGAGCGGGCTCGAACCGAACCGTCGGACTCAATGACGGCTGACAGGCCGCTGGTGGCCACGACCACCACCGGGCGATCGAACTCGATCGCCCGCAGTCGGCTCATCGCCAGTTGCTGCGGGCTCTCATCGGTGTAGCCGAAGGTCGCGTTGTTGGTCTGCACGACCAGCAGCTGTGCGCCCTCGGCCACGACATCGGCGACCAGTCCGTCGTAGGCGACCTCGAAACAGATGACGTCACCCACAGCCACCCCGCCCATATCGAGCAGTCCCGGAGTCTCACCGGCGCGGAAATCGCGGCGCAGCAGATCGACCTTGTCGCTGAACAGCCGGAAGAACGAACGCGCCGGCATGTACTCCCCAAACGGGACGGGGTGCCGCTTGGCGTACTGATCACCAGGCCCGGTGACGGGGTCCCACACGATGCCGGCGTTGGTGAGGAAGCCCCCGGGTCCGTCGAGCACGGCACCGATCAGGATGGGCACCCCGATCGCGCGCGCGGCCCGGTCGATCTGCTCGGCCGCGTCGGGGTTGATCAGCGGATCAATGTCGGAGCTGTTCTCCGGCCACAACACCAGCTGCGGCGCGGGCCGCCGGCCGGCGGCCACCTCCGCGGCGAGATCCACGGTCGCCTGCACATGGTTGTCCAGTACCGCGCGCCGCTGCGCGTTGAAGTCCAATCCCGCTCGGGGGACACCGCCTTGCACGACGGCGATGTCGACCCGCGCTGGGACCTGGGTGGAGCCCCCGGGCGGGGTATCGCCGGTCGGCCCGAGCGGTATGACCGCCAGCCACGGCGCGATCGCAAGCGCCAAGGCCGGGATTCTCCTGCGGTATCGCCCGTCGGGCCGACCAGGCGCAGCATCTCGGCGTAGCACTGTCACCACCACGTTGGCCAGCCCGCAACCGCTCAGTGCGACGGCGAAGCTGACCAGGGGCACCCCGCCGACGGCGGCAAGCTGGGCCAGGGGGGAGTCGGCCTGGGCAAAGCCCAGCCGCCCCCACGGCAGCCCACCGAAGGGCCACCGGGACCGGGCGCCCTCGGCAGCCACCCACAGCAGGGCCGACCACAGCGGTGCCGCGGGCAGCCGGCTGACCGCCGCGACACCCGCGCCCAGGGCGGCATAGAACAGCGCCTGGGCCACCGACAACGCCACCCAAGGAAGCGAACCAACGAACACGCCCGACCAACTCAGCAGCGGGAGCATGAACGCAGCCCCAAGGACGCCGCCGACCACGGCACCCCGCCGGGCGCGCTGGCCGTAGGCGGCTAGCTGCAGCAGCGCCGGGCCGGCCACCGCCAGCGGCCACAGGTCCCAGGCGGGGAACGCCAACCACAGCAGCAGCCCGCCGGCGGCGGCCAGTAGGAGGGAAGCGAGGAGGGGGGTGCCGCGCGGTGTCTTCACCGCCGCCGGACGCTGGGCGGGGACCGCGGTTGACTGGCCCGCCATGCCCGGCCCCGTTCGTCGCATCCTCGCCCCCGTCGCGCGGCGTGTCGGGGCGCGCCTCCCCTGAGGGCGTCGACCACCGTCCTAGTCTCCTAACCTACATCGTAGAAAGGGTGGGGATGACGCTGACGGTCGGTGAGGCCCGAGCCGTCCCGACCCTGCGCCCCTCCCGCACCCACTCGGCTGCATCTGGACGCAGCATCGCCACCGCCAAGCCCACATCTCGGGTACTGCGTGCAGGACCCTCCCAGCGGCTTCGAGCCGGTGCGCTGCTCGTCGCCGCCATGGCCGGGGCGATCGGTACGAACCTTGTTCTGGGCGCACCGGCGCCCGCCGTGCCCGCAGTCGCCGCTGTCGACGTGGCCGCAGCCCTGGCCATGGACTACGGCGAGGACACAGCGATAGCTGCGCGCTCAGAGATCAGCGAGCAGGAGGCAGCCAACCGGATGCAGGAGGTGGCGGCGTCCCGGGCTGCACGGGAAGCCGAGGAGGCCCGGCGGGCGGTCCTGCCCGTACAGGGCCGCTTGACCAGCGGGTTCGGGGCCCGCTGGGGCGGTCGACACAACGGCTTGGACTTCGCCGCGCCCATGTACACCCAGGAAGTGGCCGCTGCCGCCGGGGTGGTGGTGCGGGCCGGCCCAGCCACTGGATTCGGGCTCGCCGTCTACATCCAGCACGAGAACGGCGATGTGACCGTCTATGGCCACATGGACTCCATCCAGGTGCAGGCCGGGGATGTGGTCGAGGCCGGCGACCCCATCGCCCTGCTGGGCAACCGTGGCCAGTCCACGGGGCCGCACCTGCACTTCGAGGTCCACGGCGGCGGCATCAACGGACCGCGGCTGGACCCGGTGGCCTGGCTGGCCGACCGGGGGGTGGAGGTACCCGGCTAGGCCCGATCCGGACGGTCGAGCTCAAGCAGTGACGGTCATGGTGCCGACCTGGCCCAGGGCAACGTGGAAGGAGCACTCGAACCGGTAGTCACCGGGTGCCTTCACGGTGAATTCGATGCTCTGCTCGTCCCTGGGGGCCAGATACGGGATGCTTTCGGTGATGGCGGCGGGGCCCATGCCTTTGCTGAACACGAAGTTGTGGGTCAGCTGCGCCGCCTCGCTGGTCACCGTGACCCGCACTGTTCCTGGAGCGACGCTGAAGGCGTTGGGGAGGAAGACGTAGTCGTCCCCGACGACCAGCTGCACGTCCTGGATGCCGTCCTCGGCAGTGCTCACGGCCGGCGGCCGGCTCGACCGTCCGGCGGCCGTCGCCCCCGGGCGGGACTCCCCGCCCCCGCACGCACCCAGCACCGGGGCCGAGAGCCCAAGAGCAGCAGCCCCGAGCAGCGCCCGACGGGTCATTCCGGTCTTCGACAACGTCGTCCCCTCCGTCCGTTATTACTACGGAGGTTAGTACAAGGTGGCGGTCTAGCTGACCCCGGTGCACAGGTGGGTGATCGCGGTGCTGATCGCCGGTGCCATCGCCACCGCTAACGGTGTGCCAAGCACCCCGACCAGCGTGGCCAGCACCCCGCCCAGGCGCCGAGGCGGCAGCGGATCGACCGGCGCCAGCAGCCTGCCCACCCGGCTCGCCGTCACCCCGGGAGTGGCGCAGTCGGCCATGGCCATTGCCGAACGGGGAGCCCGCATGGCGGCCAGTCGCACAATGGCCGAGGCCACGGTCACCCGGTCCACCTCGTGCGCGGCCCGGTCATCGGCAGCGAGCTCCACCAGTCGGGTGACCTGCTGGGAGGCCACGGCAAACAAGGAGATTCCGGGGAACGCCCGCGACAGCGACCGGGTACCGGCAACAGCCAGATGGTGCCGGGCACGCAAGTGCGCCCGCTCGTGGGCCAGCACCCCGGCGACCTCTGCAGTGCTCAACGCGGCCAGCGCGCCGGCGGTCACCACCACCTGAGAGTCACGCCCAGGCACGCAGAACGCAGCGGCGGTCGGGGAATCCAGAACCCGCGCGCCCAGATCGAAGTCAGGTGAGCTGACCGCAGCCAGGGAGCGGCGCATCCGAGTGCGCTCGCGTCGTGCCCTATGGAGGTCGAAGGCGATCCAACCGCTGACCCACACCAGCACCGCCCCCGCCAGCAGCAAGCCCAAGGTCGGCTCCAGGGCATCACCGTGGAAGCCGTACGCCTGCTGCATGCTCTGCACGCACGCGTGCATCAACGCGGCCAGGCCGCCCACCCATGCCGTGGCCGGAACCAGCACGGTCAGCCCGATCAGGACCGGCACGGCCACCGCGGACACGCACAACGCCTGCCACAGGGCGATCCCCAGACGGGGTGAGACCTCCAGCCAGGACAGATGCCGCAGCCTGGGCCCCACCACCAGCAAGGCGCCACCCACGGCAGCCAGCACCCAGGTTGCGGTCACTGACCGCCCCGCTCCTGGGCGGCCGCGACGGCCTGCTGCAGCTGGGTGATCTCATCCGGGCCGAGGTCGGCGACGAAGTGCATGAGCACCGCCTGGGAGTCCCCCGCATGCTGCAGCACCTCCTGGAGCAGAGCCGCCGAGTGTTCCGCCCGAGTACGTGCAGGCCGGTAGCTCCATGCCCGGCCCTGCATCTCGCGCTCGACCTCCCGTTTCCGATGCAGGTTGTCCAGCACCGTCATCACGGTCGTGTAGGCCAGCGGCTTGGGCGTCTGCAGCCGCCCCATGACGTCGCGGACCGTCGCAGGCTCCGAGCTGCTCCAGAGCACCTGCATGATCGCGGCCTCCAGATCGCCCAATGGTCTGACCATCTCAGTCCCCCTCATCTCACCGCCACTGCAGCTGGTGGCGACGCTCGGCCGAGCCTGAGCGCGCCAACGACCGCCGAGGGCCATTGTGCCGCCCGGTCGGTGCCCCCTCGGCCACCATCGGGAGTGTGCGCGTGCCAGTATCTACTAAGTCAGATAGCAGTTGGGGGGTGACGCCGCCCGCTGCGGGCGCCGCAGCTCAGGGAGAACCAGCAGATGACGATCGCTCCAGCACAGATCGTGGCCCGGCCCAACCCACCCGTACCCGCCGGCAAGGGCTCCCGACTGGCCACCCTGCTGCGCACCACTGACCACAAGGTCATCGGGTTGATGTACCTGGCGACGTCGTTCACCTGGTTCGTCGTGGGCGGGCTGATGGCCATGCTGATGCGTGGCGAGCTGGCGCGGCCGGGGCTGCAGTTCCTGTCCAACGAGCAGTACAACCAGTTGTTCACCATGCACGGCACGGTGATGCTGTTGTTCTTCGCGACGCCGTTGTTCTTCGCGTTCGCGAACCTAATCCTGCCGTTGCAGCTGGGCGCCCCGGATGTGGCGTTCCCGCGACTGAATGCCCTGTCGTACTGGCTGTTCCTGTTCGGCAGCCTCATCACCGTCTCCGGTTTCCTGACACCGGGCGGAGCAGCGGACTTCGGCTGGTACGCCTACTCCCCGCTCTCGGACGCCACCAACTCACCCGGCGCCGGCGCCGACCTGTGGATCGCCGGCCTCGCCGTGTCCGGGCTGGGCACCATCCTGGGTGGGGTCAACTTCATCACGACCATCGTCTGCCTGCGGGCCCCGGGGATGACGATGTTCCGGATGTCGATCTTCGCCTGGTCGTCCTTCGTGACCAGCGTGCTGATCCTGCTGGCTTTCCCCATCCTCACCGCGGCACTGATGGCGCTGCTGGCCGACCGGCACCTGGGCGCCCTCATCTTCTCCGCAGCCAATGGTGGGCCGATGCTGTGGCAGCACCTGTTCTGGTTCTTCGGCCATCCCGAGGTCTACATCATCGCGTTGCCGTTCTTCGGGATCATCTCCGAGATCATCCCGGTGTTTGCCCGCAAGCCGTTGTTCGGCTACAAGGGCATGGTCTTCGCGATCATCGGAATCGGCGCCCTGTCCCTCACTGTCTGGGCGCACCACATGTACGCCACCGGCGTCGTCCTGCTGCCCTTCTTCGCGTTCCTCACCTACCTCATCGCCGTCCCCACGGGCATCAAGTTCTTCAACTGGATCGGCACGATGTGGCGGGGCCAGATGACGTTCGAGACCCCGATGCTGTTCGCGATGGGCTTCCTCATCACGTTCCTGCTCGGTGGGCTGACCGGGGTGCTGCTGGCGTCCCCGCCGCTGGACTGGCAGCTCAACGACTCCTACTTCGTCGTGGCCCATTTCCACTACGTGGTGTTCGGGACGGTGGTGTTCGCCGCCTACGGCGGCATCTACTTCTGGTTCCCCAAGATGTGCGGCCGGATGATGGACGAGAAGCTGGGCAAGGTGCACTTCTGGCTGACCTTCATCGGGTTCCACGCCACGTTCCTGGTGCAGCACTGGCTGGGTACGTCCGGAATGCCCCGCCGCTACGCCGACTACCTGCCCACCGACACGTTCACCACCCTGAACACCATCTCCACGGTCGGGTCGTTCATCCTCGGCGCATCGGTCATCCCGTTCTTCTACAACGTGGCCAAGTCGTGGAAGTACGGGCAGCTGGCGCTGCGCGATGACCCGTGGGGCCACGGCAACTCCCTAGAATGGGCCACCTCCAGCCCCCCGCCGCGGCACAACTTCGTCGAGATCCCCCGCATCCGCTCCGAACGCCCCGCTTTCGAGCTGCATTACCCCCACCTGCGGCAGCGGCTGGAAGCCGAAGCCCACGCCGGCAAGCGGCACGCCCCTTACGCCAGCGAAGTACTCGACGGCACCGGCAAGCGTGCCGGAGCCAACGACCCCGACCCGCTGTAAGGGCTGGGAACCCCAGACCAGTCCAGGACGACTGCATCCGGTGGTGGCTGACTGCCTCCACCGTCCCACCTCGAGCACAGATCTCGGAGACCCCGTGCCCGCAGCACCACCCATCCAGTTCGGTCCGGCATGCATTGACCGGCCCGTCCACCGTCGCGCCGTAGGGCGCGCGGCCGCAGTGGGCATGCTGCTGCTGGGTCTCATCCTGGTCGGTGCGACCCCGGCCGCAGCGCACAGCGAGCTGGAGTCGACACTTCCCGCCGCCGACACCACCGTCACCGAACCGCTGACCAGCGTCACCCTCACCTTCGACGATGGTGTGCAACCAGATTTCGCGCAGGTCGCTGTGCTTGACCCCGCCGGCAACGACACCGTCGACGGCGACCCCGTCATCGACGGGAACACCGTCACCCAGCCGGTGTCGGTGACCACCGCCGGCGCCCACTCGGTGTCCTACCGGATCGTGTCCGCCGACGGCCACATCGTGCAGGGCAGCTACGCCTTCACCGCCGCCGTCGTCAGCCCGCAGCCGGCTGCACCGACCAGCTCCCCGGAACCCACGTCACCGGTTACCACGCCCCCAGCCGAAGCAGCGGCTTCTCCCGCGGCTCAGGCCGAGCAGGAAGGCGGAACCGGGCAGACCGTGGCCATCCTTGGCGTGCTGGCCGTCGGCTTGATCGCCACTGTCCTCATCACGGCGGCCAGGCGTCGGCAACGGCGGGGTTGATGCCTACCGACCCCACCCCCGCGGCGCCTCCACCGCGACCCGTCCAGGCCCCATCCAGCAGGACGGGAGGGGCTGCGAAGCAGGTGCCGCATGGTGCCTCCAGTCCATCACCGCGGTGGACCCACCCCATCCCTGTCGCCGTCGCGTTCTCCCTAGCCGGGACCGGCGCGACCCTGGCCCTGCTGGCGGCCACCGGCGCATTGACCCCGCAGAGCCTGCCCGGGCTGCCCGCCCCTTCCGGCGTGGTGGCCTGGGCGCTCCCCGCCGCGAAGATCGGCGGTGATCTGGCGGCCGTGGCGACGGTCGGGGCCCTGCTCTGCGCGGCCGTGCTGGCACCAGGTCACCGCCGGATGAGCGTGGCCGGCTACCGGTGGACCCGGCTGGCCGGCTGGACGGCCGTCGGGTGGTGGGTCAGCGCCGTGTTCGTTCTGCCGCTGCAGCTGGCTGACTTCTTGGGCACCGGTCTGCCCACGGTGACCATCCGCGGGCTGATCTCCTTCGCCACCACCATCCCGCAAGGCCAAGGACAGCTGCTGGTCATCGTGGCCACCGGCGCGATCGCCCTGGCCGGACGCAGCGTCCTCACTACCGGCGGGAGCGCCTGGCTGCTCGCCCTGGCCATCGGTGCCGCGCTCCCGCCGGTCTTCACCGGGCACGCCGCTGGTTCCGGCAGCCACCAAGCCGCTGTGTCGGGACTGCTGCTACACGTCATCGGCGTGCTGATCTGGTCCGGCGCGGTGCTCGCGCTGATGCTGGTGCGCCGGCTGCCCACCGCCGACGTCGTCACAGCTGTCAGACGGTTCAGTGCTGCCGCGCCCGCCCTGGTCGCCCTGGTCGCGATCAGCGGCGTGATCACCGCCGCCACCAGGCTGAGCAAACCGTCTGAACTGCTGACCACCCCCTACGGGGGGCAGGTGCTGGCCAAGACAGCGCTGCTGGTTGTAGCTGCCTGCATCGGCTGGGCACACCGCCGATGGACCGTTCCAGCCCTCGCTGCCGGGAGCGTCGCGGCGTTCCGCAGGCTGGCCGCTGTCGAGGTCGCGGTGTTCGGGCTCGCCGTGGGGACCGCGGTGTCGTTGTCGCGTACTCCCACTCCCCAGAGCACCGGCGAACCGGCCGCCGCCGAGGGCACCGCGCTGGACCTGCTGGGATTCAACCCGCCCGCGCCGCCGTCGTGGGGACAGGCGTGGGCGCAGCTGCTCGATCCCTATCCGGACCCCCTGTTCCCGCTCGTCTTCGCCGCAGCGGCCGCGGGATACCTGATTGCCGCCCGCATTGCCGGGAGAACCGGCGAGGTGTGGCCGCGCCAGCGGACAGCTGCTGCCATGATCGGGTTGCTCGTCCTGCTGCTGGCCACCAGCAGTGGTCTGGCCCGATACGCCTCGGTCAGCATCACCGCGCATGCCGTGCAGTACCTGCTGCTCGGCCTCATCGCTCCGCTGCTCCTCGTCATCGGCACCCGGGACCTGCTCTCAAGGGCCTTGCCGGACGAGGACGAGACCACCGAAGTCCGCGGCGCCCGTCAGTGGTGGCGTGCCATCTGCGACCACCCGTTCACTCGCCGGCTGCGCTCTCCAGCAGTGGCGCTGGCTGTATCCGGGACCGTGTTGTACGGCGGGGCGACCGGACCCGCCCTGGAGCTCGTCCTGCGCTCGCACGCCGCTCACCTGATCTCCGTCCCGATTACAGTGGCAGCCGGCGTGGTGTTGATCGCGTCGTGGCTGCATCCGACCGACCCGGCCACGCCGACGATCGCTTGGATCCTGGCCTGGGCCGCTGTGCACATCTCGGCCTGCATGCTGTGGCTGACCTGGCCGCAGGTGCTGGCCCTGTCCTGGTGGAACCAGGTCGCCCCGTCGTGGCTGGCTGGATCTGCCCCCGACGATCAACGCACTGCGGCCCTGGTCTCCCTGATCGCCGGTCTGCTGGTGGCCGCGACGGCTGTGACGATGGCCATGGCTAACCACGACCGGACACCCACAACCCGCCTGAACCCGGCGCAGCAGACCGCCGCGCGACAAGACGGTGCCCCGCGGACCGATCCTGCTGCCGACGGCCTGTCGCCCGCCGCGGTCACCGACACGACACCAGGTGACCCGCCCGCCGACCGACCATGACCAGCGCCCGCCAGGAGAAACCCGTGCAGGACCTCGACGACATCCTCGCTCCGCTCGACCGGGTCGGACTCGACCCTCATCCCTGGCTGCTAGAACGGCACAGCCAGGCACCGGTCACCCGCCTGGACCTGTTCGGCAATCCAGTATGGCTGGTCACCGGCCATGCGCAGGTGCAGGCCGTCCTCACCGACCACCGCACCTACAGCAACGACTTCGCCCATCTGGCCGGCGCGCACGACGACCCCGACCTGGACTTGGCCAACCCGGGCGGGCTCGGGCTGGTCGACCCCCCTGACCACACCCGGCTGCGGCGGCTACTCGCCCCCGCCTTCGCCCCCCGTCGGCTGGCAGGCCTGCAGCCAGCCATCGACCGCATCGTGCACCGCCGACTGGAGGCCCTCGTCCAAGCCGGACCGGGAGCAGACCTCGTCGCCGAGTTCGCTACACCGGTTCCGGCCATGGTCATCGGTGAACTGCTGGGGGTGCCCGACGCCGAACTCGAGGCCTTCGCCAAGGTGGCGACCGGCCGCTTCGACCTGCTCGACAGCATCCTGGCGCCGTTGGATTCCGCCGCACAGTCCCTGGACTACTTGGGTGACCTCGTGGCAGCACAGCGAGCCCGCCCTCAGGCCGGTCTGATCGGCGACGTCATCCGGGAATACGGCGACACGGTGTCCGACGCCGAACTGACCGGGCTCGTCGATGGCCTGCTGGTCGGCGGTCACGAGACCACAGCCAGCATGCTCGCCCTCAGTACGCTGCTGCTGACGCAGAACCCGCACGCAGCTGCCGTCATCGGTAACCCGGAGCGCGCGCCGGCCGCGGTGGAGGAACTGCTGCGCTATCTGACCGTCGTGCAGGTGGCCTTCCCCCGCTTCCCGCGCACCGACGTGCGCATCGCAGGGCAGGACATCGCCGCCGGGGACCTGGTGCTGTGCTCCCTGCTGGCCGCCGACCGGGACCAGGCCCTCGTCGGCGATGCCGCCCTGCTCGACCTCCGTCGGCCACCCACGCGGCACCTGGCCTTCGGCCACGGCATCCACCACTGCCTGGGCGCTCCGTTGGCCCGGATGGAAATGCTCACGGCGCTGCCTGCGCTGCTGCGCCGCCTGCCCGACCTCAGGCCACTCCACCCCGACCGCCTGCAGTTCCGTTCCCGCTCCATCGTGTTCGGGCTGCACGCCCTCCCGGTGATCTGGACCGCTCTGCCCGACGCAGCCGAACGCGCGCATTGAGTGACCACACGGCGCGCCAGACGCCGCACGAGCAGACCAAGGGTTGCAATTACTACTAGAGATAGTAGTAGTTTGGGTGCGTCTGCAGGGGCGTCGACCTGTTCCCCGGGTCCTCCTGTAGACCCGCCGAACCAACCGACCGTTGCGTCGGATGGGCCGGGGACCCACGTTCCCCTGGGGTGAATCCGCACTGCGGTGCGGTAGGGCTGCTTCCGGCCCGAACCCGTCAGCTAACCCGGTAGGCGGCAGGAGGAAAACGGAGCCGCCGCAGGTGACCACCGCGCACCACCCCCATGCTCAAAAACCCCGCCACCGCGTCCACAGATCGACCACGACCACCGGTCGTCGAGCACAACGGCTGCTCATCCCCACGCTGGCCGCGCTCGCCACGACGCTGACGCTGCTGCCCCCCGCCCCGGCCGCGGCCGCCCCGGCCACCAGCAGCGCCGCCGAGTCCGAAGTGCAGCGCCTACAAGCGCTGGTTGATCAGGCCTCCAACGCCCTCGCCCAAGCCACCGTCGATGCCGAAGCCACCACCGAGACCCTGCGGCTAGCCGACGAGGCCCTCGCGGTAGCAAACCAGACCGTCACGCAAGCCACCGCTGCCGCCGAAACTGCTCGCTCGGCCGCCGACCAGGCCCAGGTCGACGTCACCGCAGCGGGCCGGCAGGCCTTCATGGGTGCATCTGATCTTGGACAGATGGGCATGCTGCTCGACGCCAGCGACCCCGAGCAGTTCATCGACCGCGCCGGAACGCTCACCCTGCTCGCCGAGCAGCGCAGCGACGAGCTGGCCGCATTGCAGGAGCTCCAAGACGAACGAGATGCTGCCGAGCGGGACGCCCTGCAGGCGGCCGATGACCAAGCCGCTGCCGTGACCGCAGCCGATGATGCACAAGCACAGGCAGCGCAGCGGCTCAGCGACGCCCAGGCCGACTACGACCAGGCCCAGGGGCAGTGGTCGCAGCTGCAGAGCCAGTTGCGCTCGGCGCAGTTGACCGTCTTGGCCGAGCAGGGAGTCGCCGACCCGGCAGCAACCTTCAACGCCAATGCCAGCGCGGCAGCCAGCACCGGCGCCGGCCTCGTCGATGGACGGGTTACCTCCTGCTACGGGCCCCGCTCGGGCACCAACCACAACGGCATCGACATCGCCGCACCGATCGGTACCCCCATCTACGCACCAGAAGGGGGAGTGGTCATCGATGCCGGGCCGGCCAATGGATTCGGTCTGGCCGTCTACATCCAGCACCCCGACGGCACGATCACCCTCTACGGCCACATCAATGACTACTTCGTGACCGCTGGTCAGACCGTCACCGCCGGGCAGATGATCGCCGAGGTCGGCAACCGCGGGCAGTCCACCGGCCCACACCTGCACATCGAGACCCACACCGGCGGGCTCTACGCCAACCGCACCGATCCCGCGCCGTGGCTCGCTCAGCGTGGCATCACCCTCGGGGGACGCTGCAGTTGATGAGACGGCCTGCTGATGCCCGAGAGCCCTCACCGGCGGGCGTCAGCAGGCCTGTCGGCCCACCGGCGTGTCAGACGTCCGCCGCACCGGCCCGCCCTACTCTCCTAACTACGTTAGTAGAAGTGCTGTTCGCAGCGATGTAGTCAGCCGCTGATGGAGTAGGGGATTCATGCACACTCGCGCAGCCGGACCCCGACGACCATCCGTCGAAGCAGGGGTGTGACATGGACCCGGCAACCCTGATCGGCGTCGGCGTGGCCATGGTCGCCATCCTCGTGTCGATGATCCTCGAGGGGTCGTCGCCGATGGCGATCATCCTGCTCCCGCCGATCATCCTGGTCTTCGTCGGCACCTTCGGCGCAGCCGTCGCGGGCTCCACGATGGCCGACGTCAAGAAGATCGGCGGCTGGATGAAGCAGGGCTTCATGCCCGCCGCCGTCCCCCCGGCCTCGGAGAAGATCCAGACGCTGGTCACCCTCGCCGAGAAGGCCCGCAAGGAGGGCCTGCTGGCCCTCGAGGGCCCCATCAAGGAGATCGAGGACCCGTTCCTGCAGCGCGGTCTGCAGATGGCCGTCGACGGCACCGACCCCGAGGACCTCCGCACCGTGCTCGAGGCCGAGATCTCGGCGAAGAAGGCCGAGGACAAGACCGCCGCCAAGTTCTTCACCGGCATGGGCGGCTACGCCCCGACCATCGGCATCATCGGCACGGTCATCGGGCTCATCCACGTGCTGGAGAACCTCAACCAGCCCGACAAGCTCGGCAAGCTGATCGCCGCCGCGTTCGTGGCCACGCTCTGGGGCGTGCTCTCGGCCAACATCTTCTGGCTGCCCGCCGGCGCCAAGATCACCCGAACCAGCGACCTGCAGGCCGCCCAGATGAAGCTGCTCGTCGAGGGCATCTCCGAGATCCAGGCCGGCACCAGCCCGCGCACCGTCCGGCAGAAGCTGACCTCCCTGGTGCCGCCCAGCGAGGCCGCCGCCATGGCCCGGGCCGCAGCGTGACCGACAGGTCCAGGGCCCGGCGTATCTGACACAAGCAACAGGTGCACAGGGGCCTCACGACCCCGAACGAGGAGACCTGTCCGGGCGGGTGCAACCAAGTACTCAAGCCGCGAGCTCACCCTGCCGTTCCTACTACCACATTTAGTAGGAGCGGCAGGGAAGAGGAACGCGACGATGACACAAGCATCGGCATCGAGCGACGGGTGGCGGCTTCGGGCCCGCGGAGGGCAGACCATCCGCCGATCGATGGTGGTGTGCGTGGCTGCCGCCCTGGTGGGGGTGACGTCCCCCGCCGTTGCCGCGCCCGCCAACCCCGGGGACGCGCAGATCTCCGCGGCTCAGCAGGCGCAAGATGCCGCAGCCGCCGAGGTCGGGCAGGCAGCAGCGGAGCTCGCCGCAGCGCAGGCCGAACGCGAGCGGGCCAATGCCATCGCCATGGCGGCGGCCGACGCGCAGCTGGTCGCCGAGGCAGCACTCGAGCGCGCCCAACAGGACGCCGATGTAGCCACCGCGAACCTGACAGCAGCCATAGCCGCCGCCAACGCGGCCCAAGCGGCCGTCAACGAGGTCGCCGCGCAGACCTACATGCGCTCAGGAGACCTCGGAGGCCTGTCCGCGCTGCTGTACGCGGAAAACCCCTCAGAAATGCTGCAGCAGGCCGCCGCCCTTGAGTACCTGTCCGCAGGACGATCCGAGGTCCTCGCCGAGGCCGGCCGTGCGCGCGTACAGATGGCCAACGCAGACTCCGAAGCTCGGGCCCGCCTGGCCCAGCAGCAGGCCGCCGAGCAGGAAGCCGCCGCTGCACAAGCCGCGGCATCCGCGCAGCTGGCGCAGGCGGAGGCCGCTGTCGCCGACATGGCCACCCGGGACGCCGTCTTGCAGCAGCAGTTGCAAGACGCTCAGATCCGGTTGTTGCAGCTGCAAGGTGAACGCAACGCCTACCAGGTGTGGGCCGCTCAGCAAGCTGCAGCCGCCGCTCGTCAGAACGCACCGACCAGCACGCCACGTTCCTCCACGTCGCCCACCGCAACGGGCACCCCGCAATCCTCGCCCGGCCCTCAGGGCAGTGCCGGAGGGACCCGGATCACTGCCGGGCGGTTCACCTCCTGCTACGAGATGCGCTGGGGCACCATGCACAACGGGGTAGACATCGCGGCTCCCATCGGTACCCCGATCTATGCCCCCGCGGCTGGCCGAGTGGTCCGGGCCGGCAGCGCTACCGGGTTCGGGCTGGCCGTCTACATCCAGCACGACGATGGCAGCGTCACCGTCTACGGCCACATCAATGACTACTTCGTCACTACGGGTGAAAGAGTCGCGGCTGGACAGCTCATTGCCGAGGTCGGCAACCGCGGACAGTCGACCGGTCCCCACGTGCACGTCGAGGTGCACTCCCGAGGCATGTACCAGGGACGAACCAACCCCATGCCGTGGCTGCGGGCTCGCGGGGTCGAGCTCGACAGCCCCTGCAACTGACGTCTGCAGGCATCGGGTCGAAAGCATGGCATGGCCCGGCCGCGGACTCGCAGCTGAACCCAGGTGGACCGATCCGCGCGGACGGGTGGTTCTGATCCGCAACAGGCAACGTCTACTATCTACATTAGTTGATGACGGGCGAGAGACGGGCTACGCACAGCGGTCGCAACCGGCGACCAGTCGGAGCTGACGGACGCGCTGCGGCTGCGACCGTCAGGAAAGAGGGCTGAACGGTGTCCGGTGCGGGGGGCTGGATGTGGATGCCCGAAGACCCACCAACCCTGATGCGGTTGCTGACTCCGCAGCTGGACGGCACGTCTGTGTTGGTCGTAGGTCAAGTCATCGCGCTGTGCGCCTACCTGGCAGGAGTACGACAGCTGCGCCGGCGCGGCGTTCCTTGGCCCTGGCACCGAACCGCGGCATTCTGTGCCGGCATCCTGGCACTCTGGTTGGTCACCGGAACCCAGGTCATGGGCTACAGCATGATGCTGTTCTCGATACACATGTTCCAGCACATGGTCCTCACCATTCTCTCTCCCATGCTCATCATGCTGGGAGCACCATTGCGTCTGGCAATGCGCACACTGCCCCGACAAGGGCGACGCGTCCTGCCCAGACGGATTCTCCTCCGCGGGCTGCGCAGCCCCACGATGAAGGTGGTCTGTCACCCCGTCACGACCACCGTCCTCTTCCTGATCAGCCTGTACGGCGTCTATCTCACGCCTATCCTGGACGACCTGATGGCCAGCTTGGCCGGCAACCTGGTCATGATCACCTTCTTCTTCGTCAGCGGACTGCTGGCCTTCGGTGGGGCATTCGCCTTGGATCCTTGGCCACGGAGCACGTCCGCCCCGATCAGACTGCTGGATATCGCATTGCCCGGCCCGGCCGAGGCGTTCTTTGCCGTCGTGCTGATGATGGCCAGCCGACCACTCATCCGGACCTTCGCGAACCCGCCCCAGGACTGGGGCATCGACGTTATGACAGATCAGTTGGCCGCCGGCAACATCGTGTGGGGCTTTGGTGAATTCCCAACATTCATAGCCGTCGCCATCGTGTTCTTCCAATGGGTGAAGTCCGAGGAGCGAGGAACCATCCGATCTGATCGGATCGCCGATGACGAGCTGGCGATTTACAACGCTCACCTCGCCCGAATGGCAGCCACCTCACAACCCCGCCCACCGGCCGACACCCTGAGACAAACGACTGAGGAGTCGTCTCAAGCGCCGCCAGCGCAACCGACACGTTCCTACACCGGACCCGCGGAACGACCGCGGTCGCCGGCTACCTAGGGTGTATGCCGCAGCTGGTCCGGCCGCCGTGAGGTGGTCGGGGCAAGAGGGAACCCGGTGTTATTCGGGACTGCCCCGCAGCGGTGAGCAGGAACGACCGCCGTGATCAGCACTGGGTGCACCTGCACCTGGGAAGCGACGGCCAGTAGGTGGGCACCTGTCCCCAGGCTTGGTTGTCCTCGACCGTGCGATCAGGGCGTTATGGACTAGTGGCTGGTGGGCTGAAAGCGGCGCAGCCGCAGGCTGTTGGTGACGACGAAGACGCTGGACAGCGCCATCGCGGCTCCGGCGATCATCGGGTTGAGCAGTCCGGCGGCGGCAAGCGGGATGGCTGCGACGTTGTAGGCGAAGGCCCAGAACAGGTTGCTCTTGATGACGGCCAGGGTGCGGCGGGAGAGCCGGACGGCGTCGGCTGCGACCTGCAGGTTCCCGCGGACGAGGGTCAGGTCACTGGCTTCGATCGCGACGTCGGTGCCGGTACCCATGGCCAGGCCGAGGTCGGCCTGGGCGAGGGCTGCGGCGTCGTTGACGCCGTCCCCGACCATGGCCACGGTCTTACCGCGGGCCTGCAGGTCGGTGACGACGGCGACCTTGTCGGCGGGCAGCACATTGGCGATGACTTCGTCGATGCCGACCTGGGCGGCGACGGTGGCCGCGACGGTGGCGTTGTCGCCGGTGAGCAGGATCGGGGTCAGTCCGAGAGCGCGCAGTTGGGTGATGGCGGCGGCGCTGGTGGGCTTCACGGTGTCGGCGATGGTGATCAGGCCGGCGGGGGTGCCATCGATGGCCACCGCAACCACGGTCGCGCCTTCGGCTTCTGCGCGGGCGTGGGCGGTCTGCAGGTCTTCGGGCAGGGTGATGTTCTGCTCGGTGAGCAGGCGGGGACGGCCGACCAGCGCGGTGTGCGTGCCGTCGGTGTCGGTAAGGGTGCCGCGGACACCGAGTCCTTCGAGGTTGGCGAACTCTGCCACGGCCGGCTGTGGCGCTGCCTCGCCCTCGGTGTCGGTGAGGGCGGCGCTGGTGATGGCGCGGGCGATGGGGTGCTCGCTGGCGTCCTCGAGCGCACCGGCCAGCCGCAGCACCCGTGCGGCGTCGGTGCCGGAGGCCGGGACGACATCGGTGACGGCCATCTGGCCGGTGGTGACGGTGCCTGTCTTGTCCAGCACGACGGTGTCGATACGGCGGGTGGACTCCAGCACCTCGGGGCCCTTGATCAGGATGCCCAGCTGGGCGCCGCGGCCGGTGCCGACCATCAGGGCCGTCGGGGTGGCCAGTCCCAGGGCGCAGGGGCAGGCGATGATCAGCACGGCGACAGCAGCGGTGAACGCGGCCTCGGTCCCTCCGCCGGCGCCCAGCCAGAAGCCCAGGGTGGCCACGGCTAGGGCGATGACGACGGGGACGAAGACCCCGGAGATCCGGTCGGCCAGGCGCTGCACCTGGGCCTTGCCGTTCTGGGCGTCCTCGACCAGGCGGGCCATCTGCGCCAGCTGGGTGTCGGCTCCCACCCGGGTGGCGGTGACCACTAGCCGGCCGCCGGCGTTGATGGTGGCCCCGGTGACGGCGTCACCGGCGGTGACCTCCACGGGCACCGATTCCCCGGTGAGCATGCTGACGTCCACCGCCGAGGAGCCCTCGGCGACGACGCCGTCGGTGGCGATCTTCTCCCCGGGGCGGACCAGGAACCGGTCGCCGACGGCCAGCTCCTCGACCGGGATGCGCTGCTCGCTGCCGTCGCGCAGCACCGCGACGTCGCGGGCACCCATCTGCAGCAGCGCGCGCAGCGCGGCCCCGGAGCGTCGCTTGGCGCGTGCTTCGGCGTAGCGGCCGGCGAGGATGAAGGTGGTGACCCCGGCGGCGGCCTCCAGGTAGATGTTGCCGCCCCCGCCGCCTCGTTCGACGGCGAAGCTGAAGGGGTGGGTCATGCCGGGGATGCCGGCGGTGCCGAAGAACAGCGCGTACAGCGACCAGCCCAGCGCGGCCAGGGTGCCCACGGAGATCAGGGTGTCCATGGTGGCCGCGCCGTGCCGGGCGTTGGTCCAGGCGGCCTGGTGGAAGGGCCAGGCGCCCCATGCGACCACCGGTGCGGCCAGGGTGAGCGACAGCCACTGCCAGTTGGTGAACTGCCAGGCCGGGACCATCGCCAGGGCGATCACTGGCAGGCTCAGCGCAGCGCTGATCAGCAGCCGGCGGCGCAGCGCCGCGGTCGCATCCGGGGTGGCCTCGGCCGCGGCCGTGTCACTGGCCGCCGGGTCGAGGGTGCGTGCAGGAGTCGGCGGGGCGGGCAAGGCCGCGGTGTAGCCGGCTGCCTGCACGGCGGCGATGAGGTCCTCAGTGGACACCGCCGGACCCGGGCCGGTCCCGGCCTCGGTGCTCGAGCCAGCCGAGGCGCCCCGGGTTACCGGGGTCCCCTCCAGGGTGACCTTGGCCTTCTCGGTGGCGTAGTTGACCGTCGCGGTCACCCCGGGCAGCTTGTTCAGCTTGCGTTCCACCCGGTTGGCGCACGACGCGCAGGTCATCCCGCCGATCACCAGTTCCACGGCGTTGGTCCCCGAGGTCGGGGTGAGCTGGGGCTGCTGGGCGGTCGAGGTCATGGCGTGTGCCCCCCTTCATGCGGCTGGGCCGGGTCGTTGTCCGGGTTGGTCGGATGCTCGGTGCTCTGGCTGGGGGAGGACGCGGGCGCCCCGATCGGTCCTGCCGCTGCACCCACCCCGGTTGCGGCGGCGAACACGACCACCAGCGCGGCCAGGTAGCCGGCGATCCGGGTCGGCGCGGACAGATCGTCAAGGGCAGGCATGGGCGTCCTTCCCGGGCTCAGGCCGGTGCGTCGGTAAGCTGGTAGCCGGCCTCGGTCACGGCGGCGCGGACATCCTCGGTAGCCAGCGGGGCAGCGCTGGTCACGGTGACCGCGCCGGTGGGCAGGTCCACCGCGACTCCGGTGACGCCGGCGAGCTCGGTGAGCTCCTCGGTGACGCTGGCAATGCAGTGCCCGCAGGTCATGCCCGAAACGGTGTAGGTGGCGGTGCTCATCCTGGATCTCCTCCTGTTGTCGTTGCGTGCAAGCGTGGGGGTATTGGTGCGCGGTGGCGGATGCGGGAGGTGGGTCAGCTGCGGACTAGGCGGGCGATGGCGTCGGCAGCCTCGCGGACCTTGGCGTCCTGCTCGGTGCCACCGACCCGGGCCGCTTCGACCATGCAGTGGGCCATGTGGTCCTCCAACAGACCCAGCGCAACGGCCTGCAGCGCCTTGGTCGCCGCCGATACCTGGGTCAGCACGTCGATGCAGTAGGTGTCGGACTCCACCATCCGCTGAAGGCCCCGCACCTGGCCCTCGATGCGGCGTAGCCGCTTGAGCTGGTCGTCTTTGGATGCTGCGTAACCGACCATGGGTGCTCCCTTGCCGTCCGAAGTGCTAAAAAGGTACCACTACCCCCCGGGGGTATCAAGGCCGCAGCGAGCTCAAGAGCGCTAAAAGGGGCCCGGTGCTGCGGCCTGTCCTGCAGCGGAGAGACGAGGCTTGCTTCGCGAATACCGTCAGCGGGTGGCGGTCAGCGGACCAGCGTCGTCGTCTCTAACAGGACTGCGCCACCGGCGACGCCAAGCACAATCACGCCAAGAGCGCAGACCGCAGCGGTGGCAGCTGCCCCCCTGATGGCACCGGGCGGGACCGATGCACTCGCCTGCTTGGTGGAAGTCATCGACCACGGCAGGATGGCCGCCCCCCAGCGGAGCAGGTAGAACAGGCTCGCGACGGTGGCGAGCGCGGCGAGCACGACAAGCCAGGGCAGGCCTGCCTCCCAGGCGGCGGTAAAGGTGGTCAGCTTGCCCAGGAACACGGCGGTGGGCGGGGTACCCACGGTGCTGAGCAGCCCGAGGATCACGACGGCGGTCAGCCACGGGTGGGTGCGTGCGCTGCCCCGCACGTCGGTGAGCGTGCGGTGGTGGGGGAGCGCGGCGAGCACCGCGAAGAGGGCGAGGGTGGTGACCGCGTAGCCGGCCAGGTAGACCACCAGCGAGCCCAGGGCCAGCGGTGAGCGCCCGGCGGCGGCGACCGGGAGGAGCAGGAACCCGACCTGGCTGACGGTCGACCAGCCCAGCAGGCGGCGCAGGTCGTGCTGGCCGAACGCGGCGAAGGTGCCCAGCAGCAGGCTGGCGGCGGCGAGGACGGCGACCACCGGGCGCACGGGCACCCCGGGAGGGACGACCTCGACCAGCCGGGTGAGGGCGAGCAGCGCGCCGACCTTGGGCACGGTGGTCAGGAACGCGGCCACCGTGGTGCGGGCGCCCTGCACGGCGTCGGGCACCCACGGGTGCAGCGGGACGGCGCCGGCCTCGAAGAGCAGGCCGAGCACGACGGCCAGGATGCCGACGGCGACGGCCGCGGCGGGTGCGGCCGGCAGCCGGTCGGCCAGCTCGCGGTAGGTGGACCCCCCGGCCAGCGCGGTGAGGACGGTGGCGCCGAGCATGAGCACGATGCCGGCCAGCGCGCCGAGCAGGTACGTGCGGACGGCGGCCTCGGTGCTGACCCGCCGCCGGTCCAGCCCGATCAGGCCGTAGACGGGGATGGAGGCGAGCAGGAACCCGACGATGAGCACCAGCAGGTCGCTGGCGCCGGCGAGCACCACCACCCCGAGGGCGGCCAGCAGCAGCAGGGCGTAGGTCTCGCTCTCCCGCCGGTCGCCGGCCAGTTCGGCGGTGCCCAGCGCGATGACCAGCAGCGTGGTCGCGGCGGCCAGGACCCGGGCGGAGGTGGTGCCGGCGTCCAGGGCGTAGCTGCCGTCGAACACCGTCCGCGTCGCGCCGGCGGCCACCAGTGCGGTGACCAGCGACGCGATCAGCGCGGCGGCGGCGACCACCCGGGTGACCCACTGCCGCTCCCGGGCCAGGAACGACCCGGCGAGCAGGCAGACGACGGCGCCGGCGAGTAGGCAGGCCTCCGGGACCAGGTCGGCGTACACCTAGCGACCGACCAGGACGACCAGCGACTGCGCCGCGGGGGTGATCCAGGCCAGCAGCGGGCCGGGCAGCAGCCCCACCAGCACCGACAGCGCCAGCAGACCCGCCACGGGCGCGACCTCGTGCACACGCAGGTCGGTGAAGCCGACCGCGCGGCCGACGGTCGGACCGGTGAGCAGCGACCCGGTGGCCCGCACCAGCAGCACGGCGGTCAGCAGGATCCCGGGGACGGCGGCCAGGGCCCACGCGGTGACCCCGATGCTGCCGCTGAGCACCTGGAACTCCGCGACGAACCCGCTGAAGCCGGGCAACCCGAGGGAGCCGAACGCGGCGATGCCGAACAGGACGGCGAAGCGGGGCGCCGGTCGGGCCAGGCCGCCGTAGTCGGCCAGCGCGTAACTGCCTCGGCGGTCGTGGAGCGCGCCGGCGAGCAGGAACAGGGCGCCGGTGAGCAGGCCGTGGCTGACCATCTGGGTGACCGCCCCGGTCGCGGCGACCTGCCGGAGGACCGCGTCGCCGCCGGCCAGCCCCGCCACGCCCACCGCGACCGCGACGTAGCCCATGTGCGTGACCGACGTGTAGGCGACCAACCGCTTGAGGTCGGTCTGGGCCAGGGCAACCAGCCCGCCGTAGAGCACCGAGACCACCCCGACGGACAGCACCACCCAGGCCCAGGCCTGCCAGGCCTGGGGCAGCACCGGCATGGCGATCCGGACGAACCCGTAGGTGCCCAGCTTGAGCAGCACCGCGGCCAGCACCGCCGACCCGATGGCCGGGGCGTCGGTGTGCGCGGGGGGCAGCCAGGTGTGGAAGGGCACCAGCGGGGTCTTGATCGCCAGCCCCAGCAGCACAAGCCCGAGCACCACCGCCCCGCCGACGGGGTGGTCGGCCAGCGGGGCGGCGGCGACGAGGGCGGGGATGTCGAAGGTGTGCGGGTCGGCGGCGACGTACAGCCCGATGAACCCGGCCAGCAGGGCCAGGCTGCCCAGGAAGGTGTAGAGGAAGAACTGCAGCGCCGAGCGCCGGTTGTCCCCGTGGCCCCACCCGGCGATGGAGAACCACATGCCGACGATCGTCAGGTCGAAGAACACGAAGAACAGCACGAGGTCCTGGGCGACGAAGACCCCCAGGCAGGCGGTCTGCAGGAAGAGGAACAGCGCGGCCTGGGCCCGGGGACGGCGCTGCTCGCGCAGCGCGTGCACCGCGCACGCCGCGAACACCACCCCGGTGAGCAGCAGCAGCGGCAGGGACAGCCCGTCGACCCCGACGTGGTAGCCGACCCCCACCGACGGGATCCAGGACAGCTGACGCTCGAACGCCAGCCCGCCGGCGGGCGGGGTGCGGTAGGCCAGCGCCAGGGCGACCAGCAGCGCGAGGTCGGCGGCGGTGACCAGCACCCAGGTCCACCGGGCGGCCCGGTCGCCTACGGGCAACACCGCCAGCAGGCCGGCGGCCAGCAGGGGTGCGAAGACGACCAACTCGAGCACGTTCACCTCACCACGATCGAGAGCAGGACGGCGGCCAGGACGGCGGCGAGCGCCAGCACGGCCTGGACGTAGTACTGGTGGGCCAGGCCGGTCTGCGGGCGACGGGCCAGCACCCCCAGGGACCGGGCACCGGCGGTGACCGCGCGCACCGCAGCAGCCGGGCCGCGGTCGTCGGCCGCCGCTGCGGCGGCGGCCAGCCGGGGAACCGTCCGGGTGATCCCACCGACCCCCCGCCGGACCAGCAGGTCCTCGGCGCGGGCAGCCCCGGCCACGAGCACCCCGAGCCCGGCCACCACCCGGTCGGCGGCGGTCTGCAGACCCAGCCAGCGTGCCGCCCACCGCGGCGCGGGCACCGGCCGGCGCAGCACCAGCAGCACGACCCCGACGGCGAGCACGCCGCTGAGGGCCAGCTCGCCCGGGCCGGCGGTGCCGGGGGCCAGAACCCCCAGGACGACGGCGCCGGCGGCGAGCGCGCCGAGGGGGAGCAGCTGGCCTGTCGGCACCCGGCCGCGGGGTGGCTGCTCGTCGCCGCCGGGCGCGGGGTCGGTGCGCGACCACAGCACCCGCAGCGCCGTCCCCGCGTAGGCCGCCGACAGCAACGCCCCGGCCAACCCCACCAGCTGCAGCGGCACCGACTGCTCCCCGGCCGCCGCCAGCACCGAGTCCTTGGTCAGCCACAGCGACAGCGGCGGCACCCCGGCCAGGGCCAGCAGCCCGACCGACGCCACTGCACCGAGCGCGCGGAAGCGGCGGGCGATCCCGCGCAGTGCCGGCAGCTGCTTGCTGCCGATCGCGGTCAGCCAGGCACCGGCGGCGAGGAACAGGCCGGCCTTGACCGCGGCGTGCGCGACCAGCTGGGCGCTGCCGGCCGCGGTCGCCGACACCCCGGCGGCGAGCACCACGAAGCCCAGCTGCGCCGCGGTCGAGGCGGCGAGCAGCTGCTTCAGGTCGCTCTGCGCCACGGCCACCGCCCCGAGCGCGACGGTGGTGACCGCGCCGACCCAGGCCGCCGTCGGCCCGGCCCAGCCGGTGGCCGCCAGCAGCGGCGCGGTGCGCAGCAGCAGATACCCGCCCATCGCCACCATGGCCGCGGAGTGCAGCAGTGCGCTCACCGGCGCCGGGCCCTCCATGGCGCGGGACAACCAGGCCGAGAACGGCAGCTGCGCGGCCTTGCCGAGCGCGGCCACCAGCACCCCGGCCGCGGCCAGGTGCAGCCACGGCCCGGTGGCCGAGGAGAGCCGGTCCAGCGACCACCCGGCACCGCCGGCCAGCGCGGCACCACCGGCGACGTAGAGGCCCAGGTCGGTGGTCCGGGTGGTGAGGAAGGCGCTCGCCCCGGCGGCCACCGGAGCCGGCCGGTCCCACCGCAGGCCGATCAGCGCGTAGGAGCAGGCGCCCATGACCTCCCAGCCCAGCAGAAGCGCCGGCAGGGTCGTCGCGGTCACCGTCAGCGTCACCGAGCCGGTGAACACCAGCATCAACCCCCAGAAGCGGGCCGGCCACGCCTCGGCGTCCAGGGCCGCGGCCAGCAGGACCAGGGCGGTCACGGCGCCGACGGACACCAGCACCGGAGCGGCCAGGTCGTCCACGGCCAGGCGGACACCGCCGCCGTCCACCAGCGGCAGGAACGCCCACCCGGCCGCCGGCCGGCGCACCGCCGCGACCACGGCGGCGGCCGCGACCACTCCGGCGACCCCGACCGCGACCGGTGCCGGTCGACGGACCGGTAGCAGGCACAGCAGCGCGCCGGCCAGCAGCGGCAGACCCACCAGGACGGCGAGCAGGGCGGCACTCATCCGTGCAGCTCGGTGACCGACTCGGCGCTGTCGGTGCCGGCGGTGCGGTGCAGCAGGGTGGCGACGGCGAAGCCCATCGCCATCTCCACCGTCATCGCGCTGATGACCACCAGCAGCAGCACCTGGCCGTCGGGCGAGGGCGACAGGAACCACCAGAACCCGGCCGCGGCCAGCACGACCCCGTTGAGCATGAGCTCCAGACCCATCATGACCATGACGACGACCTGCTGGGACAGCGCGCCGTAGAGCCCGACGCTGAACAGCGCGGAGGCGACCAGGAGCACCGTCTGCAGCGTCACCGGCCCACCCCGCCCCGGACCGGGTCGACCGGGCGCGACCGCAGGTCGTCGCCGAACCGGTCGTAGCGGGTGCGGGCGGCGGCCAGGCACAGGGCGGCCACCACCGTCGCGAACAGCACCGCGCTCACGGTGAGCATCACCAGCATCTTCGACTCCATCAGGGCCACCCCCAGGACGGCGGTCGGGTCGGGTGCCGGTGCGCCGTCCCGGGCGGGCCAGGGCACCAGCACCGAGCCGGAGCCCAGCAGCAGGAAGCAGCCCACCGCGAGCACCGCCGGGGTGCGGGTGCCGTGGGTCATGCTCATCGGCACCAGCGCCGGGTTCATCCCCATGAACATGACCATGAAGACGGCCATCACGGCCATCTCCATGGTCATCATCAGCACGGTGATGACCCCGACGAACTCCAGGTCGACCAGCAGCAGTGCGAGCCCGACCGCGGCGAAGCTCACCGCCAGCGCGTAGCTGGCCCGGGCCATCGAGTCGACCCGGAACACCGCCACCCCGGTGCCGACCGCGACGACGGCCAGCACCCAGAACACGATCCCCGACAGCACGCTCACCCCACCTCCACGACCGCGACGACCAGCAGCTGCAGCAGCGCCACCGGCAGCAGGACCAGCCAGCCCACCTCGGTGAACCGCTCGGCGCGCCACAGCGGGAGCCGGCGGGCGACCGCGGCGAGCGCGAGGGCCAGCAGCACCGTCTTCAGCAGCACCCACGCCCAGCCCGGCAGCAGCGGGCCGCCGCCCCCGCCCAGGAACGCGGTGGCGCCGAACGCCGAGCCGGCCACCAGCAGCAGCCAGCGCCCCCCGGCCAGCAGCAGCCGGTCCACCCCGGACAGCTCGGCGGCCAGCCCGCCCGCCGCGTCGGGTGACACCGGCGCGCCGAACGGGCCGCGGGCGGTGAACCCGAGGACGCCCAGGCAGTAGACGGCGAACGCCGCCGGCATCCAGACGACGAACCACAGGCCCTGCTGGGCGGTGACCACGTCGCCCAGGCGCAGGCTGCCGGCCGCCAGCGCCGGGGCGGCGAGGGCGAACATCAGGGGCAGCTCGTAGGCCAGCGCCTGGGCCAGGAACCGGTAGGCCCCGACCAGCGCGAGCGCGCTGTTGGCGCCCCAGCCGGTCAGCCAGAACACCGCCCACAGCACGACGTCCAGGGTGTTGAACCAGACGACGCCGACGCCGAGGTCGGTCACCGTCCAGCCGCCCAGCGGGACCACGGCGACCATCAGCAGCGCCACCACCGGGGCGAGGAGCACCGCGCCGCGGCCCAGCAGGGTGTCCGCGGCGAGCGTGGTCCGGCGTTGCTGGCGCAGCAGCCGTGCGGCCTCGGCCCAGGGCCGGTCCGGCCGGCCCAGCAGCGCGCCGTGGGCGGTGGCGGTCACCGCCGTCGTGGCCAGCAGCACCGCCGCCGCCAGCGGCACCCAGCCGGTGCCGACCGCGGTGACCTCAGCCATGCCCGACCCGCTCGGGGGGCACCGTGGTGAGGTCGGCGGGCAGGCTCGCCACCAGCAGCCGGACGGCGGCCAGCTCGTCGCCCTCGACCAGCCGGGGCAGCAGCCCGAGCAGCCGGGCCGGCCACCCCGCCGGGGCCGGCCCGGGCGCGCCGACGGGGTCTTCCCCGAGAAGGGCGGGGGGCGGG